>CAUHFS010000005.1 GCA_959605475.1 uncultured Collinsella sp. | reverse complement strand
CTTGCCTTCGAGGTCAATGGAGCTGACGGTGCTCGGAGCTAGCAGGTGGCTTCCCTTGTGGACGGGGTCGCCGCAGACGGTGCCTTCGCCGTCGATGACCGACAGACACATGAAGGGCCAGCGCTGCTCGAGGGTCTTGCTGCCGTCGACGCGCACGCGATCGACGGTGTAGCAGGAGTTGGACTCGAGCTCGGTCACGCCGTCGACTTCGGGCGCGGTCACGGTGCCGTCGGTCGGAGCCTGAGCATCAAAGTCGATGCAGTCGAGGCTCTGCTCAATGTGCAGGGGACGCAGTTTGCCGTCGGTGCCGGGACGGTCGTAGTCGTACAGGCGATACGTCACGTCGCTCGACTGCTGCGTCTCCAAAATGAGCGTGCCGGTCTTGATGGCGTGCACGGTACCGGAATCAATCTGGAAAAAGTCGCCCTTGTGAATCGGCAGCACGTTGAGCATGTCGTCCCAGCGGCCGTCCTCGATCATACGCGCGGCCTCGGCGCGGTCGTGCGCGCGCTGTCCGACGATGATCGTGGCGCCGGGCTCGCAGTCCAGTACATACCAGCACTCGGTTTTGCCCAGGCTGCCGTTCTCGTGCTCGGCGGCGTACTCGTCATTGGGATGGATCTGGATCGAAAGGTCGTCCTTGGCGTCTAGAATCTTAATGAGCAGCGGGAACTCCTTGCCCTCGCAGTTACCAAAGAGCTCGCGGTGCTCGGTCCACAGCCACGAAAGCGTGTGACCGGCGTACGGGCCCTCCGCGATCTGGCAGTCGCCGTTGGGGTGGGCCGAGATAGCCCAACACTCACCGATGGGACCCTCGGGAATGTCGTAACCAAATACGGTTTCGAGCTGGCGGCCGCCCCAGATCTTCTCGTGGAAAATCGGCGTGAGTTTAATCAAATCGGACATGTGCATACTCCCATAAGGTTGTGCGGGTGCCGCGTAAGACAGCTCAAAACGAGCACCCACCGGATTACAAAACTAGGCCAGCGTTACGTTGTGCAGCTCAAAGCGGTCGCCTACGTTGTGCGAGATAGAATATTCAAACGCGGTGCCGCTATCCAAGAAGCCAATCTGGTTGAGTTCGAGCAGGGGAGAGCCGGGTTTGGTATCCAGGCGCTCAGCCTCTTCCTCAGTTGCCGCGACGGCGCGAATGGTACGGTGGAAACTCGAGATCTTGAGTCCGCACTGCTCGCGGATGAAGCTGTAGACCGACGCGTACAGGTCTTTTTTCTTAAGACCCGGAATCAGCTCGAGTGGCATATAGGTGTACTCAATAACGATGGGCTGACCATCGACCTGGCGCACGCGCACGATGTGATAGGCAAAGTCGTCCTCGGCAATTCCCAGCTGAGTTGCGACGTCCGCTGGTGGATTGACAATCGAGAAATCGTAGACCACCGAGGTCACCTTCTCCCCGCGGTGCTCATACGAAAAACCCTGGGCGCGGTCATTTTTGCCCTGGAAAAATGCCTGGTCGGGGAGACCCGCCGTGTCCTTAACGTAGGTGCCCGATCCGCGCCGGCTGGTGATCAGGCCTTCCTCGGTGATCTGCTCAATAGCTCGTTTGACGGTGATCTTGGAAACGCTATAGAGCTCGCAGAACTCAACGACGGTGGGCAGCTTGTCGCCCGGCTTTAGAGCGCCGTCCTCGATGCTTCGACGGATATCTGCAGCTATTGCCTCGTATTTGGGAATCATGGAACCTCCTTTCCGGCTTGATTGAGTACAAACGAAAGTATAGTCCACGCCTAAGCATCCCTATTGCGTTTTTGAAAAGTTCGAGAAAGATATAATCAAAAAACGCCTTTCTATATCAACTAGAGCGCTCTAAATGAATATGCATTCGAATAATGTGGTATTGAGCAAATTGATCGGCTCGAAGATGGGGTTGGGCCGTTTTGCCGCCCAGCGAACCGAATCTCATGCCTTGCGTTTTCCCAGATAAAACCTGCCAAAATAAACCTGTCCCTTTTTGGCAGGTTTTTGTCTTGGGAGCGGTACCATACAGGCAATGTTTAAACGAGAAAGGTGGGCTCCCATGGAACCTAAGCAGTACTATATCGGCATCGACGTCGGCGGCACTTCGGTTAAGGAGGGCCTGTTCGACGAGGACGGCAACCTGCTTGCCAAGGCCAGCGTGCCCACGCCTCCCATCGTTGATGCTGCGGGCTTTGCCGCGGTGACCGAGGCTATCGACCAGGTGGTCGCCAAGGCGCAGATTCCGCGCGCCTTTGTGGCGGGCATTGGCCTGGCCGTTCCGTGCCCCATCCCGGCGTCGGGCGATGCCAAGGTCAAGGCCAACATTGCCATTAACCTGCCCGAGCTGAGGATCGCCATCCAGGAGCACTGCCCCGACGCGGTCGTCAAGTACGAGAACGATGCCAACGCCGCCGCCATGGGCGAGGCCTGGCTCGGTTCTGCCAAGGGCGTGCAAAACGTGGTGATGGTCACCATCGGTACCGGCGTGGGCGGTGGCGTTATCGTCAACGGCGACGTGGTATCGGGCGTTGTGGGCGCGGGCGGCGAGATTGGCCACATGTGCCTGAATCCCGACGAGGAGCGCACCTGCGGCTGCGGCGGCCATGGCCACCTGGAGCAGTATTCCAGCGCCACCGGTGTGGTGAGCAACTACCTGGCCGAGTGCAAGAGGGCGGGCGTCGAGCCCATCGAGCTCACCGGCCCCTCCGATTCCAAGGACGTGTTCCAAGCCTGCCGCGAGGGTGACAAGCTCGCGCTGGCCGCGGCCGATACCATGGCCGACTATCTCGGTCGCGCTCTGGCGCTTATCGCCAACGTGGTCGACCCCGAGATGTTCCTGATCGGCGGCGGCGCCTCCGCCTCGGCCGATGTCTACCTCGATGCGGTCCGCGAGCACTTTAAGCAGTACGCGCTTTCCGCCTCGCGCGAGACGCCCATTAAGGTCGCTTCGCTCGGAAACGACGCCGGCATCATCGGTGCCGCCTACGTAGCCCTGCGCGCCGCCGGTAAATAGCTGGTGCAAGGGGGACAGGTTACTTTGCACCAACATGGTGCAAAAGGGACAGCCTTGGCCCCCGTGCCTGCCCCAATTTGTGCCGCGGCCCTTCCATCTCATAGGGTTCGGCATCGGCGTGCTACCATAGCTACGTCCAAGTACACATATCAAGTGGAGGATATCCATGGCAAACGTTCTTGTCTTTGGTCACCAGAACCCCGATAACGACGCCATCATGAGCGCCGTCGTCCTGTCCCAGCTGCTCAACCAGGTTGAGTATGCCGGCAACACCTACGAGGCCTGCGCCCTTGGTCAGCTTCCGGCAGAGTCCGCCAAGCTGCTTGCCGACGCCGGCATCGCCGAGCCCCGCGTGATTGAGTCCGTCGAGGCCGGTCAGCTCGTCGTCCTCACCGACCACAACGAGTCTGCCCAGTCCGTCGCCGGTCTTAAGGACGCCACGGTCTTTGGTGTCGTCGATCATCACCGCATCGGCGACTTCGAGACCGCCGGCCCGCTGCACTACATCTGCCTGCCCTGGGGCTCCAGCTGCACCATCGTCACCAAGCTTGCCGGCGTGCTCGGCGTTGAACTTTCCGACGTTCAGGCCAAGCTGCTGCTCTCGGCTATGATGACCGACACGCTCATGCTCAAGAGCCCCACCACCACCAATGTCGACCGCGCCGTCGCCGCCAAGCTCGGCGAGCAGGTGGGCGTCGACCCGGTCAAGTTTGGCATGGAGGTCTTCCTCACCCGTCCGTCCGGCTCCTTCACCGCAGCCGAGATGGTCGGCAACGACATCAAGATGTTCGAGCCCGCCGGCAAGAAGCTGCTCATCGGCCAGTACGAGACCGTCGACAAGAGCCGCGCGCTCGGCATGATCGACGAGATCCGCGAGGCCATGCGCGCCTACGCCGCCGAGAAGGGTGCCGACGGTATTGTCCTGTGCATCACCGACATCATGGAGGAGGGCTCGCAGGTCCTGCTCGAGGGCGAGACCGAGGCCGCTCAGAAGGGCCTGGGCATTGCCGATGAGCACGACGGCGTCTGGATGCCGGGCGTCCTCTCCCGTAAGAAGCAGGTCGCTGCCCCCATCATGGCCGCCTGCTAGGTTTAGTTGACCGAACGCCACGACCGGATCGCGGACGCCCCGCGCTCCGGTCGTTTTTTGTGCACGGCGCTGCGTCGTCTCTTGGGCAGGCGCGCCCGTGCCGTTGAGCAAATAATGTTCAACCTGTGGTTCCGCTTTTCGGCCACGCCTGCGTGCTTGTCGTGCAGGGTAGGCTAGATGCAAGCGTAATACGATAGAGCGCGGCGCCGCCACTTGGGCGGGCCGTGCTTTTTTAAGACGGGAACTTTCCCGTGAAAGGAGCCGCCCATGGCAGCAACTGAGCAGCTGTTCAACGTTCGTGAGCGCAAGCGCTTTGAACGTCACGACATTTGGGAGCGCATTGCCGAGAACGGCACCATTTCTGCCGCCGTCATGGTGATCGCCGCTATCGCCGCCGTCATCTGCGCCAATACCGATGCCTACGAGGCCATCCATCACTTTTTGGAGACCCCGCTGTATGTGGGTCTGGGCAACCTTACGGCTGGTCTCACCGTTGAGCTTTTCGTCAACGACTTCCTCATGGCGATTTTCTTTTTGTTGGTGGGCATTGAGCTTAAGTACGAGATGACGGTCGGCGAGCTCAAGAATCCGCGTCAGGCCATGCTTCCCATGCTGGCGGCCGTGGGCGGTGTCGTCGTTCCCGCCTGCATCTACCTGATCTTTAACCATGCCGGCGCGCACAACGGCTGGGCCATTCCCATGGCAACCGATATTGCCTTTGCGCTGGGCGTGCTGTCGCTTTTGGGCAACCGCGTGCCCAACGGCGTGCGCGTGTTCTTCTCGACGCTCGCCATCGCCGACGACCTGATCTCCATCGCCGCCATCGCCATCTTCTACGGTCAGAGCCCCAATCCGTTTTGGTTGGGCGCCGCCGCGCTTGTGACCTGCGCGCTCGTGTGGCTTAACAAGACGCAGCATTACCGCCTTGCCCCGTATTCGGTACTGGGGCTGCTGCTGTGGTTCTGCATGTTCAAGAGCGGCGTACATGCCACGCTTGCTGGCGTCATCTTGGCCTTTACCATCCCGGCCAAGTGTGGCGTCAAGCTCGATAGCCTCACCGATTGGCTGGGCGAGTGCCTGCCGCTGCTCGATGACCGCTACGATGATGAGGCACACATCCTGGGCCAGCATGACTTTACCGTCTCGACAACCAAGGTCGAGCGCGTCATGCACCGCGTGACCCCGCCGCTTATCCGCATGGAGCGTCTGATCTCCACGCCGGTCAACTTTGTGATCCTGCCGATCTTTGCGTTCGTAAACGCTCAGGTTCGCTTAGTGGGCGTGGACATGAGCACGCTGCTCACCGACCCGGTGACGCTCGGCGTGTACTTTGGCATGCTGCTGGGCAAGCCGATCGGCATCTTTGGTATGACGTTTGCCCTGGTTAAGCTTAAGGCCTGCGAGCTGCCGCACAATGTCAACTGGCACATGATTGCCGGCGTGGGCATTCTGGGCGGTATCGGCTTTACCATGTCGATTCTCATCAGCGGCCTTGCCTTCCCGACGGCCCAGTTTGAGGTTCTTGCAGCCAAGGCCGCTATTCTCGCCGGTTCGGTCACCGCAGCCGTGCTCGGCATGATCTACATGAGCGTGGTCTGCAAGCATCCCTCGCCCAAAGACGAGTAAGAGCGCGAAAACCGGCTCCAGAACCGATTCGGGCGCGTTCAAAATGCGGATTCGGGCGGTGCTTGCCGCCTGCCAGACACGCCAGTGGTCAAAAAACGCCGTTTGTGAGTACTGTCACAAACGGCGTATCATTTTAGGTGCGGAAAATAATGAACAAAGTTATAAGAACTGTACGTTAATGAGTGACCATCGACTTCCAATTTGGCGCTAGCTGACGGTGATTAGGAAGTTTCAAGTCGAGTTTTGCCGATTTCGACCAAGAATCGCTGCTACTAAAAAGGTAACAGTACTCATATTTGCCCTTTTTTGGCCACAAGCCCTAAAACAAGCCTCGCCAAGGTCGGGAAGCGGGCCAAATCGCCGGCCTCGAGGCTTATTCCACCGTTCCGTAGACGGCGCCCCAGCCGTGGGCGGCCAAGGCGGAGTTGAGCTGGTCGCAAAGTGACTGGCGGTCGTAGTAGCCGGGCGGCAAAAGGTTCACGATTTCCATGAGGTCGGGCGCCAGGTCCAAGATTTCGGCCTGTACGATCAGATCCAGGCGGTCGATGGCGTGGCGGTCGTAAAACAGTCCGTCGACCAGGCGCTGCAAGTCGCCGAATTCCTCGGCCTGAAACGATCCGTACTCCATAGTGCCTCCTTGGGCGCCCCACGCCGGCATGCGCGGCGATTCGTAATTGATTGCGATGAACTTAATCTATCACGGCTTCATAACGTTGCGACGATGGCGGTCTATACTTAGACGAACTGCAACGTACCGCTTCGCGAAAGGTCGCACCCCATGCAGACGATCTACCAGAAGATGGAAACCACCGAACTCGATGCCGCCATCGAGGCGCTCAAAGCCGAGGTCGCCGAGGTCAAGGCCAAGGGCCTGGCGCTCGACATGGCCCGCGGCAAGCCGTCGCCCTCCCAGGTGGACATCTCTCGACCCATGCTCGATATCCTCAATGCCGATGCCGATCTGCACGACGGCAACGTCGACTGCTCCAACTACGGTTGCTTTGAGGGCATTCCCTCGGCACGCAAGCTGGCGGGGGAGTTCCTGGGTTGCCCCGCCGAGCAGACGCTCGTACTGGGTTCGTCGAGCCTGCTGATCGAGCACGATATCGCCGGCATGTTTTGGCGCTGCGGCTCGTGCGGCAGCGAGCCCTGGGAGGCTTACGAGGTCGCGCACGACGGCAAGAAGGTCAAGTTCCTGTGCCCTGTTCCCGGCTACGACCGCCACTTTGGCATCACCGCCGACCTGGGTATCGAGAACGTCCCCGTCGCGATGACTGACAACGGCCCCGACATGAACGAGGTCGAGCGCCTGGTTGCCGCCGACGACTCCATCAAGGGCATCTGGTGCGTGCCCAAGTATTCCAACCCTACGGGCATTACCTTTAGCGAGGACACCGTGCGCCGCCTGGTCGAGATGCCCACGGCCGCGCCCGATTTCCGCATCTTTTGGGACAACGCCTACTGCGTGCACGACCTGTATGACGAGACCGACGAGCTCGCCAATATCTTCGACCTCGCGCGTGCGGCAGGCACCGAGGATCGCGTGGTGGCATTTGCCTCGACGTCCAAGATCACCTTCCCGGGCGCCGGCATCGGTTTTATCGGCGCAAGCCCTGCGGTCATTGCGGAGTTCTCCAAGCGCCTCAAGGCCGGCCTGATCAGCGCCGACAAGCTCAACCAGTTGCGCCATGTGCGCTTCCTTCCCACCATCGAGGCGGTCAAGGAGCACATGAAAAAGCATGCCGAGTTTTTGCGCCCGCGCTTTGAGGCCGTTGAGCGCAAGCTCACCGAGGGCCTGGGCGACACGGGTTGCGCCACCTGGACGCATCCCCGCGGCGGCTACTTTGTGAGCTTCGATGGTCCCGAGGGCTCGGCCCAAAAGGCCGCCGCGCTTTGTGCCGACCTGGGCGTCAAACTCACGCCGGCTGGTGCCACCTGGCCTTATGGCAAGGACCCGCGCGACACCAACATCCGCATCGCGCCGAGCTATCCCACGGTCGAGGACCTGGAGGCCGCGCTCGATGTGCTGGTGCTGGCCGTCAAGCTTGTCGCTGCTGAGCTTGCTCGTGCCGAGCGCGCCTAACGCGCAGCTTCCCGTACTATCTGCACTTTCGATACGTAAAGGAGCGTATACATGGATTTGGGTATTTCCGCCAACCCCACGCCAGAGCTCTACACCATTAAGGTGACCGGTGAGATCGATATCTCTAACGCCGATAGCCTGCGCAATGCCATCGACCTGGCGCTCGAGCAGCCCACTGAGGCCGTTGAGCTCGATTTTGCCCAGGTGAGCTACATCGATTCGACGGGCATTGGCGTGCTTGTGGGCGCCGCACACCACGCAGCTGATCATGGTAAGCGTTTTAGCTGCGTCAACGTGCAGCCCCCGGTGATGCGCGTGGTTCAGCTGTTGGGCGTCGACCAGGAGATTTCGATCACCGCTGCATAATCTTTGCCCCCAAAAGGGCGTGCCGTTTGGCATATGTTTGTGATGCGCTCGGACGTTTTGGCGTCCGGGCGCTATACTTGACCGAATGAATAGACGAGTTCCGGCCGAATGGCGCGGTGCGGGCTCGACTCACATCGAGCCTTGGAGGTATGTGTGTTTGGTATTGGAGAGGGTGAGCTCGCGATCATCGTGGTCTTCGGCTTTTTGCTGTTTGGCCCGGATAAGCTCCCGCAGATGGGCCGCACGATCGGCCGTGCCATCCGTCAGTTCCGCGAGACGCAGGAAAAGATGACGGCCGTTGTTCAGTCCGAGATTATCGATCCGGTGAGCGAGGTCGCGTCGGCCCCGGTCAAGCCCAAGAAGACTGCTGCGACCGACGACGATTCCGATGCGGACGAGGATGTCGCCGAGACGGCAGCGCCCGCCAAGAAGGAGACCTTTGCCGAGCGTCGCGCCCGTCTTGCTGCCGAGAAGGCCGCAAGCGAGGGTGCTGCTGAGGGCGAAGGCGCTGTTGATGAGGCCGAGGGTACAGAGCCTGCTGCAGAGCCGGAGCCCGAGCCCGAGCCGGCAGAGCCCACGACGGCTGACCTCTACGCCCGTCGTCCCCGCAAGCGCAAGGCCGTCGTCGACCAGCTCGCTCGCGAGCTCGAGGCCGAGGACGACACTGCCGCCGCCGACGCCTCGAAGGGAGGCGATGAGTAATGCCTATCGGACCTGCGCGCATGCCGCTCTTCGATCACCTGGGAGAGCTCCGTCGCCGCTTGACCATCGTGGTCGTGTCGGTATTTGCCGCAGCCATCGTGCTGTATTTCGCCACGCCCGTGGTGCTCGACATCCTGGAAGACCCCATCCGCTCCTTTGTGCCGGACGGTAAGTTCTACATCACCACCACGCTCGGCGGCTTTGGCCTGCGCTTCTCGCTGGCCATCAAGATGGCCGTGGTCATGTGCACGCCTATGATTATCTGGCAGATTTTGGCGTTTTTCCTGCCGGCGCTTCGCCCCAACGAGCGCAAGTGGGTCGTGCCCACGGTGCTCGCCTCGACGGTGCTGTTCTTCCTGGGCGCCATTTTCTGCTATTTCATCATCATCCCTGCGGGCTTTGAGTGGCTCATCGGCGAGACCTCTGCCGTTGCTACGGCGCTGCCCGATCTGGAGAACTACGTCAACATGGAGCTGCTCTTTATGATCGGCTTTGGTGTGGCGTTTGAGCTGCCGCTCATCATCTTCTACCTGTCTGTTTTCCACATCGTGTCTTACGCGGCCTTCCGCAGCGCCTGGCGCTACGTGTACGTAGGCCTGCTCGTGGGTTCGGCTGTGATCACGCCCGACGGCTCGCCCGTCACCCTGGGCCTTATGTACGGCGCCCTGCTCTCGCTCTACGAGATCTCGCTCGCTATCGCCCGCGTGGTCATTACCGCGCGCGAGGGCAAGGAGGGCCTGTTCGTGAGCCGTCTGGACCTGTTCTCGGACGACGAGGACGACGAGGAGTAAATCGGTATGCACGAGGTTGGCATTGTCAACGGCATACTCGATACAGTGATTCGCGCGGCGCGTGGGGCGGGGGCCTCGCGCGCCGTTTTGGTAACGCTGCGTATCGGGGATATGACCGAGGTCGTGCGCGAGGCGCTCGACTTTGCGTGGGAGACGTTTCGCGACGAGGACCCGCTCACGCGCGGCTGCGCGCTTGCCGTGGAGGAGGTCCATCCACAAAGCGAGTGCCTGGACTGCGGCGAGGTCTTTGAGCACGACCGCTTTCATTGCCGCTGCCCCCAATGTGGCGGCGCCAACGTGCGTCTGCTGCACGGACGCGAACTCGACATCGCAAGTATCGAGATCGAGACCCCCGACGATTAGCCCGCTCGCCATCTAGCGATGGGGTATAAAGGGGCCAAAGTAAGGAGCGCTAAATATGGCCGAGAAAACGATTGATATCGCGTCGCCGATTCTGTCGCGCAACGAGCGCCTGGCAGATCAGCTGCGTCAGCGATTTGAGCAGACGAACACCTACGTGATCAATGTGCTGTCGAGCCCCGGCTCGGGTAAGACCACTACGATTCTGGGCACTAACGAGCGCCTGCGCGACAAGGCCGGCCTGCGTTGCGCCGTCATCGAGGGCGATATCGCCTCGGACGTCGACGCCATCACCATGAAGGAAGCCGGCATGCCCGCCATTCAGATCAACACGGGCGGCCTGTGCCACCTCGAGGGCAACATGATCATGGAGGCCGTCGATGCCTTCGACCAGGCCGTCGGTCTGGAGAACATCGACGTCATCTTTATCGAAAACGTGGGCAACCTGGTCTGCCCGGTCGACTTTGACCTGGGCGAGAACCTGTCCATCATGATTCTCTCGGTGCCCGAGGGCGACGACAAGCCCATCAAGTACCCGGGCATCTTCCAACACGCCGGCGCGCAGCTGCTCAACAAGGTCGACGTGGCTCCGGCTTTCGATTTTGACATGGATAGGTATACTAAGACACTCGATGACCTCAATCCGCAGGCGCCGCGGTTTGCCGTGAGCGCGCGCAAGGGCGAGGGCATGGATGCCTGGTGCGATTGGCTCATCGGGCAGATTGAGCAAGCAAGGGCGTAAGTCGGCCGCCATACGGGCGGGCGTAGCCGCAGAGACACGAGATAGGAGCCTCTTTTGAAGCTCATCATCGCAGAGAAAAACGACGCCGCGCGTCAGATTGCCGAGCGTCTGTCCACGGGCAAACCCAAAAAGGACAAGGTGTACAACACCGCCATCTACCGTTTTGAGTGGAAGGGCGAGGAGTGCGTGACCATCGGCCTTGCCGGTCACATCCTTGCGCCCGATTTTTGCGACAGCGTGCTGTTCGATAAAAAGCTGGGCTGGTATTCGGTCACCGAGGACGGCGAGATGCTGCCGGCCGATATGCCCGATGGCCTGGCACGTCCGCCCTACGACACCAAGCGCAAGCCGTTTCTTGCCGATGGTATCTCCATCAAGGGCTGGAAGCTCGAGAGCCTGCCTTACCTCACCTGGGCGCCCGTCATTAAGCTGCCGGCCGAGAAGGAGCTCATCCGCTCGCTCAAGAACCTTGCCAAGAAGTCCGACAGCGTCATTATCGCCACGGACTTCGACCGCGAGGGCGAACTGATCGGTTCGGACGCCCTCAACAAAGTGCGCGAGGTTGCGCCTGACTTGCCGGTCGCCCGCGCCCAGTATTCTTCGTTTACCAAGGCCGAGATTACGCAGGCCTTCGATAATCTTGTCTCGCTCGACCAGAATCTGGCCGACGCCGGCGAGAGCCGCCAGCACATCGATCTCATTTGGGGCGCGGTGCTCACGCGCTACCTGACGCTCGCCAAGTTTGGCGGCTTTGGCAACGTGCGCTCCGCCGGCCGCGTGCAGACGCCGACGCTCGCTCTGGTGGTCGAGCGCGAACGCGAACGCATGGCGTTTGTGCCCGAGGACTATTGGCAGATTCGCGGCATGGGTGCCGCTCAGGGTGCTGCCGAGGATGACCGCTTTAAGATTGCGCACAAGACGACACGTTTTACCGACAAAGATGCTGCCGAGACGGCGTACGGCCACGTCGACGGCGCTACGACGGCAACCGTCGCCGCGGTGACCAAGCGCTCCCGCAAGCAGCAGCCGCCCACGCCGTTTGCGACGACCTCGCTGCAGGCTGCCGCCGCGGCCGAGGGCATCTCACCTGCACGTACCATGCGCATCGCCGAGTCCCTCTACATGGCGGGCCTCATCAGCTATCCGCGTGTCGACAACACCGTGTACCCTGCGACGCTCGATCTGGGCGCCGTGGTGAGCGACCTGGCAAAGATCAACCCGGCGCTGGCGCCCGTGTGCAAAAAGGTACTCGCCGGCCCCATGAAGCCCACGCGCGGCAAAGTCGAGACCACCGACCACCCGCCCATCTACCCCACGGGCGAAGGCGATCCGTCCACGCTCGATGGCGGCCAGCGCAAGCTCTACGACCTCATCGCCCGCCGCTTCCTGGCAACGCTCATGGGGCCCGCGACCATCGAGAACACCAAGCTCGAGCTCGATGTCAACGGCGAGCCGTTCGTGGCTTCGGGCGACGTGCTCGTGACCCCGGGCTTCCGCGAGGCGTATCCGTATGGACTTAAGCGCGACGAGCAGATGCCGCCGCTGGAGCAGGGCGATACGGTCGACGTTTTCGACATTAAACTCGAGGCCAAGCAGACCGAGCCGCCCGCGCGCTACAGCCAGGGCAAGCTCGTGCAGGAGATGGAAAAGCGCGGCCTGGGCACCAAGTCCACGCGCGCGAGCATCATCGAGCGCCTGTATGCCGTGCGCTATCTCAAAAATGATCCCGTGGAGCCGAGCCAGCTGGGCATCGCCATTATCGATGCACTGTCGCAGTTTGCCCCGCGCATCACGAGCCCCGATATGACCAGCGAGCTCGACGGCGACATGACCCGCGTGGAGCGCGGCGAGGACACCGAAGAACATGTCGTGACGCACTCGCGCGCGCTGCTGGCCGGCGTGCTCGACGAGCTGCTCAAACATACGCAGGAACTGGGCGACGCCATCAGCGACGCCGTCACGGCCGATGCGCGCGTGGGCGCTTGCCCCAAGTGCGGCAAGGACCTGGTTATGAAGACGAGCGCCAAGACCCGCGGCAGCTTTATCGGCTGCATGGGCTGGCCCGACTGCGATGTGACCTATCCGGTGCCGAGCGGCGTCAAGGTGAGCCCGCTCGAGGGCGAGGCGGCCGTGTGCCCCGAGTGCGGCGCGCCGCGCATTAAGTGCCAGCC
The DNA here is from genome assembly GCA_959605475.1 of uncultured Collinsella sp. Taxonomy (GTDB): domain Bacteria; phylum Actinomycetota; class Coriobacteriia; order Coriobacteriales; family Coriobacteriaceae; genus Collinsella. The sequence continues at coordinate 48,194 of CAUHFS010000005.1, read as the reverse complement.
GTTCCGCCAGAAGGCCTTCGAGATTTGCGTGAACCCCACGTGCCCCACCAACTACGAGCCCGATCTTAAGGTGGGCGAGTGCAAGGTGTGCGCCGAGGCCGGACGCCATGGCGATCTGATTGCGCACAAGAGTGAGAAGAGCGGCAAGCGCTTTATCCGCTGCACCAACTACGATGACTGCGGCGTGAGCTATCCGCTGCCGGCGCGCGGCAAGCTCGAGGCGACGGGCGAGACTTGCCCCGAGTGCGGCGCTCCCATCGTGGTGGTCAACACGGCGCGCGGTCCGTGGCGCATCTGCGTGAACATGGACTGCCCGACCAAGGAGAAGAAGCCCGCCCGCGGCCGCAAGACCACAACCAAGGCGAGCACGGCGAAGAAGACAACGGCGGCCAAAAAGACGACGGCTAAGAAAGCCGCTGCCGCCAAGAAGTCGACCGCGAAGAAGTCGACTGCCAAGAAAGCAGCCGCTGACAAGTAGCCGCACGGTCGAAACATTGCCCTAAAAAACGAGCGAGGACCTCAAGATCCTCGCTCTTTTTTTAGCCGGCTTTTAGGGCCGTTCCTTTTTTGCCGGCAGTTTAGGAACGTCCCTAACTGCCGGCTCGGGAACGACAGAGCACTACTTTACCTCGACGGGTGCGGCGCCGGGGTAGCGGTCCTCAAAGTCCAGACGGTATTTGTTGTCGTTGGTGCCCGCTACGTTGTCGCGCGCCAGCGGCGCCACGATCTCATTCTTGTGGTCCGCAGGCTTGGCGTATTTCAGGCTGATCTCCCAGGCATCACAGATTGCGTCAATGCGGTGATCCAGGTCGTCGTACAGGGCGATGATATCCTTCCAGGAGCTGTAGTTCTTGGAGCTCGTCGGGACGTCCAGGTCCTCGACGATGTCGTAATACTGCTCGATGGTGTCCTCCGTGCGCTCGGCGACGTCGGCGAGATTTTGACGGGTGGTTCGATCCTCTTCCAGATAGTTGCCGTTGAAGTTCTGCGCGCAGCCACGGACCTGGCTGTCGAGATCTTCGAGCAGGTCGTAGTATTCGCTCAGGCGACGGTAGAGGTTCTGCTCGGAGAGCGTTGCTTCGCCGCCATCCTCGTCGTCATCGTCATCATCGTCGTACAGGCTGTTGGGATTGCCGAGAGGCTTTAGGTCATCGTCGTCGACGTCATGGTGCAGCTTAGCTACCTCGGCAGTCGTCTGCGTGGCGGCGTTGTCGAACGGTCTGATCGCAAAGAAGATGACCAGGGCGATGATGATCGCCACCAGCACAACGATAACGGCGATAAGCGGCCCGGTGCCGCTCTTTTTGGGAGCGGGGGTCTGTGGCGAAGCGGGCGCGTATGCGGGAGCCGGCTGCTGTTGGGGCGAGCCGCTCGCGACGGGTATGCGCTGCGTGGTCTCGACGGCCTCGGTCCTTGCGGCGGGGTCGGGGCTATAGGCGAGGGGGTCGTCCGCCTTGGCTTGCGGCGTATCAAGGGAGCCGGTCTGCTCAAAAGCGGGCTGGCTATCGCTCGCGGCTGTTTGCTCAACGGGTGCACCGCACGAGGTGCAGAACTTGGCATTATCTTCAAGAAGCTTGCCGCACGAGGCGCAATACCGAGACATTGCCACTCCTTTCGCCACATTTCAATGCAATACGACGATTATACCCACTGCCCCAAGAAGCCGGCAGTTAGGGACGTTCCTTATCTGCCGGCAGTTTAGGAACGTCCCTAACTGTCGGCTAATCGTTGGGGCGCGCCTGTCCTTGGGGTATCATGGCTTGGTTGATATATCCGCATTTACGCGCCTTGTAGGAAGGGGCTGCGTCCATGGCTTTTGAGCCCGCTCAACATAGCTTTATCACGCTCGAGGGCGTCGACGGTGCCGGCAAGTCCACGCAGGCGCGCCTGCTTGCTCGCGCGCTCGAGCTCGCTGGCCACCAGGTTGTGAGCCTGCGCGAACCGGGCGGCACCGCCATCAGCGAAAAGATCCGCGCCCTGCTGCTCGACCCCGCCAATATGGCGATGGGCGATACCTGCGAGCTGTTGCTCTACGAGGCCGCGCGTGCCCAGCTGGTGCACGAGGTCATCGCGCCCGCCCTCGCTGCCGGCAAGGTGGTCCTGTGCGATCGCTTCTACGATTCCACGACCTGCTACCAGGCGTTTGCCGACGGCCTCGATCGCCAGATGGTGCGCGACGCCAACAACCTGGCCGTCGCGGGAACGCACCCGGCGCTCACACTCGTCTACCACATCACGCCCGAGCAGGCGGCGCTACGCATGGCAGCCCGTGGCGCGGCAGATCGCATGGAGGCTAAGGGCATGGCATTCCAGGAGCGTGTCTACGAGGGGTTTTGCGCCATTGCTGCCGAGGAGCCAAACCGCGTAAAGCTCATCGACGCCACTACGACCGTCGAGGTAGTTTTCGAGAAGACGGTCGAGCAGGTTCGCGCGTACGGTCTCGATATCCCCCAGGATGCTGTCGCCGCCGCGCTTGCCAAGGAGGCCGAGTAACATGGCCCCCGCTCAGGCAAGCCTGCTGGCCAAGCTCGACACCCAAGAGCGCGTGCGCGACTTTTTGACCAATGCCGTCGCCAGCGGCCGTGCATCGCACGCCTACCTGTTTTTGGGCGCGCCCGGCGCGGGCAAGCTCGATGCCGCGTGGGCGCTCGCCCAAGCCTTCCTGTGCGAGCAGGACGGCTGCGGCGCATGCGACAGTTGCGTGCGCGTCTCTCGGCATACGCATCCCGACGTGCACTATTACACGCCCGAGAGCGCCACGGGCTATCTTATTGCCCAGACCCGCGAGCTGCTCGATGACGTGCCGCTGGCACCCATTCGCGCCAAGGCCAAGGTCTACATCATCGACCGTGCCGAGCAACTGCGCGCCAACACCGCCAACGCACTGCTCAAGACACTCGAGGAGCCGCCCGAGGGCGTTATGTTCATCTTGCTGGGCACCTCGGCAGACGTGATGCTGCCCACCATCGTGAGCCGCTGCCAGTGCGTGCCGTTTCGGCTGGTGTCGCCCGCCGTCGCCGCGCAGGCCGTGAGCCGCGCCACCGGCCAGGACCCCGCGCGTTGCCGCATGGCGGTCGCCGTGGCGGGAAGCCCCACACGCGGCATCGAGTTTCTTAAGAGCGCCGAGCGCCAGGACGCCCGCCGTCAGATGGTCCGTGCCATCGACTCACTCATTGCCGCCGACGAGGCCGACGTGCTCAGTCGCGCCAAGTCGCTCATCGTCGCCGTCAAGGCGCCGCTCGCCGAGGTCAAGTCCACGCAGGAAAAGGTACTCGAGCAAAATGCCGACTACCTGTCGCGTGGAGCATTGAAGCAGCTTGAGGACCGCAACAAGCGCGAACTCAACGCGCGCGAGCGTTCGGGTATCATGGAAGCGCTGGCGAGCGCGCGGACGCTCATGCGCGACGTGCTGCTGACACTTCAGGACGAGGCGGCCGACGTGGTGAACGAAGACGTGCGTGACACGATCGGTCGGCTTGCCGCTGCGACGAATGTTGCGGGTGCCACCCAGGCGCTCGAGGCGGTCGCAACCGCCGAGCACAACATCGCCAGAAACGTTACTCCCCAGCTGGCCATCGAGGTCATGCTGTTCGATATCAGGAAGGCACTGAAATGCCGTTAGTCGTACCCGTTAAGTTTACCTACGCCTCGCGCGACCTGTGGTTTGACCCGCAGGACCTGGATATCCTCGAGGCCGATTATGCCATTTGCTCCACCGAGCGCGGAACCGAGATCGGCTTGGTTACGGCCGATCCCTTCGAGGTGCCGCAAGACGAGATCGGTCAGCCGCTCAAGCCCGTGCTGCGCGTGGCGAGCGACATCGACCTGCAGCTTGCCGACGATCTTGCCATCCAGGGCGACGAGGCCATGGTCGATTTCCGCCGTCTGGTCAAAGAACTCGACCTCGAGATGAAGCCGGTGGGCGTCGAGTACCTGTTTGGCGGCGAGAAGGCCGTGTTCTACTTTGCGGCCGAGGAGCGCGTCGATTTTCGCCAGCTCGTCAAGGATCTGTCCTCGACGCTGCACATTCGCGTCGACATGCGCCAGATCGGCGTGCGCGACGAGACTCGCCTGGTGGGCGGCTATGCCCAGTGCGGCCAGGAGCTCTGTTGCACGCGCTTTGGCGGACAGTTTGAGCCCGTCTCGATCCGCATGGCAAAAGAGCAGGACCTGCCGCTCAATTCCTCCAAGATCAGCGGCGTTTGCGGCCGCCTGATGTGCTGCCTGCGCTATGAGTTCGAAGCGTACAAGGACTTTAAGAGCCGTGCGCCCAAAAAGAAGACGCTCATCGATACGCCGCTCGGCAAGGCGCGTATTCAGGAATATGACACGCCGCGTGAGCAGCTGGTGCTGCGCCTGGAGAACGGCAAGGTCTTTAAGGTCAACCTGGCCGATATGACCTGCTCGGAGGGCTGCAAAAAGAAGGCCGCCGAGCAGGGCTGCAACTGCCGCCCCGACTGCGTGACGCGCGACGTGCTCGAGCGCATCGAGTCGCCCGAGATGCGTCTGGCGCTTATGGAGCTCGACCGCGAGAACGGCGTCGACGTGGGCGATGGCCTGTCGAGCGCCGACCGTCTGGCCGGTACGTCGATGCCCAAGCGCCGTCGTCGCGATGCTGAATCCGATGCTCGCGCCGGTCAGGGGCAGGGCGAGGGCCGTGGCCGCGGAAAGGGCCGCAGCAAGGCCGAGGCGCCTGAGGTCGAGGATACCGCCGGTGGCCGTCGCCGCCGCAAGCGTGCGGGCTCTGCCGATGCCGGCGAGGCCGCAGCCGCCGGCAAGAACGGAGCTCGCGAGCGCGAGGTTCAACAGCCCCAGCAGCAAAACCGCGGCGGTGGCATGAACCCCACGCGCCGTCGTCGCCGTCATCTGTCGAGCGAGGAGCGCGAGGACGCCTTCCGCGCCGCAGCTGCTCGCGAGGCTGGTGCCGCTTCCAAGGGCGCCTCGGCCTCCGACGCGCCTGCCGACAAGGGCGGCAAGTCACGTGGCGAGGAGGAGCGCGCGCCGCGTTCGCGCCGTCGCCATTCCTCGGGCGCGCAGCAGAAGCCCTCAGTGCCCTCCGTTGCCGATCAGGTCTCGGATGGCGAGGTCAAGGTCACGCGCCGTCGTCCCGGAGATGGCGGGGGAGCGGCTGCCAAGGCTTCGCGTGGCGCCGCTCGCGACGAGCGCGAGCCGCGCGAGGATCGCGGTGGCGAGGGCTCGGCCCCGTCTTCGTCTGCACCACAACCGCCTGCCGGCGAATAACGCCCGCGAGCGGATTTAACCAGCCTTGCCCCAATCGCGTCGGGGTACCATAGCGCTGAATCAACAACCCTCCCTGCGATCGAACGTAGGGAGGGTTGTGTCGTGAAGAGACATTTGAATGTGTTGGGATGCCTGCAAGGTGCCGGCGCCCTACCGTTTGCGGACGGATTGCTACCGTTTGCCGAGCGGGCGGCACGCGAGGCGCTCGAGGCATTGTCGCCAACACGATGTGCCGGCTGCGAGCGCGCCGGTGCGCTTATTTGCCAAGACTGCCTGGCTGCGCTCACGCTCATCGACCCACGGCATAGCTGCACCCGATGTGGCGCCCCGTTTGGGGATTTGCTGTGCACTGAGTGTTCGGTCGAGGGCACGTCCTCGGCAATGGCGGAGGCACTCGACCGGTGCCTGGCGTGCTCCGTCTATGCGCATCCGCTGCCGCGCATCATTAAAGCGTACAAGGACGCGGGCGAGCGACGCCTGGCGCCGTATCTGGCGGAGCTGCTCTACGACACCGCCCTGCATGCCCAGGTCGTAGCGCCCGAACGCTTGGGAGGTGTGCTGTCCGGTGCGGATGCGGTGGTGTTTGTGCCTGCGACGGCGGCAGCGTTTCGGCGGCGTGGCTTTGATCATATGGAGGCCATTGCGCGCCCATTTTGCGAGCTGTCGGGTGTTCCCCTGCTCGATGCCCTCGTCAAGTACGGGCATGGCGACCAGCGCGAACTCGGTCGTGAGGAGCGTCGCGAGCGTGCCCAAGGCATGTACGAGACGGTTGAGGACGTGCACGGCCGCCGCTTACTGCTTATCGATGACGTTATCACCACGGGCGCGACCATGGCAGCAGCCTCGGCGGAGCTCAAGCGTGCCGGCGCTGCGGCAGTCGATGGCCTTGCTATCGCACGTGTTTGGTAGGGGTGGTTTTGTGGCAGTGAAGATTGAGCGGCGCAACGAGCCGACAGGCGAACAGCTAGCGGCTTCCGTAATCCTAACAGGCGCTTCAGCGCTGCGCATGATGCGCGCCGAGCGCCGGCAGATGGGCTATATCAGCTGGAAGGACCTTAATCTCGATGAAGAGCGCCGTGTGCTGCGCACGTCGTCGCCCTCGACCGAGGATATCTATCTTCCTGACTTGGTGCGAATTGGAGCCAAAAGTGGCGAGGTGCAAGAAGATCTGTGCTTGCTGGTGGGATCTGCGGCGCAGCGCCGCCGCATGCCTGGCGTAGGCTGGTCCGTGTGTTCCAGGTTGCCCGCAGGCTCGATTCTAGAGGTGGAACCGGGGGTGTACAGCCTATCTCCCGAGGCCCTTTGTGTTGCCGTTGCGCGCGAGGTCGGCTGCATCCAGGCGTTTGCCCTGGCCCAGGAGCTGTGCTCCAAGATTTCACTGAGCGATCGCGGGAAGTATCTGCCTCCCTACACCTCGCCTGTTACGAATAAACTTGCAAAGGACAAGGACCAGCCAGCAGACGTGGGCTACTTTGAAGTCGAGCCGGTGCTGATGCCCGATCGTCTGGCAGATTATCTCGCGGTATACAAGGGGAACACGGCCAAACAACTGCAGCGTCTGTGTCCCTATCTTTCGGAAAACCTGCGCTCACCCATGGAGTGCATCATGCTCGCTTTGTTTTCGCTTCCGTTTTCCTATGGCGGTTTTGCCTGCGGTCCCTTTAAGACCGACTACAAGATCGAGTTCGATGACCGCGCGCAGGCAATCTCGGGGATGCCTCATGCAGTTTGCGATGCGTATCAAGAGGCAGCCCGGTTTGACCTGGAATACAACGGTGAGCTGGGCCATTCGTCTCGCGGTGGGCGCATTCACGACGAAAAGCGTAATACGGGCTTTATAGCTATGGGGATCGAGGTCGCAACGGTCAATAACGAGATGCTCTGCGACATGGAGGCGATGGAGGCACTCGCATGGCGCATATACCAACGCATGGGCAAGCGGTACCAAAACCGCGTGGAGGCTCGTCGGAAGAAGCAAGACGCGCTGCTGAATACGCTCCGAGCATGTTTTGGGCTTAAGCCAGCATAGATGTTGGTTTTGAGAGGGGGTCTGTTTATAGGTGCTGTGCAAAAAGTGGCAAAAATGAGTACTGATACAAAATTAGTAACAGCAAAATCTGATATTTGCGGATCGAGAAACGGTAAAAATCGCGAAGATAATAAACAAATGTGGGAAATCAAGGCGCTAAGCAGGGCTAAATGAGCTCGAAACCGGCTCACGAGGTGGAAAATCGCTGCTACTAAATTGGTAACAGTACTCATATTTGCCGTTTTTTGCACACGGCCCCTAAAACGGGCGTCTCGAGGCTCCCCATAGGGGGCGACGAGCTCAATCTGGCCACGTGCAGCCCGTCCTGACCTGCGAAATCTGTACTCGCGATGCGAATGACGCCCCTAACCTTAAACTTTAGCTTGAACTTAGCTATAATGCGCTACGTTCCTACCAGGCTGTGGTTGCGGACGGACGAAATGCCCGTCCTAGTCCAAGACAGACGCGGTCAAAGGGATCCACGTAAGCGACCGCGTGCGCGCGGCGCGATCATGGCGCGTCCTAGATGTAAGCCGCACCGTCCGTTCTACTTTCTTTGGGGCAATACCGCCTCGCGGGCGAGCGGGCCAGTCGTGAGGGTGGCTGCGGCCTCCCGAGCAAACACCCCGGTGCGCAAGTGTGGGGTCAAATACCAGGTCAGCTGGTGGGAACAACCCGATATTCCGCGCAACGCACGGATCGTATACGACACAGAAGGCAGGGTAGTGGACATGGTGAGGGGCAGCTTGATGCACGCGGCTCGGTTAGGTGCTGGGACCGCAGCGGTCATTGCCGTTTTGGGCCTGAGCGGATGCGCGTTCAACCCGCTGTCTACGTTCACGACTCCCACGATCGACCAGATCGAGTACGAGACCGTCACGCCGGCGGTGTCGGACGATGCCCTGGTCACTCCCGGAACCCTGACGGTCGCCCTCGATACTTCCGATGCGCCGCAGGCAATGCAGGGCGCCGACGGCGAGCTTACGGGGTATGCAGTCGATGCTGCCCGCGCCCTCGCAAGCCGCATGGGCCTTAAGGTCGCCTTTGTCGATGCGTCCTCGGCAGGTTCCGCGCTCGGCGACAAAAAGGCTGATATCTTTATCGGCGAGATCAACTCCACGGACGGGGACGTTAGCTCGCTCGGCACCTGCCTGTACGATGCCGCTTCCGTGTTCGGTAAAACCAGCGATGGTGGGTCGCTAAGCGTTTCCACCGATACCCTTAACACGTCTACTCTGGGTGTCCAGATGTCCTCGGCCTCGCAGGAGGCGCTTGCTAAGCAGAGCATCACCGCCAACCAAAAGACCTACTCCAACATCAACGAGTGCTTTGAGGCGCTCGAGTCTGGCGAGGTCGACTATGTGATCTGCGACTCCACAGCCGGCGGCTATCTTGCACGCCTGATGAGCGAGGTCTCCTATGTCGGTGCGCTCGAGGCGCCCTCGACGCTTGGTGTTGCGGGCCTCTCGTCCAATGACGAACTGTGCCGTGCCGTGAGTGATGCCCTCGACGACATCACGGTCGACGGCACGCTCGAGGCGGTTCACTGCGTCTGGTACGGCCAGATTCCCTACGACCTCACCACTAAGACGGTTTCGGGCGCTAACGTGCAGCCGGGCGACTCTGAGTCCAGTGAGACCACGTCCTCCGGCAGCGAGTCCTCCGATTCCAACAATGAGACCGCATCCTCCGAGGACAAATCGTCCAGCCAGGAAGGCACCATCACTGACGACGACATTAACAAACTTAATAGCTAGTTATTGCTAGGGGTGGTGTCTCCTATACGTTGGAAAGGACACCTCTTCACGGTTTCAACACGCACTGCCGGGTTTCCCCAATAGGGGAGCCCGGCTTTTTTATCCCTATAAAACCAGCAGGTCAAAGCCAATTTTCGGGACCAAATACAAAGTCGCCGACGCCCTCCCATAGCGCACTTTGCCACAGAAAAGTGCGAGACTTCGGTATGCGGTATTAAGCAATCGTTATTCGGGTCTTTAGGAATCCGCGTGATTAAATGCACGGCAATGGGTACATAGCCAGTACAGTAAGTCCCCGAGGCAGATTGGAGCCACGTATGGATATCAAGGTTTCTGGACGCAAGACGACGGTAACCGATGCTCTGCGTGCGCATGTGGATGAGAAGATCGGCGAGGCGCTCAAGGTTTTCGATATCGAGCCCATGACAGTCGACGTCGTGCTTCGTTATGAGAAGAACCCCTCGAACCCCAACCCGGCAATCGTCGAGGTCACGGTTCGTGCCCGCGGCTCTGTGATTCGCGTTGCCGAGCACGGCGCAGATATGTATGCCGCCATCGACCTCTCCGCCGATAAGGTTACCCGCCAGCTGCGCAAGTTCAAGACTAAGGTCGTGGACAACCGCCAGGGTGGTGCCAGCGCCGCGGATGTCGCACCGGTCGAGCGCGTCGAGGATCTGGCCGACCTGCTGCTGCCCGAGGAGGAAGACGACCTGCTCGTCCGCGAGAAGGTTATCGACGTCACTCCGATGACTGAGGAGCAGGCGCTGGTGCAGACCGATCTGCTCGGTCACGACTTCTACGTGTTCGAGAACGCGACGACCGGCCTTATCAATGTGGTGTATCACCGTAAGAATGGTGGATATGGCATCATCAAGCCCCGCATCGAAACACTTGACGAGTAAAATACGTTAACTTGCATGAGTTAACGGCTGGCGGCCATCCCATGCGGGTGGCCGCCTTTTTACGTAAGGAGTCGCTTTGATGGACAAGGCCGCATCCGCCGGTCATTCGGACCGTTGCCGCATCGTCGTCGATACCTGCTGCGACTTTAGCCCCGAGGTCGCCGCGAACCTCGATGTCGATATCCTGGGTTTCCCCTTCATTATCGATGGCGAAGAGCGCACGGACGACATCTGGTCGAGCATCACACCCAAGGAGTTCTACGACCGTATGCGCGCCGGTGCCCGCGTGTCCACCTCGGCTGTGTCGCTCGGTCGCTATATCGAGTTCTTTACCGAGTGCGCCAAAGAGGGTACGCCTACGGTCTACCTGTGCTTTACCTCGGCGCTGTCGTCGAGCTACAACTCCGCGTGCCAGGCGGCGGACGCCGTGCGCGCCGAGTATCCCAACTTTGAGCTGTACGTGGTCGACAACGCTCTGCCCTGTGCGACCGGCGAGCTCTTGGCGCTTGAGGCCGTGCGCCAGCGTTCGGCGGGACTGACCGCCAAGCAGCTGGTCGACTGGGCAAACGAGGCCAAGACCTATGTCCACGGTTACTTTACGCTCGAGAGCTTTGACGCGCTGGCTGCCGGCGGCCGCATTCCGCCCGCGGCGGCACAGCTCACGGCAAAGCTCGACGTCAAACCCGAGCTGTCCTACGACCTGGCCGGCTCGCTGTCGCTGATCGGCGTCAACCGCGGTCGCAAGAAGGCGCTCAAGTCCATCCTCAAGTCGTTCCGCGAGAACTATGTGCCCGATCGCACCATGCCCATCGCCATTATGACGGCCGATGCCGAGAAGGACGGCGACTGGCTCGAAGCCGCCATCCGCAAGGAGGAGGGTTGCGCCGACGTCACGATCATTCGCAGCTCCGTCGGTCCTACCATCGGCTCGCACGTGGGCCCCGGCATGGTGGCCTGCGCGTTTTGGGGTAAGAACCGCGCCGACAAGGCGTCGCTTTCCGACCGCATCGCCCGCCGCGTGCGCGGCCAGTAGGCAAGCGCTGCGTCCGTAATCGCCCTCGACTCACAGCCCAACGCTGGCACCGAGTATTCAACCTGGTAATAACACCCAACCCAAAAGGAAAGGTTTCATGGCAAACAAGCTCTCCGTCGCATTCATCGGCACCGGAATCATGGGTGCCCCCATTGCCGGCCACATCCTGGATGCCGGCTATCCCGTCACGGTCAACAACCGCACTAAGTCCAAGGCCGCCGCGCTTATCGAGCGCGGTGCCGTTTGGGCCGATACGCCGGCAGATGCCGTGGCGAACGCCGACGTCGTCTTTACCATGGTGGGTTATCCCTCCGAGGTCGAGGAGCTCTACCTGGCGGGCGACGGCCTGCTCGCGTGCACTAAGCCCGGCGCGGTCCTGATCGACCTCACCACAAGCTCGCCCGAGCTGGCGCGCGACATTGCCGAGGCCGCCCAGGTTTCCGGCCGCATGGCGTTTGACTGCCCCGTCACCGGCGGCGAGTCTGGTGCTATCGCCGGCACGCTCACGGCTATCGTGGGCGCCACCGAGAACGATATCGCCCCAGTCCGCGACATCCTTGCCACCTTTGCGGCCAACATCTGCTGCTTCGACGGCGCTGGCAAGGGCCAGGCTGCCAAGCTCGCCAACCAGGTGTCGCTGGGCGCCTGCATGGTCGGCATGGCAGACGCCATGGCATTTGCCGAGCTGAGCGGCCTTGACCTGGAGAAGACCCGCCAGATGATCTTGGGCGGTACCGGCAAGTCCGGCGCCATGGAGAGCCTGGCTCCCAAGGCGCTCGACGGCGACTACAAGCCCGGTTTTATGGTCGAGCACTTCATTAAGGACCTGCGCCTGGCCCTTGCTTACGCCGACGACCGCGAGCTCGCGCTGCCCGGCGCCGACGTGGCCTTTACGCTCTACGACATGCTCGACGCTATCGGTGGCGCCAAGCTGGGCACCCAGGCCATCACGGTCCTCTACAAGGAGGAGGCCGACGCCATCGCCGCCGGTCTGGACTGGTCGCAGTATCGCCCCGAGGAGCACGGTGCCCACGAGGACGGCTGCGGTTGCGGCGAGCACGGCGACGAGCATGAGTGCGGTTGCGGCCACCATCACGGCGAGGACCACGAGTGCTGCGGCGGCCACGGTCATGACGACGGCCACGAGTGCTGCTGCGGCCACCATCACGAGGAGTAGCGCCCATGAGCTGGACGTTCGTGGTGCTTGCGCTGGTGCTCTTTCTCTTTGCGATCTACATCGGCTTTTTGTGCGGTCAGTGGGCGTGCGAAAAGCGCGTCATCACCAAGCGCGACTACTGGATCGCCAACTTTGCAGGAGCGGCGGCAGTCGTCCTGCTGACCTGGGTGTTCTCGCTGTTCCCGCTGGTGCAGTTTGCGCCGATCGGCTGGCTCGGTGGCTTTATCGCCGGTCTTAAGATGAGCTTTGGCGAGTCCGTCGGTCCGTGGCGCAAGCACGACGAGGTCTTTAACGTCAACAAGGCTCACCGCGCCGCCGCCGACGCGGGCGACGCCGAGGAGCGCCGCCGCGCGCGTCGTAATGGCGCTGCCGACCGACAGCTCATCTCGGTCACCGATGACAGCAAGGGTGCTGGCAAGCACGCTAAGAAATAGTAAGAAGAGGTAACTATGGCAGAAAACAAAGACGAACAGCTCACCGATGAGGAGCTGGCACAGCTTCAGCTGGCAGAGGAGAACGAGAACGCCGTCGACCGCCTGGTCCAGGAGCTCGGCTGCCCCACGCGCCGCATCCGCCAGTTTGCCGCCCGCGTGCTGCACCTGCTTGCCGAGCGCGATCCGCAGCGCGTCGTGCCCTGCGTGCCCGCGCTGATCGAGGCACTCGACCGCCCCGAGGCTCAGACCCGCTGGGAGGCGCTCGATGCCCTGGCGGCGCTCGCCTCCACCTGCCCCGAGCAGATGGAGGACGCCTTTGAGGGTGCCGAGACCGCGCTGTTCGACGAGATCTCCTCCACGCTGCGTTATGCCGCCTTCCGCCTGCTGTGCGTGTGGGGTGCCACGAGTGTTGAGCGTTCGCGCGAGGCTTGGCCCATCCTGGACGAGGCCATCCAGTGCTACCACGGCGACCTTGAGTATCGCGACATGCTCGGTTGCCTGTACGAGTTTTGCCAGGGCGAGATCGACGCCGAGGTCGCAGAGAAGCTTGCGCTGCGCCTTAAGTTCGACGCCGAGAACGGCAAGGGCAGCTATCTCAAGGCCCGTTCGAGCGAGATTTGCGAAATGCTTGTTAAACGTTTTGGCCTGGATCTCTCCAAAAAGAAGAAGCGTGCTAGCGTTAAAAAATCTGACGACGCCGAAGACGAGGAGTAACAGATTATGGCGCACGATGTAGTCCTGATTCCCGGTGACGGTATCGGTCCCGAGATTACGCAGGCAATGCGCCGCGTGGTCGAGGCCACCGGCGTCCAGATCAACTGGAATGTCCAGGAGGCCGGCGCCGGCGTCATGGACGAGTTTGGCACGCCGCTGCCCCAGCACGTGCTCGACGCGGTCGCCGAGACCAAGGTTGCCATCAAGGGCCCCATCACTACGCCGGTCGGCACGGGCTTCCGCAGCGTTAACGTGGCCCTGCGCAAGCACTTTGACCTGTATGCCTGCGTGCGTCCCTGTCTGTCGCAGCCGGGCGACGGCTCGCGTTTCCGCGACGTCGACCTGGTCATCGTGCGCGAGAACACCGAGGACCTCTATGCCGGCATCGAGTTCGACGAGGGCGCAGCCGAGGTCGAGGAGCTCTCACAGCTCGTCGAGCGCTCGGGTCAGAAGACCTTTACCGCCGATTCCGCCATCTCGATCAAGCCCATCTCTATCGCCAAGAGCCGCCGTATTGTGGAGTACGCCTTTGAGTATGCCCGCCGCTGCGGCCGCAAAAAGGTGACGGCCGTGCACAAGGCCAATATCATGAAGGCGACCGACGGCCTGTTCCTGCGCGTTGCGCGCGAGGTGGCCGCCAACTATCCCGACATTGAGTTCAACGACAAGATCGTCGACGCCACCTGCATGGGCCTGGTCCAGAACCCCAACGACTTCGATGTCCTGGTGCTGCCAAACCTGTACGGCGACATCGTGAGCGACCTGTGCGCCGGCCTGGTGGGCGGTCTTGGCATGGCGCCCGGCTCCAACATCGGTGCCGACTGCGCCATTTTTGAGGCAACGCACGGTTCGGCACCCGATATCGCTGGCCAGGATATCGCCAACCCCACGGCCGAGATCCTCTCTGCTGCGATGATGCTCGATCACCTGGGCGAGAACGACGCTGCCAATCGCATTCGCGCCGCCGTCTCTGCCACGCTCGACGAGGGCGAACAGGTTACCGGTGACGTGCGTCGTGCCCAGACCGGCTCCGTTGAGGGTGCTGTGGGCACGCAAGCCTTTGCCGATGCCGTTATCGCGCACCTGGCCTAAGGTATGCACGCTGCAAATGCCTAAATAGTACTTAAGTGTTTGCGTATAACCTGAGAATCAATACGCCCGGCGCTCTGTCGGGCGTATTCTATTGCGGACTATGTTTCCTAACAAGGAGTAACTGATATGGGTCTGATTCAAAAGAAGGACGAGAAGGACGAGATCGACGGCATCCAGATCATCGAGCGCGGCGAAGGCCCCGACGGTGATGAGGACGAGAAGATCGATCTGGTTGCCGGTACGTCTGCCGAGCACATTGCTGCTGGCACGACCGCCGAGGAGGAGGACGCTCGTCTGGAGGCTCAGATCGCCGCAGATGCCGCTGACGAGAACCTGATGCCCGAGGCCCAGGATGAGGACGAAACTGACGCCGACGCGGACGACCATGCATCCAAGCACAAGAAGACGATGATTGCCGCCTTTGTGGTCGCTGTCGTGATCGCTGCTGTGGTCGGCTTTTTTATCGGCAACGGCGGCTTTGGCGGCAAGGGCGTCGGCTCGGCGATCCTCACCGAGGACCAGCTCGATTCGACTGTGGCAAGCTATAGCTACAACGGCAAGAAGAGCGACATCACCGCGCGCGAGGCCATCGAGAGCCAGTACAGCCTCGATACCGTCAAGGATAGCGATGGCAACTACACCGCTCCTTCTGCCGACGTCATCCTGTCCTATGTGCGCAACAAGATCCTGCTCGACGCTGCCGAGGACGAGGGCATTACCGTCTCTTCTAAGGAGATGAAGAAGTACGCCGAGGATTCCATCGGCACCTCCGACTACAAGACCATGGCAAAACAGTACGGCGTGTCCAAGGACCAGGCCAAGCAGATCGTCCGCCAGTCCGCGACGCTGCAGAAGCTCTACAAGAAGAAGGTCGGCGATAGCTCCGCAAGCATGCCAACCGCCCCGACCGAGCCTGCTGACGGCAACGAGGAGACCGCGAGCAAGGACTACGCCGACTATATTATCAACCTTGCCGGCGACGAGTGGGATAGCGAGAAGGGCACCTGGAAGGACGCCGATAGCACCTATGCCAAGGCCTTCGCTGACGATGCCTTTACGGCCGATAGCGCTACCTATAAGCAGGCCATGACCGCCTATTACACCGCCTACCAGCAGTATTCCTCGCAGGCTTCGAGTGCCAGCTCCAAGTGGACCGAGTATGCTAACGGCCTCTACGCCAAGGCCAACATCAGCATCTACGGCCTGTTTGCGTAAAGAGTTGCACGGCTCATCGAGCATCTAGCTGATAGAAAACAAATTGCCCGCCAGTACGGAAGTCGTTCTGGCGGGCAATTTGCGTTGAGGGCGTGATTGGCGGCTTAATTATGGCTATTCATCTTTAAGTCCAAAAAGGCTATCGGCTTCATCGTCGGATATATATTCCAGTACATCGCCCGGTTGGCAGTCGAGTGCCCGGCATATCGCGTCAAGAGTTGAAAAACGTATGGCAGAAACCTTGCCCGTCTTAATGCGTGACATATTGACCTGGGAGATGCCCACGCGTTCCGCAAGCTCTTTGGATGAGATCTTGCGTTCGGCGAGCATGCGGTCAAGCCGCAGAATAATCATGGATTCCCCCTAGAGCAACTCGTCATCTTGTTTTTGCAGGATATACCCGTAGCGGAAGATGCTGGCAATCAGGCAAATAATCAGGCCTGCAAAGAGCATGGAGGGCTCGAATAGCTGGCCGACGAACGCATCCGTAAAGCTGCCGCCAAATCCTGAGAGTATCATTCCTGTGATTACGGCACCAAGAAGCCTCACGGCAACGCCGCCGATAAGGAATAAATGTCCTACTCGACGAAGTGTCTGGTTACATTCAAGGTCAAAGGGCCTGCCTTCCTTTTCAATGTTGAAGAAAAGCCTGCGCACACTTATCGCGATGGTAAGCGCGAGACATGTCATCAAGAGGCTCCCTATGGCAGTGTGACCACCGTGTGCAACGAGCATAAGTGGGGCCTGCGCATCGGTACCGACGATAGCAAGGCACGGCCCTTCGCCGGCTTGAAGTTCTACGGATTGGAGACACGACCCTTGGGAGAGGCCAGGCAATATGAGTAGAAGGTCAATCGCAATGACTGCGAGGAGTCCCAGAGCGAGCGCGGTGGTAATGCAGATCGTGGCCCATTTGCAGATACGAGCGAGCTTCCTCAGTTTGGCTATTGTCTGTTCGCGGCTGATGGTTTCATTCGATATAGATGCGTTTCGATGGACCATAACCCCTCCAATCGGCGTTTTGGATGATACTTGTATCATATCAGAATTAACGATAAACGATAAATAATTACGGATATTGAGTAAGTAATGATTGAAAACGATTAACGTGAGCTATTGGCTCATTTTGGATGCCGGAGTTTGACGCGCGGGGGATGAGGACAAATGTCAAAACTTCCAGTGATCGTACAAACGCTTCATCGGGTTTCCCCGATTCATATGGGAAAACAACTGCAAACGATTGAAATTCTCCGGTGAACGGTCGAAAACTACCGTTCACCGATAATTTCTAAACTGGTTCTAACTGGTATTAAGTCAAAAAGACCAATTCACAAATCTTCACAATGACCTGCATTTTTTCTACACGCCATTTTTAGCCACCCTGCGTTGTTTAGACACGAAAAAAGTTCCGATCTTTGGCCAAGGCATTTCAAAACGATTACAAAACCGCAGGTAGAAGTGTTAACGAGCGGTAAACGGTCGATTTTTCGCCGTGAACGGCGCAAAAACGTTTTACTGTGTGAATCAGCGAAAGCGACCTCTTCTGTGGTGATATAGTGACAACAACACGTCACGTGGTTACTACCAGTTGAGAGACCACTGGTCTTAAAGAACGCTTTCCAAGAAGCTTTAAGGGCACCTGCCCGCTGGCTTCCGAAAACATCGGACTCGTATCGTACACACCTTCGGAAGGGAAATTTGAATGGTTGGCTTTATTCTTACCGGTCATGGACAGTTCGCACCCGGCCTCGCAAGCGCTATCGCTATGGTCGCTGGCGACCAGCCCGCTTTTACCGTCGTTCCTTTTGAGGGCGACCAGGCTGCTTCCTACGGTGAGGATCTCCGCGCCGCTATTACCGCCATGCGCGAGGAGTGCGATGGCGTGCTCGTCTTTACCGACCTGCTTGGTGGTACCCCGTTCAACCAGGCAATGATGATTGCCCAGGATGTCGACAACGTCGAGATTCTGACTGGAACTAACCTTCCCATGGTTATTGAGCTTCTGTTCCTCCGCGGCAACGCCACGCTCGCCGAGCTTGGCGAGCAGGCCGTGACCGTTGGCCAGACGGGCATCACCGCCCAGACGGTCGCTTCCGTCGCTGGTGCCGAGGATGAGGATATCTTCGGCGACGAGGACGGCATCTAATGGCCGATTTCGGAGCCAGTGTTCTGAGTTCCTCGGTCGCTCTTTTGGGCCTGCTTGTCATCATGGGCTTGATTTACACCATCTGGTCGCAAATCAACATGAAGAAGAAGCAGAAGTACTTCAAGGAGCTGCACACGGAGCTCAAGCCGGGTCAGGAGGTTCTTTTCGCCGGCGGTATCTACGGAACCGTCAAAGGCATCGAAGGCGAAAAGGTCCAGATTAAAGTCCGATCCGGTGCCGTCGTAGATGTTTCGCGTTACGCGATTCAGGAGATCAAGTAACTGTCGTCAGCAAATAACGAAAGGAAGCTGATCAACATGGCAGAACCCAACATTCTTCTTACCCGCATCGATAACCGACTGGTTCATGGTCAGGTTGCCACCCAGTGGAACTCCACCCTGGGCTCCAACCTCATCCTCGTCGCCAACGACGACGTGTCGAACAACACCATGCGCCAGAACCTCATGAAGATGGCCGCTCCCACCGGCGTTGCTACGCGTTTCTTCTCCCTGCAGAAGACCATCGACGTCATCGGCAAGGCGAGCCCGCGCCAGAAGATCTTCATCGTGGCCGAAACACCGGAAGACGTGCTTACGCTCGTCAAGGGCGGTGTGCCTATAAAGAAGGTAAACATCGGCAACATGCACATGTCGGAAGGAAAGCGCCAAGTCGCCACCTCCGTCGCAGTTAACGACGAGGATGTCGCTGCGTTTAAAGAGCTGCAGGAATTGGGGGTGGAGTTGGAGATCAGGCGCGTTCCGAGCACGCCTGTTGAGGACACGAGCAAGCTCTTCTCGTAATCCTCATGATCCACGTTGTCAGGAATGAAACCCTGACATTCTGTACGTGAAATCCAAAGTGCGTACATACATTTTGAAAGGAGGAGCAAGATGGAATACTCGATCATCCAGGTCGCTCTGGTCTTCATCGTCACGTTCGTCGCGGCAATCGACCAGTTCAACTTCCTCGAGTCTCTCTATCAGCCCATCGTCACCGGCGCCGTCATCGGTCTTATCCTTGGCGACCTCAACACCGGTCTTCTCGTGGGTGGTACTTATCAGCTCATGACGATCGGCAACATGCCGATCGGAGGCGCTCAGCCGCCTAACGCCGTCATCGGCGGCATCATGGCAGCCATTCTCGCTATTGCTACGGGCCTCGAGCCCAACGCGGCAGTCGGCCTTGCCATTCCGTTCGCTCTGCTTGGTCAGCTCGGCGTTACCCTGGTCTTCACGCTTATGTCGCCGCTCATGTCCTCCGCGGACAACATGGCTCACAACGCTGACACCAAGGGTATCGAGCGTCTGAACTACTTCGCCATGGCTCTGCTCGGCCTGATCTTCGCCGTCGTCGTCACCCTGTTCTTCATCGCTGGCGCCACCATCGGTCAGACCATCGCTTCCGCCATCCCGACTTGGCTGCAGACCGGTCTTTCCGCTGCAGGCGGCATGATGCGCTTCGTCGGCTTCGCCGTCCTGCTCAAGGTTATGATGAACCGCGATATGTGGGGCTTCTTCCTCATGGGCTTTGGCCTCGCGCTCATCACCGTTGCCAACGATTCTCTGGCAACCCCTGCTCTGCTCATCCTCGCTCTCATCGGCTTCGGCATCGCCTTCTGGGACTTCCAGCAGCAGACCGAGCTGAAGGGTGCAGCTGTTTCTGACGGAGGTGACTTCGAAGATGGCATCTAATGAGTATGTGATCCCGGAGCACTACGAGGATCTCACTCCTGCTCCGCAGCTCGACCAGAAGACCCTCAACAAGATGGCTTGGCGCTCCTGCTTCCTGCAGGCCTCGTTCAACTACGAGCGTATGCAGGCCGCCGGTTGGCTCTACTCCATCATCCCCGGTCTGGAGAAGATCCACACCAACAAGAACGACCTCGCGGCTTCCATGAGCCACAACCTGGAGTTCTTCAACACTCACCCGTTCCTCGTCACCTTTGTTATGGGTATCGTGCTTTCGCTCGAGCAGAACAAGGTTGACATCCCCACGATCCGCGCCGTCCGCGTCGCCGCAATGGGCCCGCTCGGTGGTATCGGTGACGCCCTGTTCTGGCTGACGCTCGTGCCTATTACGGCTGGCATCACCTCCAACATGGCCATCAACGGCAACGCCGCTGCGCCGATCATCTTCTTGGTGATTTTCAACGCCGTCCAGTTCGCTCTGCGCTTCTGGCTCATGAACTGGTCCTACAAGCTTGGCACCAGCGCTATTGACGCTCTGACCGCCAACATGCAGGCCTTCACGCGTGCCGCTTCCATCATGGGCGTCTTCGTGGTCGGTTGCCTGGTCGTCACCATGGGTGGCACCCAGATCAACCTCCAGATCCCCAACGGCACCACCCGTGGCCTCTCCGCTACTACCGTGATCGTCTCCGAGAAGGAGGCCGAGAACTTCACCGGTATGGAGGGCATCGATACCGAGACCGCTGAGGCCGGTACCATCGCCATGACCGATAAGGACGGCAACGCCCTTACCGCTTCCGATGCCGACGGCAACGCTGTCACCTGCGGCGCCACCGATCTGGGCAACGGTATGGAGTCCGTGACCTACGGCACCGTTACCGAGGATCCGGTCAACTTCTCTGTTGCCGACACCCTCAACACCATCGTCCCCAAGCTCGTCCCGCTTATGCTTACGCTGCTGCTTTACTACATGTTCGCTAAGCACAGCTGGACCCCGACCAAGGGCATTCTGCTGCTCTTCGTCCTGGGCATCCTGGGCGCTGGCCCGCTTGGTCTCTGGCCGAGCATCTGGTAAGGCTCTAGCTTGAGGGGTGTGTCCCTACGCGGCTCACACCCCGACCCCTTAAGCCATGTGTATGTTAAAAGCCGCGTGCTCGAAAGAGCGCGCGGCTTTTGTTTTCTTGATGATTCGGGTGTGGCAGACAGATAATGCTAAACACCCAAGGTAGTAGCCGAGTTTGAGAAAATGGGAGGATAGGATGGCGATCGGAGCGCGTAAGCAACCGCTGTACGATCAGCTGGTCGATATTCTGACCGAAAAGATTGACCATGAATATCGCGCCGGTGACATGATTCCTTCCGAGCGCGAACTTTCGGAGCGCTATGGTCTTTCGCGCACTACGGTACGCCTGGCTCTGCAGGAACTGGAGCGTTTAGGACTGGTGGTTCGGCAGCACGGTCGCGGTACCTTTGTGACCGACCGTTCGGCAAAGGCAACCAATCTTATGCAGTCCTACAGCTTTACCGAGCAGATGCGCGCTATGGGTCGCGACCCCGAGACCACGATTCTCGATTTTTGCGAGATGGAGGCCGATAAGAATCTGGCCGAGCATATGGGATTACGTATCGGTGATCGCATTTTTAAGCTCAAGCGCCTTCGTTCTGCCGACAACATGCCCATGATGGTCGAACGCAGCTATCTACCGGTTCGTCAATTTCTGTCCTTAAAGCGACCGCTGCTGGAGCGTAAACCGCTTTACGATGTGATTGAGCAGGACTTTCAGCAAAAGATACGCGTGGCCGAAGAGGAGTTCTATGCGAGCATAGCTCGTCCCACCGATGCCCACCTTTTGGGAATTGTCGAGGGCTCGCCTGTGCTCGATTTGGTCAGGACTACGTATAACGAGTCAAACGAGGTTGTGGAGTATACGCTCTCGGTTGCTCGTGCCGATCAGTTTAAATACAAGGTTTACCACCAGCGTAGCGACTAGTGTTCACATCGTTTTCATGTGATGATTCTTTGCATTTAACTGGTTACTACCAGATAACCAACTGAAGTGTATAATTGCACGTCAGAGGATTACTTCTAGAGAGAGGTATTAGAAATGTTCGAGAAGAGTGTCGAGGAGCTCACCGAGCTCGGCGCCCAGATCACCACGGCCGAGATCGCTCAGCAGCCCGAGCTTTGGCGTGATACGCTCAACATCTATCGCGAGAACAAGGAGGCCATCGAGGCCTTCCTGGCCGAGGCTCGCGCTATGGGCGAGGGCCGTCTGTCCGTTGTCTTCACCGGTGCCGGTACGTCCGACTACGTTGGCGATACCTGCGCCCCGTACCTGCGTCACGCTGGCAACACTGATCTCTACGACTTTAAGCCCATCGCCACGACCGACATCGTGAGCGCTCCGCGCGACTTCCTGCGCGCCGAGGATCCCACGCTCGTGGTTTCCTTTGCCCGCTCTGGCAACAGCCCCGAGAGCCTTGCCGCCGTTGCCGTCGCCAAGGAGCTCGTCCACAACGTCAAGTTCCTCAACATCACCTGCGCTCCCGAGGGCAAGCTTGCCGTCGAGTCCGCCGATGATCCCAATGCGCTGACGCTGCTCATCCCGCGCGCCAACGACAAGGGCTTCGCCATGACCGGTTCCTACACCTGCATGACCCTGCTCTCCACCCTTATTTTCGACACTGCCTCTGACGAGCAGAAGGCCGAGTGGGTCGAGACCATTGCCAAGATGGGCGAGGAGGTTATCGCTCGCGAGTCCGAGGTTGCCGATTACCTCGCTGGCGACTTCAATCGCGTGACCTACCTGGGCTCCGGCTCCTTTGGCGGCCTTGCTCAGGAGAGCCAGCTTAAGATTCTCGAGCTTGCTCACGGTCTGGTCGCTACTTCCTACGACACCTCCATGGGCTATCGTCACGGACCTAAGTCCTTCGTCGACGATAAGACGCTCGTCTTCGTGTTCGTCAACAACGACGCCTACACCCGTCAGTACGACATCGACATCCTCAACGAGATCGGTGGCGACAAGATCGCTCAGCACACCGTTGCCGTTCAGCAGGATGGCGCTACCGTCTACGAGGGCGAGTCCTTTACCTTTAAGGGCTACGAGGCGCTTCCCGAGGGCTACCTTGCTCTGCCGTTCGTGATGTTTGCCCAGGCTATCAGCCTGCTCAACTCCGTGCGCGTGGGCAACACGCCCGATACGCCGAGCCCCACCGGCACGGTCAACCGCGTGGTTAAGGGCGTGACGATTCACCCCTTCACCGCTTAATCGCGTCCCCCTGTAAGGGCGCCCGTCCGCTCATAACGGCGGGCGGGCGCTTTTTGTTTTACCTGAGCTGGGTATAAGCATCACCACAGTCAACTGCTTTAGAAGCAAGGAGTGCATATGAGCACGTACGCAATTAAGGCTGACAAGTTCTTCTTGCCGGCAGGCCCGCAACTGGGCGGCTATCTTATGGTCGAGGATGGCGTCTTTGGCGCCTGGCAGGCCGACGAGCCCTCTTGCGAGATTAAGGACTACACGGGATCGTGGATCGCACCGGGTATGGTCGATACTCACATCCATGGCTTCTACAACCACTCAACTACCGATAACGATCCCGAGGGCATTGATATCAGCTCGACCGAGCTCGCCCGTCGCGGTACCACCAGCTGGCTGCCCACGACGTTCACCGATGGCGTTGAGCAGATCAAGGACGCCTGCGCCGCTATCGCCCAGGCGGACGAGGGTCGCGGCCCCGACTTCTGCGGTGCTCGCATTCAGGGCATCTACCTGGAGGGCCCCTTCTTTACCATGAAGCACGTGGGCGCGCAGAACCCCGCTTACCTGATCGATCCCTCCGAGGAGGTCTTCGACCAGTGGCAGGAGGCTGCTGGCGGACGTATCGTCAAGAGCGCCATGGCGGCCGAGCGCGACGGCGCCGCTGCTTATGCGGCTGCTCTGAACGCCAAGGGTGTGGTGACCAGCATCGGTCACTCCGACGCCACCTACGATGAGTGCATCGCCGCCATCAACGCCGGTGCCAGCTGCTTTACGCATACCTATAACGGCCAGCGCGGGCTGCATCACCGTGAGCCCGGTGTCGTGGGCGCTGCCATGTCCACGCCCGAGACCTACGCCGAGATCATCTGTGACGGCAAGCACGTAAACCCTGCCGCCATCAAGGCGCTGCTGCAGGCAAAGGGCTGGCAGCACACGGTGCTCATCACCGACTGCCTGGGTTGCGGCGGCATGCCCGAGGGCAGCTACACCAGTGGCGGCATGGACGTCATCATGAAGGACAACCTGTGCTGGCTCGCCGACGGCAAGAGCATTGCCGGCTCGGTGCTCACGCTTGCCCAGGGCGTCAAGAACATCGTCGACTGGGGTATCGCCAGCGCCGATATTGCCATTCGCATGGCAACTGAGGTGCCGGCACGCTCCGCGCACATCGAGGATAAGTGCGGCAGCATCATGCCGGGTCGCGACGCCGACTTTGTCGTGTTCGACCATGAGCTCACCCTCGTCGAGACGTATGTTGGCGGTCAGAGCGTCGGCAACGCCTTTACCGAGTAACGATAGAAAAAGACGGCGGGCCCGAATCTGCTCGGACCCGCCGTATGGGTTAAACGCTCAAAAGCACCTTAACAGTTACAGCTTGTTAGCGATCTTCTTTGCCGTGCGCTTGACGCCGGCCACAAGACCCCCCGCGGGATGCTCCTTTTCGTATGCTAGACGCTTCTCGCGCTTGGCGTACTCCTCGACGATGATGTCGCCATACTCGTCTTCGATCTTGTCGAAGAAGTCGACGGCGCCCTTAATTTCCTCAGCGGTCGGGTGTCCCTTTTGGACACCGCCGGTGAGCTTGAACGGCCCCCACGTATCAAAACCGGGGCAGCCGTAGACACCCATAAAGATGGCCTGCCTCATGCGGCAGATGCCATCGATATCCTTGCCGTACCACTTGTTTTTGCCACCGTAGGTCATAAGGCCAAACACCTTGTCCTGCGGCTGCAGCACGTTCGTGAGCACGCGTGCCATGTCCTTGTCGATCTCGGAGTAATAGATGCCCGTGGCGACGCCGATCAGATGGTATTCGTGCAGGTTGGGATACTCGTTTTTGCCGAGCGCCTTGACGTCGAGGGTATCGATTTCGGGGTGCGCCTCGACGATGGCGTCCACGAGCTTTTTCGTATTGCCGTGGTGGCGTGAGGCATAAAGGATGATGGTTCGCATAAGAAGGCCTTTCAGCTGTAATTGCATCAATGTCTGTATGGTACCCCGTTGCATGGCTGGGATACCGGACGCATCGATGAACGTGCGGGTTTGTCCTTTGGTCAGGGCCGAGACGGGTTCTTGCGAGCAAAAAGCAGTTGTTCGAAAGGATGGACAATGGAATACGCTCTCTCCAACGATTCGATTTCTATCAAGGTCTCCACGGCCGGCGGCTCGTTTACCTCGATTGAGGCTGGAGGTCGCGAGTACCTGTGGCAGGGTGATCCCGCCGTGTGGTCCGGCCAGGCACCGATTTGCTTCCCGATTTGCGGAGGCCTGCGTGATGGTAGCGCCATGACGTTTGCCGGGCATCATGTGAAGCTCGCTCGCCACGGGTTTGCGCGCAAACAGGAGTGGAAGCTGCTGAGCCAGAGCGAGAACGAGCTGGCGATGTGCCTGGCTTCGGAGGATAACGCCGCGCTGCTGAGCGATTATCCGTACCCGTTTAAGCTTGTCGCTCGTTATGCGCTTGAGGGGGATACCGTGCGCGTCTCCTATGAGGTGACCAACGAGGGCACCGAGGACATGCCGTTCTTTATCGGTGGACACCCCGGCTTTAGGTGCCCGCTCGACGAGGGCGAGGCCTATACGGACTACGAGCTGCACTTTGAGAAGGACGAGGCTGCGGAGCTCTGCACCGCCGTTCCTTCGACTGGCTTGATTGATGTGGCAAACCGCTCCAAGAACCCCATGGTGGGGAAGACGTTGCCCCTGTCGCACGAGCTCTTCGATTTTGCGGAGACCATCTTTGACGTACTCGAGAGTCGTCAGGTCACGCTTTCCAAAAAGGGCGAGGACAAGGGCGTTCGCCTGAGCTTCGAGGGCTTTCCGTACCTCATCGTGTGGAGTAAGCCCGAGGGCGATTTTGTGGCAGTTGAGCCCTGGGGCGGCCTTTCGACCTGCTCCGATGAGGATGACGTGCTTGAGCATAAGCGCGGCTGCCTTG
Source organism: uncultured Collinsella sp. (assembly GCA_959605475.1). Taxonomy (GTDB): domain Bacteria; phylum Actinomycetota; class Coriobacteriia; order Coriobacteriales; family Coriobacteriaceae; genus Collinsella. The sequence continues at coordinate 22,562 of CAUHFS010000005.1, read as the reverse complement.
TCGCCAAGCCCAAGGAGACCGTCGTTCGCTCGTTCACGATTGAAATTCTGTAATTCCGTTTTGTCGACTCGTATCGCGAGGCACTAGGAGCCTGCGAGATAAGGAGCTAAAAATGATCCTCACCGTTACGATGAACCCGTCTGTCGATACGCGCTATCAGCTCGATGAGCTCGTTATCGACGACGTCAACCGTGTGACGCCCGAAAAGACCGCCGGCGGCAAGGGCCTCAACGTGGCCCGTGTGCTGGGTCAGCTGGGCGACGACGTCGTGGCAACCGGTCTGCTCGGCGGCCACATGGGCGCTTACATGGCTGAGCTCATGGACGCCAACGGTATTAACAACGACTTTGTGCCCATCAAGGGCGAGACCCGCATCTGCCTCAATATCCTTCATGCCGGCAACCAGACCGAGCTGCTCGAGAGCGGCCCGACAATTGCCCCCGAGGAGCTCGATGCCTTTACCGCCAAGTTTACCGAGCTTGCGAGCAAGGCCGACGTCGTCACCATCTCGGGTTCGCTGCCCCGCGGTGTCGAGGCAGACTACTATGCCAAGATCACGGGCATTGCCGAGAACGCCGGTGCCAAGGTGTTGCTCGATACCTCGGGCGCTTCGCTCGAGGCCGCCCTTAAGTCCGAAATTAAGCCCGAGCTGGTCAAGCCTAACCTGACCGAGATCAACGGCCTTTTGGGTACGAGCTTTACTACCGACGATGTGGACGAGCTCCGCGCCGCGCTCGCCTCTGATGCCCGCTTCTCCGATATCCCCTGGGTCGTCGTGTCCATGGGCGCTGCCGGCTCCGTTGGCTTCCACAATGGCCGTGCGTTCCGCGCAAAGACGCCCGATATCCCTGCCGTTAACGCTACGGGCTCTGGTGACTCCACTATCGCTGGCTTCGCGCATGCCATTGCTGCTGGCGCGGACGACGAGACGGTGCTGCGTACCGCCAACACCTGCGGCAAGCTCAATGCCATGGATCCCATGACCGGCCATCTGGTCATGGACCGTTGGGACGAGGTCTACAACGGCGTTGTCGTGACCGAGCTGTAAAAGCCTGGGCGTCGGCCCCGGCATTGCTTGCTAGCTCATGTCGACGACAAGTGCGGTAGCATTATACTGGGGCGCGACGCCGAGTTTGTCGTGTTCAATCCCGACCTTACCCTGGTCGAGGCGTATGTGGGTGGCAACAGCGTCGGTAACGCGTTTGCCGAGTAGCCGCCAAAGAAGCGATCCGAGAGGGGATTTAGATGATTTACGGTGCATTGGGCGATATCGAGGAGTACCGCGGAATGCTCAAGGGCCTCGACGTGCTGATCGATTGGCTCGAGGAGAACGACCCGGCGCAGCTCGAGGTCGGCAGCCATCCGATTCTGGGCGACAAGGTCTTTGCGAACGTCATGGCTCCCACGACGCGTCCCGAGGCCGAGGCTCACTACGAGACGCATCAGCGCTATCACGATTTGCAGATCGACGTCGAGGGTCGCGAGGCCTTTAAGGTCGCTACGGGCAGCCTGACGCTGGTCCAGGAGTTTGACGAGAAGGACGACTACGATCTGGTCGATTCCGACGCTTCGATTGCCGGCGATCTTGCTGACGACAAGTTTGCACTGTTCGTTGCCGGCGAACCTCATATGCCCACGCTCGAGTTCCCGGGCGATGGCGCACGGTCGGTCAAGAAGATCTGCTTTAAGCTGCTTGCCGACGCCTACTGGGAGGAGTAGCGAGCTGCCTGGTTGGGCTGCTCGTCTGATGGCGTGATTCCCCTAGGGAAATCACGCAAGGACCCCGCCAAAAGTGTTTCCCCTAGGGGAATCACGTTTGGCGGGGTTTCTGTTTTTGAATAGGGGAGCTGTTTATTTGCGAAGAACATCGGCTAGCCGCAGGATTGAAATCATCGACCGATAAGTGAGTTCCACCTTTTCGCCCGCAAGCAGTCGTTTCGATTGAATCTCATCCAGCCCCACAAGCCGAGAAAACAGCGGGCCGCTCATCGTGCCCTCGTCAATTGATTCCCTTATGGTCTTCAAAACGTCCGTATCATGAAGCGATGCCGAGCTGTAGGGGGCAACACGAGCGGAACTCTCAATTAACGACGAGACAAAAGGAAGGAGATGCTTTGGACATAGTCCATCAAACACCACATCCCCATTGTCATCCGAGCCGACCAGGCGCCAAGTATAATGATCGACCCAGTCGTCTCCGTCATATATGGCGTCCATGAGCAACTTCCCGTCTAGAGAGAGAAACCTATTTGGACATCGGGGCGCAAGACCGCAATCCATATCGGGCCTGCAGCAGCTCCAGCCCAACGCACCACATAGGTTCCCTTTCGTACATGTGTATCAATCTGCCCCGAAATGCCGGTGAAAGCAATTCCAGACCCGTTTGTCGGATAGCAATCGACGTATTTTTGTTTTCCGCTCACAACCTTGTATAGATAAATCGTTCCAGCAAAAGAGAAGGGATCGTTCGCAATTTTGTCCGGAAGAACTTGCCACCTCAAAATCCCGCTACCAATATGGTCAAGCTTGACCGTTCCGCCGTCCCCCTCAAAAGTGGCAAGGGGGTTTACCCCAGACTGAGAGTCGGCATCGCCCTCCTTAGCAGTTATCAGCAGGCTGCCCGTATAAGACTGCTGAGGCTCACCTTCAGGACAGGCAGCCTCGGCCCAAGAAGGGCCACTCAGGCAGAACAGTCCGAGCAGCATCATTACCAACAAAAGAAAACCCTTAGTTCTTTTCATCTATATCGCCAATGTCTCTCGGCATTTGTATATCGTGACCATTTTAGATCTATATGGCCAATTCGAGCCCTCGCCATGGCATTTGTTGCACTGGGTTTCTTTTCATTAATTTTTCACTTTGGTAAATCCCCGCCCCTAAGCATTAAACCCGAAGTCCACCGAGTGGGCCGCCGTTGACGTGGCGATGTTTGGATTGGCGCGCACGCACTCAAAATCGGCAACAAAAAAGCCGCCCGAAGGCGGCTATCTTGTGTAATGGAGCCAGCGACCGGGCTCGAACCGGTGACCCCCGCTTTACGAGAGCGGTGCTCTACCAACTGAGCTACGCTGGCGGCCATATGATGACGCAACTGAGGCGTCAACGGCTGTCTATGATACGGGACATCACACATCCGCGCAAGTGTTCTGACGGCTTTTCTCACTTTAAATGCACTAATATTAGAGGCGTGATGTCTGCAGTGCCCATTTGCTACTTGACCTGCTGTTGAGTTGGTGGTCGACGTCCCGCTCGTATGGGTCTCAAACAGAATGGGGCAGCCATGGCTCAACCCAAGATTCTTCTTACGCGTATCGATGACCGTTTCATTTACGGGCAAGACGTTGAGCTGTGGAACGAAGCCGTGGGTTCCAACCTTGTCCTAATCGTCAACGATGAGATCGCGGCGGATTCGCGCCAATGGGCCCCTATGAGGGTGGCGGCGCCCGATGGCGTGTGGACGCGGTTTTTCTCGGTGCAAAGGACCATCGACATCATTCATACCGCAACGCCGCGCCAATGGATTCTCATCATGGTGGCGTCGCCCACGGATGCACTCGCGCTGGTTAAGGGCGGTGTGCCGATCACCAAGATTAGCATTGGCCATATGCAAGCAGGGGAGGGCAAGCGCTCTGTAACGCCCGCAGTCGCCATAGGCGATGCAGACGTCGCTGCTCTCAGAGAGCTACAAAAGCTCGGCGTAGAACTAGAAATCCGCTATCTCCCCAGCTCCGACCCCGATCCCATCGAGAACCTGCTCGCGTGATTACCTGGGGGCGGAGGAAAACGGATCGTATTTTCCCGTGGAGGAGCGGCGAGATGCCCTCGGCCAGGAATTGGGGCCATCTACTACTTTTGGTCGCTTACCTCGAAGCACGATGAAAATCGCAATATTAAAACTGCAGGTAGCGAACGTGCGATTTTTGAAAATAGGGGCGTATGGTCAGGGGTGCGGGAGTAAAAGTAGTAGATGGGCGCAATCTGTAGCGCGCCGATTTCAGGCATGTTGGCACATGTGTCGGAGCTATGAAAAGAGTGTCCCTTTCGACTAGTCTTTTAGAACGTCAATGACTGCACCACAGCTTAAGCCGTTCGCAAAAATGGCTCCTAAATCTGTTTCGTTAATTGAATTGCGTAAATATGGTTAATCAGAGAACCGAAATTTGGTTAAATGTAAACTGTAAATTAGGTTAAACGCGCTGGTAGCAATGGTGATAAATATGCCAAAAAAGTACTACACCAGAATTGTCGAAAATGAGCTCGACCAGCTGCTGGGTATATTCGGTGCCGTTCTCATCGAAGGACCGAAATGGTGTGGAAAGACGACCACGGCCGAGACCCGTGCGGCGTCCAGGCTCCTTCTCATGGACCCGTCCCGCAACTTCGAGAATCGCTTACGCGCCGAGACGGATCCGGCTCTTGCCGTTTCCGGCGAGGTGCCGCGGCTGATTGACGAGTGGCAGGAGGTTCCGAAACTTTGGGACGCGGCACGGTTTGAGTGCGACAACCGCGGCGGCGAGCCTGGTCAGTTCATATTTACGGGGTCGGCGACACCGCGAGACGACGAACGTCCGATGCACAGTGGCGCTGGAAGATTCGCCAAACTGCGCATGGACACCATGACGCTTTTCGAACTTGGGAAATCTAGCGGCGCGGTTAAGCTGTCGGGCATTATTTCTGGCGAAAAGTTCAATGGAGCTTTCGGGTCGTTGGATTCTGCCTCGATTGCCGAGTGCGTTGTCCGTGGTGGATGGCCCGCGGCGGTCGGTCGCGATGCGCTGGCTGCGTCGGCGATGGCGAAACGTTACATCGGCATAGTCGCCGAAGAAGATTTGTCTCGTGTTGATGGCTCTCGACGCGACCCTGAGAAGGTCAAAGCCGTCATCGAATCGCTTGCGCGCAATGAATCCACTTTGGCGTCACTCAAGACGCTCGTAGCCGATCTTGGCGGAGAGGTGTCGAGACAGACGGCGGCATCATATATATCTCTTCTTGCTCGGGTTAGTTTCGTTCGCGATATTCCCGCGTGGAACCCTGCAATGAGATCTCCGGTGCATTTAAGAGACTCAAAGAAGCATCACCTCGCCGACCCGTCGCTGGCGGCCGCCGCACTCGGGGCGACCCCGGAGACACTACTGCTAGATTTCAAGACGCTCGGACTGCTTTTTGAATCGCTGGTGCTTCATGATTTGTGGGTTTATGCGCGAGCAAACGGAATGGGCCTCTATCACTATCATGATTCTCGCGATCTAGAAGTCGATGCGGTCATTGCGGCTCCCGGCGGAACGTGGATTCCGGTCGAAGTTAAACTCAGCTCTGCTCAAATCGAAGAGGCGTCTGACAGCCTTGTTGCTGTCGAGAAACGCATGGTTGCCGCCGGAAACAACCCGCCGGTTTCGAAAGTCGTGATCATCGGGTTTGGTTCGCAAGCCTATGTTACCGAGCGTGGCGTCCAAGTTGTTCCGCTGGATGTTCTCGCGCCGTAACGCGACGGTCGAAGCGGGACGGACGCCACCATTGCGCGCGAGGACACGGCATCATCGATGATGCGGCGGCCACATTCGGCAAAGAGTGTCCCCAACGACTAGTCGTTTAGGAACGTCCATTACAGTCGAAATTGTCAGCCCGGGACCGTCTCGGGCTACGATTGAGGCGCGCCCAGAACGGGCCGCCGACCGGGCGCCCGCGCACGGCCGAACGTCCCTGCCCCCGAGAGGGCCCGTTGGGTGCTGCCGGCGCGGGACGCGCCGCCCCCGACGGCTGATAGGAAAGTGCCGGGCAGGTGCCGCGGCTGGTAATGTGAGTGCCGAGGGGGAGGCCATCCGGTCGAACGACTACCGGAAGGATACCACCGTGAAAGCGCCATCCACCAGGCCCGCGGCCGTGCTCGGCCTGGACGTCGGCAAGTCATCGCACTGGGCCTGCCTGGTCGACCGCGACGGGGAGGTGCTGGCCAGCGCCCCCGTCCGCAACAGGGAGGCCGAGCTCGACGCGCTGTTCGCCTCCGCGCCCGCCGGCACGCTCGTCGTCGTCGACCAGTTCCGCAACATAGGGTCCCTCGCCGTGAGGCGGGCCCGCGCCGCGGGGCTGGCGGTCGCCTACCTGCCCGGGCTCGCCGCCAGCCGCGCCGCCGGCCTGTTCGCCGGCGAGGCCAAGACCGACGAGCGCGACGCCGCGGTGATCGCGCGGACCGCCCTGGGCGTGCCGGACTCCCTGTCGGGGGTCCCGGGCCGCGGCGAGGCCCTCGAGGCCGCCCGCGCCCTCTCCTCCCAGCGCGACCACGTCGTGGCCTGCGCGACCAGGGACAAGAACCGCCTGCGCGCGGTGCTGCTCGAGTCCTGCCCGGCCCTCGAGGCCGCGGTCGACCTGTCGGACCGGCGGTGGCTGGAGCTGCTCGCCGGGTTCGGCGGGGCGTGGGGGATCGCCCGCTCCGGGGCCGGGGGCCCGCGGGCCGAGGCCGCCGGGGAGGCCGCGGCCGCCTCCACCGCGCCCCCGCCGGCGCTCGTCGAGGCCGAGAACAGGCAGGTCAGGTTCCTGGCCGCCCGGATATCGGAGGCCCTCGACGAGGCCGGGGCCCTCGAGGCCGAGACGGCGGCGCTGCTCGAGGGCGACGAGACCTACGCGTGCCTGCTCACCGTGCCCGGCATCGGCCCGAGGACCGCGGCGCAGCTCGCGGTTTCGGTCGACATCGGGAGGTTCCCGGACCACGACCACCTGGCCTCGTACTGCGGCATAGCCCCGAGGGTGAGGAGCTCCGGCACGTCGGTGAGGTCGGTCAGGGCGTCCAGGCGCGGCGACGCGAGGCTCAAGTCCCTGCTGATCTTCTCGTGCAACAGCCTGGTGAGGTCGTCGGGGCGCTACGGCGAGTACTACCGGGCCTGCAGGGCGCGGGGCATGGGGCACGGGCGGGCGCTCAAGGCCGTCGCGAGGAGGCGGCTCAGGGCGATATACGCCGTGATGCGCGACCGGGTGCCCTACCGGGAGTAGCGTCGAAGGTTGACAAAACTATAGGAACACCCAATGACTAGGTAGAAAAACGCCCGCTGGCGGTGGTGCCGGCGGGCGTTGCTGTGCGATATGTCGCGGTGCGGGCTTAGTGCCTCATAAAGTGGTATTCGATCACATTGCTGTAGGGATGGCCCGGGCCCACAATGCCCTGCGGGAACAGAGGCTGGTGCGGCGTGTCGGGGTACATCTCGGCCTCGAGGGCAAAGCCGGCGCCCCAGCCATAGTTGGCATCGTCCTTGGCGTGCTCGTCGCCCAGCCAGTTGCCGGTGTAGAGCTGCACGCCCGGGGCAGTGGTGTAGTAGTCCATCTCACGACCGGTCCACATCTCCTCGACGTGCATCGCGCGGCGCAGGTTGCGGCCGTACTGATAACCATCGATGCACAGGCAGTGATCGTAGCCACGGGCCTGCTTGATCTGTGGGTCGTCGGCCTCCATGCCGGGTGCGACGGGGCGAAGCTCGCGAAAGTCAAACGGTGTTCCCTCGACCGGAGCAATCTCGCCGGTGGGGATGTTCTGCTCGTTAATGGGCAGGTAGTGGGCAGCGTTAGCAACAAAGAAGTGCTCGCAGTCCATGCCGGCGTTATGGCCTGCAAGGTTAAAGTACGTGTGGTTGGTCATGGACGCGTACGTGGCGCGGTCGCTCTCGCAGCCATATTCGATGCGGAAGACGCCGGTGCGCGTCACGGTAAACACGGCCGTAAAGGTGCGGTTGCCGGGAAGACCCAGCTCGCCGTCCTCAAGCGAGGTGGTCATGCGCACGGCGTTGTGGGCCTCGTCGAGCTCAACATCCCACACGCGCTTATGCAGACCGTGCGCAAGATCGCTGTGCAGGTTGTTGGCGCCCTCGTTGGCGGGCATATGCCAGTCTGTGCCGTCGATGGTGATCGTGGCGCCCGCGGTGCGGTTTGCCACAGGGCCGATGGTCGCGCCAAAGCAGGCGGGGTTGTCAAAGTAATCCTCGAGCTTATCGAAGCCCAGAACCACATCGCGCACGTTGCCGGGAATGTCGGGCACATCGATACCCAGCACGGTGGCGCCATAGTCCATAATGCGAACGCAGATCTCGGGCCCGTTGAGGGTGTAACGATGAACGGGGGTACCGCAGGGCGCGGTGCCGAAAAGCTCGGAAGTGATCATTTGGTTCCTAACATCAAGGTATTTCGGACAAACTGTAGCGCGAACAGGCGAGATTATCACTACACCCCACTAAAGCACGGGGTATTTTTCTCAAAAAAGTGATGATTGGGGCTGCGTCGGCGCCCATTTCTAACACGCGCGAGTCTGATACAATTTGTTCGTTATTGTTTGAACGATATGCGCGCATAGAACAGCGAGGACTCATCGTGATCAAGGCAGAGCGACAGGATAAGGTTCGTCAGCTGCTCGAGGAGCAGGGCACGGTCTCGGTCAAGGAGATCTCGGATGCGCTGGGCGTATCGGACATGACGATCCGTCGCGACCTTGAGGAGCTTGCGAGTCTGGGCGAGATCGAGCGCGTGCACGGCGGAGCCCGCAGCGCGCAGGGCCGTCCCCACGCTATGTTGCGCCATGAGTATTCGCACAGTGAAAAGCGCACCAAGCATGCCGAGGAAAAGCTGCAGATCGCACGCCGCGCTGTGGAGCTTATCGAGGAAGGCTCGACCATCTTTTTGGGTACGGGCACCACGGTCGAGCAGATGGCCTCGATGCTGCCGGCGTTTCGCCTGCGTATCGTGACCAATTCGCTTTCGGTGTTCAACCTGCTCGAGGAGCGCGAGGACTGCGAGCTGTGCCTCGTGGGCGGTATGTACCGCCGCCGCACTGCCGCTTTTGTGGGGCCGACGGCCGAGGATACCCTGCGTGCGTTGGGCATCGACGCGGCGTTTATCGGCGCCAACGGCATTCTGGATGGCGACGTGTCTACGTCCAACATGGACGAGGGCCGTATCCAGCAGCTTGCCTTTAGCAAGGCAGACTCGCGCTATCTGATCGCCGACTCCAGCAAGATCGGCAAGCGCGACTTCTATACCTTCTGCCGCCTGGACAATTTGGACGCTGTGGTGTGCGAGCCGGGTATCGCCGCCGAGGACCGCACTGCCATCGAGGAACACACGCAGGTCATCTGCTAGCTAACGCTATGGGATTGCCAACAGGCGATGCGGGAGGACTTTTACCTCCTGTCATTGTGGGGAATCAACGCGTGAGCGCTACGCGATATGACGCGTAAATGAGGACTCCACTATCAAATTGTCTCAACCTGTGACAGGTAGGGGTGAAATCACCAACCAGATGTTACAGATTGGGGGGATTGTCCTGTGCACTTGTCTCAATCTGTAACAGCTAGGACCGAAAAACTCGGCTAGATGTTACAGATTGAGATGAACAGGAGGACGGGTGCGGTCTAAACAAAATGGCCCGCGCATCACACATCGATGCACGGGCCATTTATTGTCTGCGAGCGGCAGGTGGTGTCAGCGTCTTATGCCTCGAGGTTTTCCTCGATCCAGGCGACGGCACCCTTGGGATCCTTAGTGAGGTCGATGTACTGTTTGCCCTTGGGCGACAGCAGCGTGATGCCCAGGCGGTCGGTGTCGGCCTTCATCTCGTTGTAATAGGTGCGAACCTGCGGAGCCAGGACGATGACGTTGTACTGGTCCATGATGGCGTAGTGACTGCCGTAGGCACCGGCGTTGGCGGTAATGTCGATGCCCAGCTCGTCGGCGCCTTCCTTAAGCGCGTTGGCGAGCAGTGCAGAGGTGCCGGCGCCAGCGCACAGAACCAGAACCCTCAGATCCTTGCCCTTAAGGGCGGACGGAGCTGCGGAGGCCTCAGTGGCAGAAGCGGTCTCGACAACAGGAGCCTCAACGGCGGGGGCGGCAGCGGTCTTGACGGCCTTGGTCTCCTCGGCCTCTTCTTCGGCCAGGGTCTCGGCCTCCTGCTTGCACAGGACGTTGTCGTAGGCCTTGCAGAATGGGTAGTAGATCAAGAAGTCAACGACTAGCAGGACGACAACCAGGACCAGAGAGATCGGCTGGAAGTTGGTGTCGATGAAGGTGCCGATCGGTCCGGGGAGTGCCCACGGCATGGCATAGATAAAGCCGTTCATGCCCAAAAAGTCGATGAAGAACTTACCAATGAGGACGTTGGCCACGGGGGCAAACAGGAACGGAATCAGGAAGTACGGGTTGAGGATGATGGGCGCGGCGAACAGCAGCGGCTCGTTGACGGCGAACATCACGGGTACGACAGAGGCTTTGCCGACGGCCTTGAGCTGCTTGGAGCGCATAAAGAGCAGGAAGATGATCGGGACAATGAACGTGGCGCCGGTGCCGCCGAGTTCGCCGATGTAGTTACCGAAGTTCTCGGTCAGGGCGAGGGCGGGGTGACCGCCGGCCTGCAGCGTGGCGAGGTTGGTAGTGATGTTGCCAAACAGCGCGGCGTTGAGGGCAGGCTTAACGACCGAGGGGCCGTGGATGCCCATGAACCAGAACAGCGGGATCATGAACCAGATGAGGGCGAGGCCGGCGTAGGAATCGGCAGCGGCGAACAGCGGGCTCACCAGCGTGGAGATGACGTTGGCAAACGGGACGGCCAAGCAGGTGCGGCAGATAACGTCGATGACGGCGACAAACAGGATGGAGAAGCTGAAGGCGAAGATGTCGCGGAAGTTCTGGGCGATGGCGCCGGGGACTTCTTTGGGCAGCTTGATGGTGATGTCTCGCTTAATGCAGAAGGCATAGATGTTGACCGTGGCAAATGCGGCGACAAAGGAGCTCAGCAGGCCCTTGGTGCCCATGTTGTCGGTAAAGAACACCGAGACATCGGCGCCGTCGATCTTGGCACTCGTCTGGGTAACGGCCAAGATGAGCATAGCGCACATGGCGGCGACCATGGTGCTCGTGGCGTTGATGGCCTTGCCGGCAGGCATGCGGCGGTTCTTGGAGCCGGTCAGCGCGCTTGCGGTGGTGCCGGCGACCATGATGCCCACGACGCCCATCGTGAAGTTGTAAACCTTGTTGCAGAAGTTCACGACGTCGACGTTCCACCAGTCGGGCAGCGTAAAGCCGCCGACCGTGGCGACAACGCCCGGCAGGGTTGAAATAAGCAGGAAGACAGAAGAAGACAGGATGATGGGCATTGCTGCCAAAAAGCCGTCTTTAATGGCCTGAAGGTAGATGTTCTTAGAGACCTTGTCGAAGTACGGCTGACCTTTCTCCAAGAACTTAACGATCGATTCCATAGTTCACGCTCCTCTTTGCATGAAATCTTAATGGCATGGACATTGAAAACCTATATGGTCTCCCGCTTGCTAAAAGCCCGGGTGCAGGCGGGGTCGGTCCCAGGGGGAGAGAGGGGAGCGGCTGGGTTTGTATCGCATAGGGCCGCTCCCTTCTCGGGAGAAAGCGAGGCGATGCGCTACTGCGCGTCCGCCATGGTGTCGGCGAGCTCCTTGTACCAGAGTGCCGACTGCTTGATGTAGCGTTTTTGCGTGTCGAAGTCGATGTAGAACAGGCCGTAGCGCTTGTTATAACCATTGGCCCACGAGAACTGGTCCTGCAGGCTCCAGATAAAGTAGCCCTGGACGTCGACGCCCTCGGCGCGCGCCTGGAGCACCTTCTCCATGTGCTGGTCGACAAAGTCGATGCGCTCGGGATCGGCGACGATGCCGTTTGCGTCGGGCTCGGGGTCCTTGTGGCCCAGGCCGTTTTCGGTGATATAGATGACGGGGAGGTTGGGATAGGTGGCGCTGATGCGCTTGAGCGTGTCGTAGAGGCCTTGCGGGTAGATGAGCCAATCCCAGTCGGTGGTGGGGATACCCGGCATATCGACCTGCTGCCCGACGCCCTTAAACTTAAAGCACGAGGTGCCCTTGTCTCCGGTGCCGTTAAAGCTGTTGGTGGACTCGCCATCGTAGGCGGCGATAAACGCCGACTGATAGTAGTTGAGGCCGAACATATCGTTGCGGGGCGCCGCCTTGGCGAGCTCCTCCATGTCGCTGTCCTCAACCGTAAGTGTGGCGTTGTTGGCACGCAGAATCTCGTTGATGAGTGAGAGGGTGCGCGCGGAGTAGTGGCCCAGGAAGGCGCCGTCCATGATGAAGTCGGTGTAGAAGGCGTTGTACAGGTCGGCGGCGTGCTGGTCGGCGGGCGAGTCGGTGGCAGGATATGCCGGCGTCAGGACGTTGACCATGCCAATGCGTCCGCCCAGGTGCTCGGTCTCGTCAAGATCCTTATACAGGTTGACGGCGCGGGCGTGGGCAACGAGCTCGTTGTGCTGGCTCTGGATGCCGCTCGTCACATCAAAGTGATGGTTGGGCGGGAAGTTGCCTTGGATGTATTGGGAGTGCGAGAGGCTGATGAGCTCGTTGATGGTGAACCAATTCTTGACCTCGCGGAACTCGCGGAAGCAGAACTCGGCATAGCGCACATAGGCGTCGACGGTCTTGCGGTTGAGCCAGTCGCCCTGGTTGAACAGGGCGGCGGGGGAGTCAAAGTGATGCAGGGACACATAGGGCTCGACGCCATACTTTTTGCAGCAGGCGAACAGCTCGTGGTAGTGCTTAACGCCCTCGGCGAGGGGCTCGGCATCGTCGCCGTTGGGGAAGATGCGGGTCCAGGCGATGGACACACGGATGGCGTTGAGTCCATGCTCGGCAGAAAGGCGGATATCCTCCTCGTAGCGGTTGTAGAAATCACTGGCCGGGTCGGGCAAAAAGCGACCCTGGGCGACAAGGTAATCGTCCCACATGGTCTTACCCTTGCCTGCCACCTTCGTGGAACCTTCCGTTTGGTACGCGGCGGTTGCGGCGCCCCAAACAAAGCCCTTCGGCAGCTGCTGTACGCGGTTTAGCAAAGACATATGTATACACCCTCTCGTCTCACTGTTCGATATTGTGCGTTTGCGCTCAGGAGGCTCCCTGGTTAGCGTTCAGCGGTGAAAAAGCCCGATAAACACTATCTTAAAATGATAAGAACCAAAATGAGCACGTGAACATTTGACAATGAGCACGTTAACATCCGGCTGGGATGTATAGAAACAAAACAACTTCAAACAGCCGCGAACGGTTGTATTTGTTCGGTAAGCGGTTTTGATTGACAGAAGTTTTCATGTTGTGGTATATGGCTCGGGTATCATGAGCACGTTATCAATGTATGTACGATGCGCCATGGGCGCGGGGAATAGTTGGGAAGCAGGTTAGCGTGGAAGGCATGGCTCAGCAGACAAGGAATGGTCGTTCGGCGAGTGCGGCAGAGGTTGCGGCGCTCGCTGGCGTGAGCCGCCAGACTGTGTCTCGCGTGGTCAACGGTATGCCCAACGTGACGGAAAAGACGCGCAAGCGTGTGCTGGCCGCCATGGAAGAGCTGGGCTTTCGTCCCAATTTTGCTGGAGCGGCGTTGCGCGGCGGATCGTATCGTTCTATTGGCCTGTGCATGTACAACATCACACGTGTCGGTAACCTGGCGACGCTCGAGGGTATCATGCAAGCGGCGCGCGAGCACGATTTTGCCGTCACTATGATCGAGATGGGCGGCGACAAGCCCTATACACTTGCCGATGCCTCGCGCCGCATGGTCGAGCGACCCGTCGACGGCATGATTCTCAACATGAACCGCATGGCTCCCGATTTTGAGGAGTTTGTTCCCCAGCCGGGAGTGCGAACGGTCATCCTGTCCATGTATGCGCATCCGCGCTGCACGACGATCGACTCCGACCAGTATGGTTCGTGCGAGCTGTTGACCAATTATCTGCTGGAACATGGTCACTCGAATATGCGGTTTGTGGCGGGTCCGGAAAGCTCGATTTCCTCGCGTTTTCGTGAGGCCGGTTGGCGCGATACGCTGGGTCGTGCTCATGTCGATGCCGCTCCGATACTGCGTGGCGATTGGAGTGCGGACAGTGGGTACGCCATGGGCGAGCGGATTGCCGCCGAGGTGCTTGCCGGCGGGTCGCAGGCGCCGACTGCCGTGCTTGCGGCAAATGACCAGATGGCGCTGGGTGTTATCGCCGCGCTCGAGAACGCGGGCCTGTCCGTGCCCGACGACGTGAGCGTGGTTGGTATCGACGACGCACTCGAGGGACTTGTTCCTCACAATCGGCTGACGACGCTGCGATTTGATTTGCGCGGTGTCGGTAAGCTTGCGTTTGAGGCGGCGATTGGAGAGAGCTCGTCTATCGAGGCGATTCATGTGCCGAGTACGCTGGTCGAACGCTCGACTGTTAGGGACATACGGGGTTAGGTCCTACTCCGTTTGTCTCGATCTGTAACAGGTAGACGGTCAAAAGCGGGCTACGTGTTACAGATTTAGATTCTTCGGAAAGAGCAATCCTGTTCATCTCAATCTGTAACAGCTGGGGCCGAAATACTCGGCTAGATGTTACAGATCGAGACAAACGGCTTCCGACCTGCACAAAAAGACCGGGGGCGGCGCGCCGCGTGACGTGCCGCCCCCGGCTGAGAAATGGGGACAGGTTATGTGGGCAGGCAACCCCGCTAGTCTTTAGTCCAGACGACGGGTCTGCGCCACGTGCTTGTACCAGTAGGCGCTTGCCTTGGGCGTGCGCTTCTGGGTCTCAAAGTCTACGTAGAAGAAGCCGTAACGCTTGTTGTAGCCATTGGTCCAGGAGAACTGATCCTGCAAGCTCCACAGGAAGTAGCCACCTACGTTGACGCCCACCTCCATGGCCTTGAGCAACCAGCGCAGGTGCTGCTCGATGTAGTCGATGCGCGGCTGGTCGTCCACAAAGCCGTCCTTGTAGGGGTCCTTGTAGCCCATGCCGTTTTCGGTAATGAAAATCTGCTTGTAGTTGGGGTAGCGCTGCTTAATGTAGACGAGCAGATCGAACAGACCCTCGGGATAGATGATCCAGTCCCAGTCGGTGGTGGGGATGCCGGGCTTGTTCACGTGCTCGCCAATGCCCTTGACGCGCCAGCGGCCGGTACCCTTCTCGCCCGTGCCGTTGTGGTGCAGGTCGTTCTCGCCGTCGTAGGCCTTGAGGAAACGGCACTGGTAGTTGTTGACGCCCAGGTAGTCGTTGTAGAGCGCGGCCTCGCGCATAATCTCGAGGTCCTTGTCCAGGATCTGGATGGTGCCGCCCGAGATGGCGGCCAGGCGGTTGGCGCACTCGAGGGTGTCGGGAGCATAGTCCCCGCGGAAGGTGGCGTCGAGCAAGAACTGGTTCTGCAGCACGTGCTCGTTGTTGGCGGCCTTGATGTCGGCGGGGTCGTTCTCGTTGAGCGGGTACTTAAACTCCAGCGACTGAATGACGCCGATCTTGCCCTTAAAACCACCGTTGTGGAAGGCCAGCACTGCCTTGGCGTGGGCGAGCATCATGTTGTGCTCGCACTGGAAAGCCTCGGCCAGATGCGCCTTGACGCCGCCGGGGAAGGTGCCCTCGATGTAGGTGTTGGAGGCGTCGGCCCAGATCTCGTTAAAGGTGAACCAGTAGGTCACCTGGTCGGCGTACTCCTTAAAGCAGAAGGTGGCAAAGTCCACAAAGGCGTCGATGGTCTCGCGGTTGAGGAAGTCGCCCTTCTCAAAGAGGGGCAGCGGCGTGTCAAAGTGATGCAGCGTGACAAACGGCTCAACGTGGTGCTTGTGGCACTCGGCAAAAAGGTCGTGGTAGAACTGCACGCCCTCGGGGTTCACCTTGCCGGTGCCCTCGGGGAAGATGCGGCTCCAGGCGATGGAGAGGCGAATACCGTTGATGGCAAACTCCTCGCACAGCTCCAGGTCCACCGGATACTGGTTGTAGAAGTCGGAGGCGGGATCGGGAGAGAAGCGGCCCTGGGCCTCCAAGAAGTCGTCCCAGGCGACCTTGCCCTTACCGTGGGTGCGGGTCTCGCCCTCTACCTGGTAGGCAGCAGTGGCGCCGCCAAAGACAAAGTCCTCGGGAAACTGCGCGGGCGGGTTGGTGACGCTAGCAGGGTTAACGGACATGATGATCCAATCGTCTAAATCGAAGGGCCAGCCGGTCTTGGATGGTCGGCTGGCCCTAGGCGTTACTTACTTCGAAAGCTGCTCGGAGACGAAGGCGAGAGACTTGTCGCCGTTCTGGGAGAGCTCGATGTACTGCTTACCACGGCAGGCGACGCACTTGTTGCCCACACGCTCGCAGTCCTTCTGCAGGTCGGCCAGGTAGCTGGCAGCCTGCGGAGCCAGGACGACCAGGTCAAAGTCGGGAAGCATGTCCACGTGGTTGCCATAGGCATCGGCAGCGGTCTCAAGATCGATGCCGCGCTCCTTGGCGGCCTTGGCCAGCGCGTTGGCGAGCAGGCCCGAGGTGCCGCCGCCCTGGCAGAGCACGAGTACGCGCTTGCCGTTGAGGTCGCTGGTGGCCGTAGCCTCGGTGGCGGCAGCAGCGGGGGCGGCGTCGGCCTTCACGACCTCGGCGGCGGCGCCGGCGGCAACGCTCTTGGCGTCAGCCTTGCCCTGGAAGGCGTCGTTGAGCTTGGCGGCCTTCTCGGCGTTCTTGGCGGCGAGCTCCTCCTGGGAGATCTCGGCCTCCTCGGCGCACTTCTGGGCGTCATAGGCACGGAAGAACGGGTAGTACAGGGCAAAGTCGACGACTAGGATGATGGCGAGCATCACAAAGGCGAGCGGCTGGAAGCCCAGGCCCATGATGGTGCCGATGGGGCCGGGGACGGTCCAGGGCAGGGTGTACATAAAGCCGTTCATGCCCAAGAAGTCGATAAAGACCTTGAGGATCCAGATGTTGGCGATCGGGGCAAAGACAAACGGGACAAAGAAGACGGGATTGAGCACGATAGGTGCGGCGAACAGCAGCGGCTCGTTGACGGCAAAGCACACGGGGACGATGGCGGCCTTACCGACGGCGCGCATCTCCTGGGACTTGGCCAGGAAGCAGAACATAAAGACCAGGACGAGCGTGGCGCCGGTACCGCCCATGCAGACGACGAAGTACTGGGCACCCTGGGTCAGGACAGCGGAAGCGTGCTGGCCAGCTTGGAACGCAGCCAGGTTGTCGGTCATGTTGGCAACGAGAGCGGCGGCGATGGCGGGCTCGACGATCGAGGGACCGTGGACGCCGACGAACCAGAAGAGGCTCATGGCACCGTAGATCACAGCGAGACCGATGTAGCCGTCGGCAGCGGTGAACAGGGGCTGGAACACCTGGATGACGCCCTGGGCAAAGCAGAAGCCAAAGGCAGCGCGGAAGACGATGTCAAAGACCCAAAAGACGGTGATGCAGACGGAGAAGGGGATGATGTCCTTAAAGGTCTGCGAGATGTTGGGCGGAACCTGCTCGGGCATCTTGACGGTGATGTTGCGCTTAATGAAGAACTTGTAGATGATGCCGGTCACAAACGCAGCGATAAAGGCGGTCAGCAGGCCTTTGGAACCAAGGTAGGTGGTGTTGAAGCCGCTGGCAGCGTCCGTGGCGATCGTGTCGCTCGAAAGGAGCAAGAAGCCGATGATGGCCGCACACATGCACGAGATGAAGTTGATCTGGTTGTTCTTGGGCAGATCGCGGTTCTGAGCGTCGGCGAAGTGCTTGGCTGTGGTGGCAGCGCAGGCGATGGCCAGGATGCCCATGGAGTAGTTGTAGCACTTCCACAGGGCGTTGTTGATGTCATCAGGCCAGTAGAAACCCCAGATGTTGGGGACCGAGGCTACCAGGCAGAAGATGGACGAGAAGATGATGATGGGGATGACGGAGATAAAGCCGTCGCGGATCGCCTTGAGGTACTTGTTGCGGGCGATCGCGTTGAAAAAGGGCTGGCCTTTTTCGATGGTGGCGATGAGTTGCTCCATGCAATGCTCCTAAGAGTCGGTGGGTTAGCAACGATGGTAGCTTTTGGCGTTCGGTTGCCAAAATGTTGACGTTGCCATTTTGCGACACAAAAAAAGACGCGAACCGGTGGTTCCTGTGCCTGCGAACCGTCGATTCCTTATGCGTAAACGTTTGAGCCGCCCGGTGGCTCTGTGTTTGCACAATGGCAACGTTAACATTTGGGCGCCAAAAGACTTTTGGGGAAGCAAAAATGTCGGTGAACGGTAGGTTTTGGGTGCTGAGCGTATGGTGGGGGAGGCGTTGGATATACTTGAAGGCGTTAAAAATGACTGCGTAGGGTGCCACCAATGGCATCGTCGACATAGAAAGATCGACCTATGGCCGCTGTTAAAAAATCGGTTTCCGTTAAGGATGTGGCGCGTCTTGCGGGCGTCTCGGAGCAGACAGTCTCGCGTACGGTGCACGATTCGCCCAGCGTGCGCCCCGAGACCAAGGAGCGCGTGCGTGCCGCCATGCGCGAGCTGGGGTATCGCCCCAATTTTGCCGGTCGATCGCTGCGCCGCGGTAAGTTTAAGACCGTCGGCGTCGCCATGTTCAACATTACCGGCACCGGCAACCTCGACCGTATGGAGGGCTTTGCCGCCGCGGCCGACAAACACGGCTATGCCATCACCCTCACTAAAGTAGATGGACACCCCTATACCCTCGAGAGCGCATCGTCGCGTATGAGCGCACTGCCGGTGGACGGTATAGTCGTGATTATGAACCGCATGCCGGCGGACTTTGGCACCTTTGAGCCGCTGCCCGGTATGCAGACGGTGCTCGTTACCATGCTGGAGCACCCGCTGTGCTCGACGGTCGATAACGACCAGTTCGATTGCTCGCGCCAGGTGGTCGAGTACTTGCTGGAGCAGGGGCACAAGACCGTGCACTTTATCTCGTGCCCCGAGCGCTCGCTTTCGGGCATGCGGCGCGAGGAAGGCTGGCGTGAGACATTGTGTGCGCATGGCATTGAGCCACCGCAGCTCGTCCGTGGCGACTGGACGGCGCAGAGTGGATATGCTGCCGGCCAGGTGCTTGCGGATGATCCGACCTGCACGGCCATTTATGCTTCCAACGATGCCATGGCCTACGGCTGCATTCGCGGGCTCGAGTCGCGCGGGAAGCACGTGCCCCAGGACGTAAGCGTGGTGGGTGTTGACGATAGTTTGGGCGATATCGTGCCCGATCGTCGCCTGACTACGGTGCGCTTTGACAACAAGCGCGTCGGCATGTGGGCGGTCGATAAGATTGCCGGCGCCGAGGGCGCTGCACCCGGTGTGGAGCACATGCTGTTTCCGGGTGTGCTCGTCGAGGGCGATACGGTGCGCGATGTACGCTAGGGTGCGGACCTGTTTGGGTTGCCGCTAACTGTGTTCGAGAATGTTCAGATTGGTTTAAAAACCGTTCACGGGCGAAAAGCAACCGTTCATAGCTCGAAATAACGTTTTGCGCTGTTCTTTTTTGTTTGAATGTTAATGTTCCTGCCATACACAGCGCAGCGCGTATGCCCGGACGCGATGCTCTCCGTTGGTTCATATGTGAAAGGAACGCAATATGGCAACCAAAGAAGAAATCTCGATGGTTGGATTCGAGATTGTCGCATATGCGGGCGACGCCCAGACCGATCTGATTGCAGCGCTCGATGCTGCTCGCGAGGGCGATTTTGAGAAGGCCGAGCAGCTGCACAAGGATGCCAGCGATGCACTCATCGGCGCTCACGACACGCAGACCAAGCTGCTTTCGCAGGAGGCTGGCGGCGGCGAGATGGAGATGACCTTCATCATGGCTCACGCCCAGGACACTCTCATGACCACCATGATCTTGGAGAAGCAGACCCGCTTTACCATCGATGCCTACAAGCGCATCGCCGAGCTCGAGGCCAAACTCGCCTAACGAATCCTCACAATCAAGCCCCCTTCCAAAAGCTCTGCCGCAAACTCGCGACAGGGCTTTTTCTTTTTACCCGGCACTTGGGGACGTTCCTTATCTGCCGGCAGTTAGGGACACTCCTGCCATGCATTTGATCCTTTGAGGATGGAAGAAAACGGGTTATTAGGTTTGTTGCGGTGCCGACTCGACCCGTCGGTTACAAAACTATGCCGGTTTACTACGATGAATCGTATTCTTTCAACTATGGAAAGAACAGCGTTATCAAAGCCGCAGGTAGAAAGCTTGCCATTTTCTGCTAATAGCAAATGTGGTCGGTCCTATCGGTTTTACGGTAGTAAACCGGCATAGTTTTGAAATGGCACTGTTCGACTAGCAGCGTTATGGAGCTTCTGCACGCCCTCCCGTTCGGTTTTTCGATGGGTGGGTATACTTCCATCCGCAATACAGGCCGGAATGAGGAGGTATCCAAATGCCGGACAATGGATCGATTCAAAAGAGAGGCGCGCACGAGATGGCTCATGGGCGTCCTGTCCAGATAACCGAGCACACAACGGTGACCGAGCTGCAGCCCAGCCTGTCCGATGTCGTGTGCGCAAACAAAAAGCTGCAGATTGGCTTTATCGCTGCGCTCGTGGTGCTGGCGCTGCTGTCGGGCTTTGTAGCTCGTCCGCATTTCGCCGATACCAAAACTTGGGACTCCACCATCGAGGTCATCGATCAAAAGAAGGGCAACGTACTGGCGCTCACGACCTCGTGCGTGGCGCTGTCTGCGGGCATTACCGCGCTGCCTGGAGATACGGGAACGCCGGTTGCCGAGCAGCTCGCACAGCTTTCGGGTAACTTGGGCATCGTGCTCGCCGTGCTCTACCTCGAGAAATATTTGCTCACGATTTTGTGGTCGGTTGGCTTGGGCATCTTAATCCCGTTTGCGTTGGTGCTCTTTGCGGTGTCGCTCGGCATTCACGGGCGCTGGAGCACGAGCGCCGTCCTGCGCCGCGTGGCGACTCGCGTGCTGGTGGTCGCCATGATCGGCATGGCGCTTGTGCCCGCGAGCGTATGGGTGTCGCAGAAGGTCGACGAAACGTATCGCGTTAGCATCGAGCAAGCCGAGCAAAAGGCGGCCGACGCTGCGAGTGCGGCAGATAGCGATAGCTCCAAAACGAGCAAGAAAAAGACCGAAACCGCAGAGTCCAAGAACGTGCTTGAGCAGCTTGCCGACGGTGCCTCGGGCCTCGTCACGTCGGTAACCAGTGGTGCCAAGCAGATGACCGACGAGATCGTGCGGCAGGTGACCGATCTGATCGAAGGCGTCATCGTGATGATCGTGACCTCGTGCGTGATTCCTCTACTGGTGCTCGTGGCGTTCCTATGGCTAGGACACGTGTTGCTGGGGATCGATATCTCCGGTCCCGCGAACTATCTGACGGGTCGTTTTTTGAGCGCTCCGTCCAAACATGCCAAGAAGAGCGGACGGTCTGAGTAGCTAAAACAGCTGTATATACCGGGGAATACCGCCGAAGGGCGGCCGAGACACGTTCTCGGCCGCCCTTTTGTTTGTTGAACACGTGGTCGCTACGTCTGCGCCGGGCCCAAGCGGTCAGCAATCATCCGTAAACGGTATTTGTTCAAAAAAGAACAAAGATAAACAAATAATGGTTGCAGTCGGTGTTCGAATGTGTTCAAATAAACATGAACAGTGAAGAACCGCACATTCAGATGCCCGGACCTGAACGCGATTCAACACTTCCAAACAGAAACTACGCACCTGCGTATCTCTCAAGGAGGATGTCATGAGGGTTGTAATCGCTTCCGATGCCGACGGTATGTCGATGAAGGAGTCCATCAAGGAGATGCTCATCGCCGACGGTCACGAGGTCGTCGACTATTCCGAGACCCCTGCCGCGGACTTTGTCGATTCCGCGACCGCCGTTGCCAAGGACCTGCTGGAGCACAAGGATTCCCAGGGCTTCGCATTCGATAAGTACGGCGTCGGCTCCTATATGGCCGCCGTCAAGATCAAGGGCATGGTCGTCGCCAACATTTCCGACGAGCGTTCCGCCTACATGACCCGCGAGCACAACGGCTCGCGCATGGTCACCATGGGCCCGGGCGTTGTGGGCACCGAGGTCGCCAAGAAGATCGCCCGCGAGTTCCTGCGCGCTCAGTACGCCGGCGGCCGTCACCAGATCCGTGTCGACATGCTCAACAAGATGGCCTAACGAGAGCCACCGAGAACTCGAACTTCTACCTCAACTTGTGAATTCAGACGAAAGGACGTTCTGATGAAGAAGACCATCGCAATCGGTTGCGACCATATCGTTACGGACGAGAAGATCTATCTGGCCGACCGCCTGGAGCAGGCTGGCTACAAGGTGCTCGACTGCGGCACCTACAGCCACACCCGTACGCACTATCCCATCTACGGTAAGGCCGTGGGCGAGGCTGTTGCCAGCGGCAAGGCCGACTTTGGCGTGGCCCTGTGCGGCACCGGCATCGGCATCACCAACGCCGTCAACAAGGTTCCCGGCGCCCGTTGCGCCCTGGTTCGCGACATGACCTCTGCCCTGTATGCCCGTCGCGAGCTCAACGCCAACATCGTGGGCTTTGGCGGCAAGATCACCGGCGAGTTCCTGATGGCCGACATTATGCTTGCCTTCCTGGAGGAGCCCTACGAGAAGACTCCCGAGCACGACGCCCTGATCGCCAAGATTGACGCTTGCAATAAGGCCGACGCCGAGGCTCAGGCTGACCCGCACTTCTTTGACGAGTTCCTCGAGAAGTGGGACCGCGGCGAATACCATGACTAGCGGGTATCCGGCGTAATTTACTAGTCCGTTGACGGCTCGCGTTTCTGTGAGGGGGCGCGGGCCGGTTTTCTATCAGCCCTATT
>CAUHFS010000004.1 GCA_959605475.1 uncultured Collinsella sp. | reverse complement strand
ACAGTCCTGCTCGCACGGAGAGCACATTAAGTGCTCTCCGGCTCGTGCGGAACTCTCGATCGACCAAACCCCGCGCCCCGTCCCGGCGAGCCTCCGACTAGCAACAACAATCACAACGCAACAAGGGGCTCCCCCGTTCATCAACGGAGGAGCCCCTTGCCATATCTAGCTATCAGCCCACCCGGCTCTCCAGACCAAAAAGCGACCGAGCAGAGCGACGCTCGCAAGCAACGTTATCTAAGGACCTGGGCGGGCGTATAGGGCAACATCGATCGCGAGTTCCGCACGCAAAGGAGGCCACTTAATGTGGCCTCCGTCTTGCGCAGGACTGCCCGAGCAGGCGACCAAAGCCCCCGGCGCGCCCGCCTAGCCGGATGTACGGGTTTTCCAGGTGCGGCGGATCGGCCTGAAAGAGGAGGGCATAGACCTTGAGGTCATGCCCGACGATTGAAGGCCGAGGTGCCGTGCCTGGGAAAGCCGCCTAGGTCAGTTTCACTATAGGCGCAAAGCCCTTCATTAGCTTTTTGGTCTGGCCGGTCTTTTCGAACTGCACCTCGATCATGTCTCCGGCGACCGAGATCACGGTACCGGTGCCAAAGGTCTTGTGGCTCACGGTATCGCCCGCGGCAAAGTCCTGCGACGCGCTGGCGCGATCGACCTTGCGCTCCACCGTCGGCGACACCTTGGACGACGGCTTTTTAGCTCGCGGCGCGCCCGAACCAAAGGTCGAGGCAACACGGCCGGCGTCGGGCGAAACCCCGCGATGGCGCTCGGTGCCATAGGTGCTGCCACCAAAGAAATCGTCGAAGCTCGATCCGCCGCGCGATCCGGAGCCGCCGGTCGAGCGCGTATGCGAACCGAACACCTTGCCGCCATACATATCCGAGCCCATGCCCGAGCCAAAGGTGCCGTGACGGTCGCCGCGCTTCTCCCAGCCCGTGCCCTCAAAACCGGCAGAACCGATACCGCTAAACTCGATATCCTCAAACGGAATCTCGTTGAGGAAGCGCGAGCGCGGGTTGGCAGAAGTCGAGCCGTAGGTGCGGCGCGTGGCCGCATAGGTCAGAAACAGGCGCTTACGGGCGCGCGTGATGGCAACGTAGGCCAGGCGACGTTCCTCCTCGAGCTTGCCCGGATCATCGCTGCCGCCAAAGTCGTGCACGTGCGGGAAGATGCCCTCCTCCATGCCGGCCACGAACACCGCCGGGAACTCCAGGCCCTTGGCGGAGTGGATGGTCATCATGGTAATGGCATGCGTCTCGCCGGCCAGGGAATCCAAGTCGGAGCGCAGGGCCAGCCACTCCATGAGTGCCGGCAGCGCCTTACAGGTGAGCGGACCGTAGGTGCGCTCGATCTCGTCGGCATGCACGGCGCCCGCCGGTAGCTCTGTTGGCACGGCATACGCGTTGCCCGCGATGGCGGCGGCCAGGGCATCCTGCGGCGAGAGCGCCGGGGCGGCTAGGCTATCGAGCGGATTGGAGCCCGCGGCGTCACGAGCGCCGACAAGTGCCTCAAACGAGGATGCCGGAGCGGACGGTCCCGGCTCGGGCGCAGGCGCGCTCACCACGACGGGCTCGGGCTCGGCGCCGGCAGGCACATCGGCAACACCGGCCGCGCGCAGCTCTTCCAAGCTCTCGAGCGTACCCTCGATATCCTCGTGCGTCTCCTCAAATTCGGCGGCGACGCCCAGGAATTCCTGGATGTTCTCGGCGCGGCTCTCGGACTCCATGGTGCCCTCGGCGCGAAACGCCTGCAGCAGGCCCGTCTTATCGACAATCATCTCGACGACGTCCTTGAGCTCGCCGTCCATGCGGCGGCCCTCGCGCACCAGCGCCACAAAACTCGACAGGCCGTTGCGCACCTTGGCACTAAACATGCCCGTCTCGGCTGTTGCGATCTCGCAGGCCTGGAAGAACGAGCAGCGGTTGTCGCGCGCCAGCTGCTCGATCTTTTGGATCGAGGTGGAGCCGATGCCGCGGCGCGGCGTGTTGATGACGCGCTTGACGCTCATCTCGTCGGCCGGGTTCACGATCATCTTGAGATAGGCCATGACGTCGCGAATCTCGGCGCGGTCGAAGAATCGCGTGCCGCCGACGATCTTGTAGGGCACGCCCGCGCGCAGGAACATATCTTCGAGGATACGCGACTGGGCGTTGGTGCGGTAGAACACGGCGATATCGTCGTAGCTCGTACCCTTGGCATGCAGCTTTTCGATCTCGCCGGCAATCCAGCGACCTTCGTCGCGCTCGTCGCTTGCCTGGAAAGCCTGAATCTTCTCGCCATCGCCCTCGGCCGTAAACAGGCGCTTGTCCTTGCGCTGCGAGTTGTGGCGAACAACGGCATTGGCGGCGCTCAGGATGTGACCCGTGGAGCGATAGTTCTGCTCCAACTTGACGGTCTTGCAGTTTTTAAAGTCCTGCTCAAAGTCCAGGATGTTGGTGATGTCGGCGCCACGCCAGCTATAAATGGACTGGTCGTCGTCGCCCACGACCATGAGGTTTTGGTACTTGGCGGCCAGCAGGTTGGCGATTTCGTACTGGACGTGGTTGGTGTCCTGATATTCGTCGACGCTAATGTAGCGGAAGCGCTCTTGGTACTTGTCGAGCACCTCGGGGCGGGTGCGCAGTAGCTCGAGCGTGCGCACGAGCAGGTCGTCGAAGTCCATCGCGTTGGCGGCGCGCAGGCGGCGCTCCAGCTCCAGGTAGACTTGCGCGGCCTTTTTGTCGTTGGGGCTATCGGCGCTCTTGAGCATGTCCTCGGGCCCGATCATGGCGTTTTTAGCAGAGCTGATCTTGCTGCGGATCATGTTGATGGGGAACTGCTTTTGCTCGATGCCGAGCGCCTGCATAATGTCGCGCACCATGCGCTTTGAGTCGTCGTCATCGTAGATGGTGAATTGACCGGTATAGCCCAGCAGGTCGGCGTCCTCGCGCAGCATGCGCACGCACATGGCATGGAAGGTGCACACCCACATGCCACGGGTGCCGCTTGGGATGAGTGCCGCCAGACGCTCGCGCATCTCGGCCGCAGCCTTGTTGGTAAACGTGATGGCAAGAACCTGCCAAGGCTTAACACCCAGGTCGCCGAGCATATGTGCGATGCGGAAGGTCAAGACGCGGGTCTTGCCCGAGCCGGCGCCGGCGAGCACCAGCAACGGGCCCTCGGTGGACAGGACCGCCTCGCGCTGGGCGGGATTAAGGCTGTCGATGTCGACGAGCGGCTTGGCGGGCTTGGGCGCCGGCGCGGGAGCGTCGTAGATGTCGAGCGGAACGAGCTCGGGCTCCGGCGCAGCGGGGGCGGTGTATGCATCGAGTGGCACGGGTTCCGGCGCGGGCGGCACGGGCGCGGCAGTGTTCTTTTCCCAGGGCAGGGGCTGGGTCATGGGCGACTCCTCATCTGACGGACGGCGCGCCTGCGGGCAGCGCCATAGTTTGAGCCGTACCAGTATACCGAGCCGCGCGGACACCGACGCAAATCACACCACGACTCCGTGCGCCACCATCGGACCCACCCCATCGCCCAAAAAAGAGGGCAGCATAGACCTTTTGGTCATGCCACCCTCTTTGAATGACAAGCTGTCGCTCTGGCCGCCGCGCAGCGTCGACTAAGTTAGAGGCCGAGCATGGGCTCCAGAACGAAGAAGTATGCGAGCACTACGATGCCCAGGATGATGCGGTAAACACCGAAGCACTTAAAGTCGTGACGGCGGACGAAGCCCATGAGCCACTTGATGGCGATGAGCGAAACCACAAAGGCAACAACGCAGCCCACGCCCAAGATGGCGATCTCGTTGGTGCCGAACGTGCCGCCCTTGATGAAGTACTTGACCAGCTTGAGCGCACTCGCGCCAAACATGACAGGGATGGCCAGGAAGAACGTGAACTTAGACGCCACCGAGCGCGTGCAGCCCAAAAGCAGGCCGCCGATGATGGTAGAACCGGAGCGAGACGTACCAGGCACCAGCGAAAGCACCTGGAAGCAGCCGATACCCAGCGCAGTCTTCCAGCTGAGGTCCTCGAGCGTGGCGATGGAACCAAAGTCCAGATTCTCGTCATCGTCCTCATCCTCAGCGGTAGCCGTGGGGGGCGCCGCAAAGTGCGCACCGGCGGGACGTCCACCCGACACCACAGCACGCGAACCAAACGAACCGGCAACGGCCATTTCCTCGCGCTTGCTCGCGCGCCAGTTCTCGATCACGATAAACAGCACGCCGTACACAATGAGCGCCAGCGCCACGACGGGAGCGTTGTAGAAATGCTCCTCCATCCAGTCGTTGAGCGGCAGGCCGATCGCCGCCGCAGGAATGCAACCGAGCACAATCTTGCCCCACAGCACCCAGGTGTCGCGACGGCCCTCCTTGCCCTTGCTGGGCGAGAACGGATTGAGTTCATGGAAGAACAGCACGCAGACGGCCAGAATGGCGCCGAGCTGAATCACGACCAGGAACATATTCCAGAACGTCTCGCTCACGTTCATCTTGACGAACTCGTCCACCAAGATCATGTGACCCGTCGACGAAACGGGCAGCCATTCGGTGATGCCCTCGACCAGGCCCATGAAGGCAGATTTTAGAAGCTCGATAATATCCAAAGGGACCCCCTCGTTAGACACCCGCCGGTAGATGTTCTGCGGACGATGCGGGCGATGTCCCATTATCAACCGTTGGCGGTGCGACCACGCCTACCCTTACCAAAAAACTCGCCCGTTCACAGAATTGCGAGCAGTTAAACCGAAATCCTTGGGTATAACTGCAACAAGATAAAGTGTCCGGCGGCCAACGCGCCCGCGCCCGCCCGATGCACGAGCCCCGCGCCCGTGCGATAGACCAAGGAGGAAACCATGAACGAGGGCTACACCAAGGTATTTGTTTCACTCGACGGTACTGAGCAGCAGGATTTTGTGCTCGCACGCGCCATCAAGGTCGCCGCGAACAACGGCGCCAAGCTGATTATCGGCCACGTTATCGATTCCACGGCGCTCGAGAGCGCCGGTTCCTATCCGGTCGATCTGGTCAACGGCCTAGAGGAGGCATTTAAGAACTCCATCGCCAAGCAGCTCGAAGAGGCCAAGGCCAATCCCGACATTCCCGAGGTCGAAGTCATGATTCGCGCCGGCCGCATTCGCGAGACGCTCAAGGACGAGATGCTCGACGTGGTTAAGCCCGACCTGGTGCTCTGCGGCGCCCGCGGCCTGTCCTCGATCAAGTATGCGCTGCTGGGTTCAATTTCGACGTTCCTGCTGCGCAACACCGACTGCGACATTTTGGTCGTGAAGTAGCGTTGCTCCCACCGGCCGCGGGGCCTGCGGGGTTTCCACGGGCACGTCCTCGCCGCGTTGCGGCTGCGGGATGTGCCCTTAGGAAACCCCTCCCGGCCTCGCGGCCTTCGCAGCCTTACTTCAGCGAGTTGGCTGATGGAAAAATGGCGTGCCGCCCTGGTTGGGGCGGCACGTTTTGTTTGGGCTGCACGTTTTTGTTTTGGGAGATCCATTTGAGCCTCATAGTTATGTTCACGTTCGGGAACATAGCGCCAGTTGCCTTAGCTAAGTTCACGTTCGGGAACATAGCCGTCCGCAGCGCAAGACGGCCCGGCTACTCAAAGTATTGGAACTTGTTCGTTGAGAAGGAAAACGTTACGACAAAGCCTTCTCCGGAGTCGGATGCCGCGGTGACGTCGATGCCCATCTTGGAGCACAGGCGCGCCACCAGGTAGAGGCCGATGCCCGTTGCGCGCTTGGTGGTGCGGCCGTTGTCGCCGGTAAAACCCTTCTCGAACACGCGCGGCAGGTCGGCCGCGCTCACGCCGCAGCCGTTGTCCGCGACGGTAAGCTCGATGCGTTCGCTCGCCAGGCCCTCGTCCAGCAACGCGCCCGAAAACACGATCTTCGCGCCGTCCTCGCGCGCATATTTGATGCTGTTCTGAATAAGCTGGCCTAGAATAAACTCGAGCCACTTCTCGTCGGTAAAGACCTCAAAGTCGAGGTTCTCGCACACCGGAGCCACGTGCGCCGCAATGAGCTCGCGCGCGTTGGCTTTAATCGCGCCCGTCACCAAGGTCTTGAGATCCCAACGGCGAATCAGGTAGTCGCGCTCCACGACTTCCGAGCGCGCGTAGTACAGCGCCTGGTCGATATAGCGCTCCACGCGAGCCAGCTCGCGACCCAGGTCATCCACACGCGACAGGTCGTCTTCGCTGCCATCCAGGTTTTCCAAAATCAGATGGGCCGCCGCCAGGGGCAGCTTGGCCTCGTGGACCCAGCTCTCGATATAGTCGCGATAGTCATCGGTCTGACGCCGGCCTTCGGCAACCTCGTCGCATGCCGCCTTGCCCACCCGGCGCAAGACCTCGTACTCGAGCTCGCCCTCGGCATAGGTCGGGCATTGCACCATCTCCTGCACCCATGCGGGACTCTCGAGCTCCTCTGCCGCGCGCTCCAACTGACGCAGAAAACGGCGACGGCGAGCGTACTCGATCACGATGCCGAGCATACCGAAGATAAAGGACACGCCAACCGCCACGACCACGATAGAAACGGGTGCGCCGGCGACCGTCAGCACAAAGCAGCTCAGCAGCACGCCGCACGTCCACACGGCGACGGGAAGCAGTGCATCTTTAAAGAACTTGCCAAACGACATAGCCGGCCCCTAGACCGAATAGCCTTGGCCGCGATGCGTGGTCAAATACCCCTTGATGCCGATTTTTTCGAGCGTGGTGCGCAGGCGGTTGATGTTGACGGTGAGCGTATTGTCGTCCACGAAGGCGTCGGAGTCCCACAGGTCCTGCATGATGGCCGAGCGCGAAACGATCTTGCCCGCGCGGCTCAGAAGCAGCGAGAGGATACGCAGCTCGTTTTTGGTGAGCTCGGTGCTAGTGCCGGTTTGCGTGTTGGTGACCATGGAGCGGGCGAGGTCGAGCTCCAGCCCCTTGTGGACGAGCGTGCTGCGCTCGCCCGCCGCCGCGGTGCGACGCAGCAAGGCATTGATGCGCGCCACGAGCACGCGTGCGCTATAGGCCTTGGGAACGAAGTCGTCCGCGCCGAGCGTCATGGCCATGACCTCGTCGATCTCGGTCGTGCGCGACGTGAGGACGATGATGGGAACCTCGGATTCGTGGCGGACTTCGTGGCAGATATGCTGGCCGTCTTTGACGGGAAGCGTCAGGTCGAGCAGTACCAAGTCGGGTGCAGCGGCCAGGATGTCACGCGAGACATGCTCGAACGACTCGCAGGCCTCGACCTCAAAACCGGCACGGGCAAGGATATCGGCAAGCTCACGACGAATGGGCTCGTCGTCCTCAACGATATAGATTAGCGCCATGGATTCCGCTCCCCTCTTGATTGTCTTGCCACCATTATGGCTGCGAAACTGCAGGTGCGCGCCACGCACGTCGCCAAGGTGACAGAATTGTTCGCGAGCGGGGGCGTTTTGTCCGCCTCGCACTCGCAGCGGTGGCGGGAACCAAAATGATTCTTTAATCCCCGTCCCAGAATAATCATTTAGCGGCGGGCACGGAGCTTTTCGTAGCCATCGGCGAAGAAGGCGACCGTGGCGGCGTCGGCCTCGGCGGCGTCCGTCTCGGTTGCGGGGACCACGCCGTGCTCGTCGCTCACCAGGAACAGCGCGCCCTTAAGCTGCGCGGGAATATCTACGCGCGTGACCGGGATGCCCTTGGTCTGGGCCAGCTGCTCGATGAGCGTCGCCGTGCCGCACAGGCACTCGTCCGCCGGCGCCACAAAGGCGAGTTCGCCGTTGTTGACGGCGGCGAGCAGCTCGGGCGCCACGCCGGTCTCGTCGGCTTCGGAGCGGGCCTCGGCGGAGCGGGCACGCAGCGCCTTGGCCGACGTATCGGCGAGCGGCTCGTACTCCCCCACTGTCATGGCGGCGTTGCCGTTGATGTCGATCACCAGCATGAGCACACCGTCGTGTGCGGTGTAATCGCCCTCGGCTAGTGACCACTCAACGTGCTGTTTGGCCCAGCTGAGCATGTTATGGGTAAGCGGCTCGCCCTGCACCAAGCGCTCGGACAGCGCGCGAATGTGACGGTTGAGCATGGGCACCTTTTTGTTGGACATGCGCCAACGGCAGATAAGCGCGGGCTTGTCGAGCGTAAACTTCTCGACCGCCTCCTGATTGGCGCAAAAGTCCTCGTACGCACGCTGGTCCTCGGCATTGCCAAACAGCTCTGCATCATCAATCTGGGGCATGGTTGTACCTTTCGTGTTAGTCATTCCGTCCTCTTATACCAAAAAGACGGCCCTCCAAACGGAGCGACCGTCTTTTGCAGAGATTATTTTAGAAGCGAGGCGGTCCAAGGGACGAGATAACATCCCATCCTCCCCAGTCAACCTAACAGGTCGGCGAGGGTTGCCCAGGTGCCGCAGATTGCCGTGAAAGAGGAGCGACGCGTACTTGGGTACGCGAGCGACGAATGAGCGGCAAGGTGCGGTGGTTGGGCAAGCCGCAGCGCCACCTCCCTACTTAATGGCGGAAGTGGCGGGCACCCGTGAAAACCATCGCAATATTGTGCTCGTTGCAGGCCTGGATGCTCTCGTCGTCGCGCTTGGAGCCACCGGGCTGGATGATGCAGGTCACGCCGTGTGCGGCAAGCACGTCGACGTTGTCGCGGAACGGGAAGAACGCGTCACTCGCGCAGGCAAAGCCGCCCTTCTCCACGCCTTCGCGCTCGCAAAAGTCCTCGGCGCGTTCGCAGGCAAGCAGTGCGGAGTCAACGCGGTTGGGCTGACCAGGGCCCATGCCAATGCCGGCCTTGCCCTTGGAGACCAGGATGGCGTTGGACTTAACGCCCTTGCAGACCTTCCAGGCAAACTCGAGCTCGGCCATCTCAGCGTCGGTGGGCTTGCGATCGGTGGGGAACGTAAAGGTCGCGGGATCCTCGGTCACGTGGTCGACCTCCTGCACCAGCATGCCGCCGTCGATGGAGCGCAGCTCCACCTGGGCACCGTGGTCCACGCCGCCGGTAGCCAGCACGCGCAGGTTGGGGCGCTTGACCATGCGCTCGAGCGCCTCATCGGTGTAGCTCGGGGCGATGATGACCTCGACGAACTGCTTGTTCTGGTCGGCGAAGTGCTCAACCAGCTCAAAGGGAACCTCGCGGTTGCAGGCGATGATGCCGCCGAAGGCGCTCTTGGGATCGCAGGCGAAAGCGCGGTCGTAGGCGGCCGTGATGTCCTCGGCAACGGCGGAACCGCAGGGGTTCTGATGCTTGAGGATCACGCAGGCCGGCTCGTCGAACTCGCGGACCAGGTTCCAGGCGGCATCGGCGTCCAGATAGTTGTTGTAGCTGAGCGGCTTGCCCTGGATCTGCTCGGAGCCCACAAGCGGGAACTGAGAGCTCGCGGTGTTCTCGCAGCCCTCGGCAAAGCGGTAGACCGTAGCCTTTTGCTGAGGATTCTCACCATAGCGCAGGTCGTCGACCTTCTCCAGCGAGATCTCGAGCTTGGCAGAGGTGTCCGCCACGTCGCTTGCCTGAGCGGCAAGCCAACGGGAGATAGCCGTGTCGTAGGCGGCGGTAGTCTGGTAGACCTTCACCTGCAGGCGGCGACGGGTGGAAAGCGTGGTGCAGCCACCGGTCTCGCGCATCTCGGCCAGGACGGCATCATAGTCGGCCGGGTCGGAGATGACGGTAACGCTCGCGGCGTTCTTGGCGGCAGAGCGCAGCATGGAGGGACCACCGATGTCAATGTGCTCGATGGCATCCGCAAAGGTGACCTCGGGGTTGGCGACGGTCTTCTCGAACTCGTACAGGTTGACGACGACCAGGTCGATTAGCTTAATGCCGTGCTGAGCGGCTTCCTGCATGTGCTGCTCGGAATCGCGACGGGCCAGCAGCGCGCCGTGAACCTTGGGATGCAGCGTCTTGACGCGGCCGTCCATCATCTCGGGATAGCCCGTGAACTCCTCGATGGGGGTTACGGGAACGCCCGCGTCCTCGATGGCACGAGCCGTGCCGCCCGTAGAGATGATCTCGACGCCAAAGTCGTCAACCAGCGTCCGTGCGAAATCGACGACGCCCGTCTTATCGGTAACCGAGATCAACGCGCGTGCGATCTTCACATCAGATCCCATGCAGTCCTCCTGTCTGGTACGCCGCCGTGCTCTGTGAGTCGGTGATACGTCGATCTGCAGCGCTCGCGCAGCGGCATTGAAAATACTGATTTAATGTAGCGCATCGAGCGCGTCGATGCACCCCGCAACGGTCGCATGTGCAGAAAAAGCTTGCGAGCGGAGGGCATGGGCGCAGCACCGGGCGCGGTGAGTTCATGGAACACAGGGGCACCATAATTAGATGCCAATAGCGTGGTAGAACTGTGCTCGATATGCATCCGCAAAAGAAAGAGGCACCATGGTCTCGCGGGCTCTCTACCGACCGTTTGATACCGAAGACTTCGACGCCATCGCGCTGATTCTGCAGCAGCTTTGGCATAACAATTCGGATAACGATGAGTACAACCGCCTCGAGGCCGCGTGCGACCTCGCCTACTGCCTTTCGTCGTCGACGTTTTCGCAGGTTGCCGTAATCGACGGTCAGGCGCGTGGCATTTCGCTCGTGCGTGCGGGACAGAGCTCCGGCGCCACCGTTAAGGAACATTGGATGGATACCGAACGCGCGCTGCTATCGCAGATGCGTGAACTGGAGCCTGATGCCTGCGCCGAGTATCTCTCGTTTGTGCGTGCAACCATCCGAACCAACAACCGCCTGCTCGAGAGCAGCCCGTTGCCGCACGACAACGAAGTCACGCTGCTCGCCGTCGATCCCGATGTCCACGGCCTGGGCGTTGGCTCGGTTTTGCTCGATGCCGCGGTCTCGTACCTGTCCTCGCGCGGGGCGACAAGGGCACACTTGTACACCGACTCTAACTGCTCGTGGAAGTTCTACGAGCTGCACGGCTTTAAGCGCACGGCCACGCACCGCGCCAACCGCGAAGAGCGTCGTCACGACATGCCGCGTGAAAGCTTTCTCTACGAACTCGACCTAACAGCCTAGCCCAAGCAGCCACACCTAGTCATTTAAGAACGTCCCCAATGACTGATCCCCAACAACTAGTCATTTAAGTCTGTCCCTAATGAGTGGCCTAGGGGGTTTGTAGATAGCCGTGGTCAAAATACATCAAATATGAGTACTGTTACCTTTTTAGTAGCAGCGATTCGGGGCATTTTTGATGCTTATAGGCATGACGACCAGCTGCACGAGCTGACGTAACTCCCCAAATGTTCAATAAAATGAGCTCCTAACGAGAAGTACTCTCATTAGGAGCCCATTATTATGTGCAAACATATGTGACCAACGCAGCAACAGTACTCATATTTGGCATTTTTTGTCCACTGCCCCTTGCGCGAAGGTCCTCAGCGGAAAGTTTGACCCGTTTCGATGCACAAAAATGGGATGAATCTTCCCTGGCAACCGCCCAGAAAGATCCACCCCAAAGCAAGCGCTCGCTAGAACGTTCCGCCGCCGCCTCCGCCGACGCCGCCACCGCCGCCACCGGAAAAGCCGCCACCGCTGCCGCCGCTCGAGCTATCGGAACTCGAAGCCAGCTCGCGGATGGTCTCGTGATACACATCGTTGAACGAATCGAGCGGAGACTCGTTGCCGTAGTGATGGTAATACCACCAGTAGCAGGGGTAGTTGTCGTAGAAATCGTCGCTGTTGCGCAAATCCGCAGGCACGGCCTCGGCCAGCTGTCGCAGCACTTCTTTCGAAACGCCCAGGGCAACGCCCATCACCAGCAGCTTGTTCCACAAGATCAGGTCGCTGGGGACGGCCTCCTTCAGGCGCGTAAAGTCCTCGAGCCAATGCTTGAGCGCCTTGCAGCGAGCCGCCACCTCGGCGCCCTCCGGCGTGTAGCGACGGAAGGTGCAGCTCAGGACAAAGCCCACGATCGTGACGGGGATCGAGATCATAGCGGCGCCGACATTGGCATCCGCAAAGTCGGTATAGATCAGAGAGCCCAGAATGCCAAAGACGATGATGATGCCGAGAACCAAGCCGGCAACCAGGGCGATGGTGCCATCCGATGCGATAAACTCGCGCGCCTCCAGCTTGCCCTTAACCGTGCTCTGATAGTCCTCGAGCTTGTCGCCAACAGATGTGGTGCGCTCGCTAGCGTACTCCTCCAGCTCGCTAAACGTGCGCGAACGGACTCCGTCCTTATCGGGCTTAACGCCGGCGAAGAAGACCTTGAGCACATCGCGATCGATGCCGTCCTTCTTGGCAGCCTTCCAGGCCTCGTCGGTCACTGTGATGCGATACGTCTGCTCCTCTTTTTCGCGACGGAGCAGACCCTTCTTCTTGGTCTCGGTCGCTTCTTCCAGCTTGATCACGCGGTCGTCGGTAAGCTTCATAAGCGTGGCGATATATGCCTGATCGGGCACCTCGTTCCAGCTCATGAGGGCCGAAAGCACGGCGGGATGGTCGGCCGAAGGCACATCGCGGAAATATTCGTCCTGGAAAAGCGGCTTGGGCTTGCGGCGGCGCAGCTTGAGCACAACGATTGTGCCGGTAAAGGCCACCGCCGCGACAACACTTAGCACGGCAAGCGCATTGGCAATCATGCGAGCGTGAGCGCGGCGAGCGTTGGCCTCGTCGGCCCATTCCTTCTCTTCGCTCAGAATCGTCGACATGCGCTTTTCGCCCGAGACGGCAAGCTGCGGCACCCAGTCGCTGGGGAAGGCGATGCGTGCCTCGGCGAATTCGCCCTCATGCACGCAGGGAATGGTATAGGTGACCATGGGCTCGTCCGCATCGAGCGACACGTCGCCCGTCAGCGGGCCGTGGCCCCATGCGCGGAAGTTATCGCCCTTGACGGCAGCCGTCCCGGCAGCGGCATTTGCAAAGTAGACTTCCATCTCGACGTCATCGGAGTCCGCAGACCAGCCGTCACCCACGAACTTCCAGTAGAGCTCGGCGGTATCGGCCCAGTTCATAACCGCACCGGTCATGGTGTAGCTCACGTAGTAGATTGCGCTGTCGCCGCTCTCGTGAGGGCTGAACACCTTAATCTTTACGCCGTCGTCGGACTGTTCCACCGTGTAAACGCCGTCGTCGCCTTTATTTGCGCTGTCGACCTTGTTAAACGCAGTGTCGTCTTCCTCGACGCTCAGCACATTGACGACCACCGAGCCGCCTTGCTGGTTAGAGCCTGTATTGATATCCCAATACACGCCGTTAATGTCATCGTCGAAATCGAACTGGCGTCCCTCGACAACGGTCAGCGAGCCATCGGCCACAACCGTGGCACCGATATAGGTTTGGCTCATGGAGTAGCCGTCGGCGTGCGCGACGGCAGGCAGCAGCAACAACGCAAGCGCGACGAGTGCGCAGACGGAAGCGAACCGCGCAAACAGGCGGCGCTGCCGACAGGGCTGGGCAACGGGGGCGTTCATAGGCACATCCTTTGTCTGTGGTACCAGTAGCGTCATTGTCCCACGTTTGCGAGTTCATGTGACGAACATCTAGGTCAGCGGAGCGTCAAAACGGGACAAAAGTCACGCCCGCCGCCGGCACCTGGGGACGTTCCTTATCTGCCGGCAATCTGGGACACTCCTTGGCATAGCCCGCTCCGGCAATAGATACCACTTCATAGCTCCATCACAGGTGTAGCGGCTTTGTGTGGGCGCGGCATGCGCTGATTGAGCCGCCAGTTGAGGGGCATAAAGCAGTTGAGCGAAAACGGTTTGCCCCTTTGCCGTCCGCTTGAGGATCATGTCCCCCTTTTCCGCGGAAACCCCGGCAGTTGCGAAGAGCTGCCGGGGTTTCCGTCGTTTGAGGGCTAGATTGATTGACGACGATTAAGGCGCCGAGCCGGTGGTCCGGCACGCGCAACGTGTGGCCTCAGCAACTTGCAGGCCACGGCAGCGTCTCCCCCACCACGCCCCGCGCTATACTCGTCCGCATGGACATCAACGCACGCAACATAGCAACAACCGCCGCCGACGCGCCAACGACGCCGGCCGCTCCCGCGCCCGTCGTGGGGCGCTTCGCCCCGTCGCCCTCGGGCCGTATGCACCTGGGCAACGTGTTCAGCTGCCTGTGCGCATGGCTTTCGGCCCGCAGCCAGGGCGGCAGCATCGTGTTACGCATTGAGGACCTGGACGATCGCTGCAAGCGCCCGGAACTTGCCGCCCAATTGATTGACGACCTGGCCTGGCTGGGGCTGGAGTGGGACGAAGGCCCCTACTACCAGCACGACCGCCTAGACCTGTACGAGAGCGCCTTGCGCCGGCTGAAAGACGCCGGCCTCACCTATCCCTGCTTTTGCACACGCGCCGAGCTCCACGCCGCGAGTGCACCGCACGCGAGCGACGGCACGCCCATCTACCGTGGCGCCTGCCGAAGTCTTTCGGCCGAGGAGGTGGCCCGCCGCAGCGCCCTGCGCGCCCCGGCCACACGTCTGCGCGTGCCCACCGTCGACGACCTCGCAGACGACGTGATCGAATTTGTGGATCGCACGTACGGCGCCCAATGCGAAGCACTCGCCACCGAGTGCGGCGACTTTTTGGTGCGCCGCAGCGACGGCGTGTTTGCCTATCAGCTAGCCGTGGTGGTCGACGACGCTGCCATGGGCGTCACCGAGGTCGTGCGCGGATGCGACCTGCTGGGGTCCACGCCGCGCCAGATCTATCTGCAGCACCTGTTGGGACTGCCCACGCCGCACTACGCACATATTCCGCTGCTCATGGCACCGGACGGCCGCCGCCTTTCCAAACGAGACCGCGATCTGGACCTGGGCGAACTCCGCGCCCGCTTTGGCACGCCCGAAGCGCTGCTGGGCTGGCTCGCCGGGCAAACGGGCATCGCGCCGGACACCACGCCGCGCTCTGCCGAGCGGCTGGTCGAGCACTTTAGCTGGGACGTCATCCGCGCGCACCGCGAGAACATCACCGTAACGGCCGAGTAGTCAAACGCCCTGCCCCCTTCACTACCCCCCCCCCGACGAGTGCGTAATTCTGTATCTTGTTATGTACGGAATAGTTCCGTACAATGATGCAAAGGAGGTTTTACCATGCCAACGATTGAGAAACAGCGCCGTATGGATCTAAGGCTGACCGAGCGTCAACGCCTTACTTACGAGCGCGCCGCGGCCTTGCGCGGGCAAACTCTCACCCAATGGGCCACGGCTCACCTTGACGAGAGCTCCGCACGTGACATCGCCGAGGCGTCAACAACCTATCTTTCTCCTGATGGTTTTGATGCATTTTGCGAAATGCTCGACTCAGCCATGCCCCAAGCCGCAAAAGCGTTGCTCGACCGTAAAGCGATTTGGGAATGAGCACGTTTACCAAGCCCGTTCAACTCCCCGTTGGTCAAGGCATCGAGGCTTTCCACTGCGGTAATACCCTTGTAGACGGATGGGCTAAAAACAGATCAGCCTCGGCGCGAAGAAGAGGGTCGGCGGTTATATACGCATCGTATTACGACGGCGCAGTCGCCGGGTTCTATACGCTATGTACGCACTCCGTAGCTCGCGAAAATGTTGACGGAGGATGGTTCGTTCGGAACTCCCCCTCCCAAGTTCCCGCAGTGTTGCTTGGAATGATGGGGGTTGATGAGAAATTCAAGGGGCTTGGTCTGGGAGCATCGTTGCTCAAAGATGCCATCGAAAACGCCTTGAAAATTTCTGCCCTAGCGGGAGCGCGAGCTTTGGTTGTCGATCCAGTAGATGATGAGGCGGCAGCGTTCTATGCGCATTTCGGCTTTGCAGCCCTACCCGGCACCAACCGAATGGCGTTGAAACTCTAGACCGCCAGCAGCATCTCCTCCAGCTCCCAGTATGCCTTAAGTTACCCTACAGATAATGACTATTGCCAAAATGTAGGGTAACTACCCAAGGCATCATACGAAGAGCTCGCTATGCCTGCCCCTACGCAACGTCCCAGGGCTGGAGCTCGCCGCCCAGGCGAACGATGCAGTCGTAGAGCACGGTGTGGCGCTCGGCCGGGTTGGCATCCCGATGAAAATGCCCGTAGTACCAGCGCTTGTAGTCCAAGCGATCTTCCAGCTCGTCGAAAAATGCCGTAAGCCGATCGACAGCTGGATAATTCCAGCCAGGTGCCGGATAGAGCGTGGGCGAGAGCATGCGCGTGGAGCAGGTGTGGGTGATCACGTAGTCGACCTTCCAGCCCACGCTATCGAGCTTTGCCCGCGCCTCCTCAAAGTTGCGCTCGCCCGGCAGCTCCTGCGGCCACCAGCTGGAATACGGGATGCGGTATTCCTTGTCCACACTCGTGGCGCCGCCCATGGTAAAGATCGTCGACCCACCGAGCTCAAAAACCTCGCCGCGCGTCAGGCGCCGTATAGGCGAGGTGTCCGACAGGCGTTGCGTCAGTCCACCGTGCCACAACTCCAGGGGGCGCTCCGCCCAATGGTCGTAGCGTTCGTGGTTGCCGTCGACGAACAGCACGGTATAGGGGCGCGACTCCAGCCAGGCGATATCGGCGCATTCCTCGGCAGAAAAATCCCACGGAAAGCCAAAGTCTCCCGCGATAATCAGATAGTCGTCGCTCGTCAGACTATCCCCAAGCTCCCAGTCGCGGAGCTTTTGCATGTCGATGCCACCGTGGACATCACCCGTCACATAAACCGTCATCGGATCACCACTTCCCTCTTATAGGCTTCGAGATCGTGCTCGATCTGCTCGTCGCCCGTGGCGTTGACCCACCACGGCCATTTAACGCAACACGCCGGCTCGTCGACCTGCGCAAACCACGACTTGAGCTCCTCCAGGCTCACCGGGGCGTAGCCGTTGGCGTCCACGCCCACGTCATAGCGCAGCAGCCCCTGCCTAAGGTTGAACGTGTTGTACGCGCCGCCGCAGCTGTGGATATGTCCGTGAAGATGCCAGCCGCCGTGCGACATGCCTTGCCAGTCGACCATGGGATAGTGGCTCAGCACGATTTTTTGGCGGTCGATCTTGAGCACACAAATGGGCGGCTCGACGATAAAAGCATCCGCCACCGCAGGCTGCGTCCAGTCTTTGTCGTGGTTGCCAGGCAGCAGATGGACGTGCTTGCATGCAATGCTCTTACGCAGCTCGTAGGCGTCTTGCACCGTCATCTTAAAGCTGAAGTCGCCCAGAATATAAAGCTCGTCGTCCAAAGCGACCTTGCTATTAATGTTGGCGACCATGGCGTCGTTCATCTGCGCACCAGTCGACCAAGGCCTGTCGGCGAGACGCAGCATGTTCTCGTGTCCAAAGTGTGTATCGCTGGTAAACCAGATCACGGGGACCTCCTAACGCTGCGGGGCATCCATCCCTTAGGGCTTACCCTTCGTTCTTCCATCCAAACGGGTCAAACACCCAAAAAGCTAGATCGAGCACGCCGCCGGTCATCATGGCGCCGGCAAGAGCCATGCAAACGTGTAGAGAGCTGGCGCTTCGAAGCACGTCAAATGGCCCCAAAACAGCCAGCAGCGCGACCGCTGCACCGGCAAGGCACAGCGTGAGACACGGCCCCGCGTCCTTGACGCATTTCTTTGCGAGATGCTTGGTGTTGTCACTCATCGATTTCGAGCTCCTTAGAGGGTCGTTGTTCAGGTACGTGCCGTCGCGGCAGAGCAGGACGGCAGGTTAAGTGTCCCACGCCACGCGGACACAGCTGAAAGCCCTCGCTCAAATAACAGCGCGCCGCAGGATTCGTATCACCTGCGGCGCGCCGAAAATGGTCCGCTTTCCTCCATCCCCAACGGATCAGCTGAGTTGGTGCCGCCCGACGGAAAGGAAGAAGCCGGCGGCGTCACGAGCTGTGGCAATGTCGCTAGGCATAGGAAACAGACGCGCTCCAAACGCCCTAAGCCCCAAGCCTACCCATTAAGAAATCGACTGCAGAAACGATTTTGATGCCGTCGATGTCGGTCGGATGGCTCCCCTGACGAACGACGACGATCTTCTCGTAACCGCCGGTAATCTTCTCGAGCGACCTGAGCTCAAATGGACGCAGCTCGCGCTTACGCGTCGCCTCCTCGTCAATCGACTCTGTGACCTGAATAAACTTACGATCCGAGCCGTCGCCTATCGCAACAAAGTCGATTTCGGCATCTCGAAGATGACCCGTGAAGACCTGGTATCCGTCATAGACAAGGCGATTGTAAACGGCATTTTCGAGAACACGTCCGCTGTCGCTGCCGCGATACCCATCCAAGAAGGCTCGAAGTCCCAGATCCTCAATGTAAAACTTGCCGCCGGTCTTCAAAATGTCCCGACCCTTAATATCAAATCGGCGCGCGTGCGAAAAGAT
This sequence comes from uncultured Collinsella sp., assembly GCA_959605475.1. Taxonomy (GTDB): domain Bacteria; phylum Actinomycetota; class Coriobacteriia; order Coriobacteriales; family Coriobacteriaceae; genus Collinsella. The sequence continues at coordinate 43,114 of CAUHFS010000004.1, read as the reverse complement.
ATAGGTCTCCTCAAGGGCGGACACACAAGTGTCCACGACGCCGTGCGAGGATTTCGCCCCGTTCTCTGCCAGCGTTCCAACGATCTTATTAATTGATGTCGGGTTTGAAATGTTATCAGCCAAGTAGGAAGTGACGCGGTCGAGCACACTCCTGCTCGTCACCGACCGTCTACCCCGACGCGCCTCGCGAGCCAAAATGTCGCGCCCGACGATTGTTTGGTACGTGCTCCAGATATAGTCCTTCATTTCCTGCTCCGGTAGCTTTGAAGCAGCGAGAAACGGCAGGCCTCCAAACGTCAGATATCGGTCAAGAAGATCGTCGAGTGCAACAATATCCTCCCGACCAAAAACAGCGAGCCTATTCGTGACGTCAGTCGGACCAAGAAAGTCGACATATTCCGAAAAAGCGAGCGGGTGCATCCGAATCTCGACATACCTGCCCGAGATTAAGGTCGCGATCTCTGACGAGAGGAGAAAAGCATTCGAACCCGTAACATATATATCGCAGTCCCGGTCGACACGAAGTGCGTTAATCGCCTTCTCCCATCCGGCAACCTCCTGAAGCTCGTCGAAGAAGAGATAGCACCTCTTGCCCGCAGGCATTAGGCCGTCCACGTGGCGGTAAAGCTCTCGCCAATCACGCACGCCCTCCAGCTCAAATGACTCCATCTTAAAGGTCAAAAGACATTCGGATGGAACGCCGTTATCCTCCAGATGTTTGCGCATCATGTCCAGAAGCGTCGATTTGCCACAACGGCGCATACCCGTTACGACCTTGATGACATCCGTGTCACGGAAGGCGATTAACTTCTCGAGATATCGATTTCTGGGAACCATCCGTTTATCCATCGCTCGCCCCAATCTGCAAGTTTTTCTCACAGAATGACAAGAACTTGCGAATTTTGCAAGTTCTTATCACGTAGCGACAAGAACCTGCAGAATTACATCAGAGCCATTATAAGTCGGGCTCAGTCAAAGCAGCGTCAAGGCGCAGAACAATGGTATGAGGCGAATCGTTCAAGAGTGCGTTGAACAATTTCATTCCCGCATTTTTGGAATGCCCATAAGATGCCCGTTTGACAGGAAGCGATCTGGGCCATCTTTGAGCAGAAACTCAAATGCTGGCGCGCCGCCTGCACTTATCGAGTTTCCCGCAACTGCTATAAATAGAAAGTTTATTTACATAGCGAGACACTCCTGGACGTTTGACTTTCATCCTGGTAGCCTGGATATCTAGAAGTTTCTGTTTGGAGAGGGTTAGCAGTGATTCCCGTTATTGACTTATTCGCGGGCCCGGGAGGCCTTGGGGAAGGCTTCTCATCACTTCGAGACGCTGAGAACAAGCCCGTGTTCCAAACAATCATGTCCATTGAACGTGACAAGCAGGCTCATCAGACCCTGAGGCTTCGTTCATATCTGCGCAAAATTGCAGAACCGGACGGAACATTGCCGAGAGTTTATCTCAGATACATGAAAAAGCATGACAATGAGACCTTCGACCAACTTATCCGCTACCGCCCAAAAGAATGGCAGGCTGCTTGCGAAGAAGCTTTATGCGACGAGCTCGTCGATGGAGACGACCGCTTGGTCAAACTCGGCGCCGAACGCGTGACAAGATGGTTTGAAGACCGTGATAGGGGTCCGCTAGTCCTTATTGGCGGACCTCCGTGCCAAGCATATTCGTTGGTGGGCAGATCGCGGCGCAAGCATGACATTACATTCGAAGAGGACCCGAAGCACACCCTCTACCGTTGCTACCTCTCGTTTATCAACGAGCTAAAGCCGGATGTCTTCGTTATGGAAAACGTCAAAGGACTTCTTTCTGCAAAGCACGAGGGCCATGGCGTTTTTAACCGCATATGCAAAGATATGGAAGAGGCGGGATACACTATCCATTCCCTCGTCACTGATGACCCCCATAATCCAAAAGATTACGTTGTCAAAGCCGAACAGTATGGAATCCCCCAGATGCGCCACAGGGTCATTCTCCTTGGTATTAAAAATGACACCGGAATCGAACCGAGCACGCTAACCAAAAAGCATGTTTGCACTCTTGGGTCAGCCCTTCGTGGGCTGCCTAAACTGCGAAGCGGATTCTCTGAACGCAACGAAAACTGGCGCGATATGAACTGGGCAGAGTACATAAACTCAGCGGCAAAAGAGTTGAAAGACAATGGCGAATGCAACGATCTTACAGACATCCTTGATAGGGTAATTTCACGCTACGCGCCAAAGTTAACCGCAAAGCACAAAGTTGATCCCGTCCACAATCGATATGAAGAATGGTATAGAGGAAGGCTCGGAAATAGCAAGGTCCTCACAAATCATGAGTCTCGCTCTCACTTGGCGAGCGATCTTGACCGTTATCTCTTTTGTGCGGCATATGCAGAAAAATACGGTACGCCCGCACGCCTTGAAGAATTCCCCGAGTCATTGCTTCCCAATCATAAGAACGTCCAGGCAGCAAAAACGACTGGTAACTATAAATTCAACGACCGTTTTCGTGTGCAAGTATGGGGAAGACCCTCTACGACCATCACCTCGCATATCGCCAAGGACGGACACTATTACATCCATCCGGATCCGTCGCAATGCAGGAGCCTTACCGTGAGAGAGGCCGCAAGACTTCAAACCTTCCCAGATGACTATCTGTTCGAAGGCAACAGAACGTCTCAGTACACTCAGGTGGGTAACGCGGTGCCGCCGCTACTTGCCCAGCAGATAGCGGCGGTAGTCGCAAAGGCACTTGGAAAAGAAGCCCACGGGTTTTACGAGAATCTTACAGACGATACTGACTGCTCTTAACACGGTAAGGACAGCCGACTCTGTGCAGCCGCTTCATCATGTTAATAAGTACAACGGACTGGCTCTCGGAGGGCACTTTGCTTGGCAAGGCACATGCATACTGCAAAATACCCCGTTCCTTCTCAGTTCCCTCGCCCTCTGCAAGGCACCAGTTAAGAACATTTTGCCAAAATCCGCTTCCCATCTCGCAAACCGCCGTCTGAGCTTCAATCCCATTCAGCGTTTTCTGGTTACGGGAGCCCTCTCGCTGAATGTCTTTCTCCTCATCGAGGTCAATAAGCTCGCCAAGCCACTCTTTGTCCCAATCAACCTTTTTTAACTTGATAGCCTCCCAGCATTTCTGTTGTTTTGCCCATTCAGAAATGTTTCGATAGCCCGTCGCGGGATGCATCAATACATCATGCGCAGCGTCAGATGCTTGCCCAAGCGCCCTCTCAAACGCTGGCGACAACGATTGTTGATTCCAAATGCCAAGAAAGTTAACGGCTTTTCCTAAAGCGGAAACTGCATTTGAAAGCACTCCCACCGCAAGGACTACATGCTGCGAGCGATAGCTGCCGGTTTCCCACCAATCACGCGCCTGCACAATCTTGCCTGTGCGATCGAATATAATTTTCTTGGCAATCAAATATTTGAAATAAGTCTCATTGAACTGACTCTCATCCTTATCCCAGGAGTCTTTAATTAGCCGAGCAAATTCAGAGAAGTTCTTCTGGGCACCGCGATTGACCAAGTAGGCCTTATTCGTCCAGACCATGAGATATTTTGCCAAATCCGTTTTCGTAAAAGTCTGCGTTTTAGGAAACTCAGCAACAAATTTACGCTTCTGCGCAGGCGTAAGATAAGCTTGCTTATCTCGATATGAGCCTCTTGCCCGCTCGTAGAACCATTTGGTTTGCGTGAAGCTATCTGCCCGCATGGGAGCAAGTATCCTTTGCGAGAACTCTTCGATCCTCACGTGATAAGGGTGGTTTGCAAAGAAGTCGGCTGAAGAAACCTTATTCTGGCTGTTTGCATATTCAGAGATCCTAGGCACCAGTTCGAGAGCCTCTTCCGGGCTGACAACACTAAGCTTCATTTGGACAAACACGCGGTCCAAACTTTTACCAGCCTTATATGCGGCATAAACCGATGCGGTTGTCTGGCCACCGTTAACTATCTGCAGGTTTTCTAGACGGTCAATTAAAAGCCCGTCTTCCCCGCTCTCCGTTGTAACGCTCTCTGCGGTCGCCGTGATACCGTTATTGAACGAGAAGAAAAGCTCGGGCTCATTCTCGAGAGTACGCTTTATACCCTTGTTGACATTGCTTCTCGCCTGAAGAAATACACGGACGTTTTGCTCAAGAAGTCGCGCTCCCCAACGATCGTAGATGCGCGCCAAATCGACACCCGGTATCGCAGCAAGGTAAACCTTGTTCTTGTCTTTCGGAGAGCTTGCGAGAAGGGCCCGAATCGGACCCGTCGGCAATTCGTTAAAGTCAATGAGCAGTCTCTCCCGCTCACGACCCGATTCAATAAGATTACCTATCCGTTCAAGATCCCAGACGTTGTAAACAACCTCTTTGCCAAGGACACTCCCCGTCTCTTTACCCGAAACCCTTTGGCTAAGTTTTTTGTTTGAAAGAAGATACAGATTAACTCGCTCGATTTCGTTCCAGCGAGCGTGAATTAAATCGGCGAGCCCAAACCCCGGATCCGTCGGCTCAAGAGATTCCCTAAATTGAGAATCCAATGCTTTGGTTACGAATTTCTCAAGCCGCCGAAAATCTGCCTCCATTTCAGAATTCGTTAATGTCAGCAAGCCAGTATCTTGGTTGAAGTCGAGGACAATGAGGCCAAGGACTTTTCTGCTTGACTCAAAAGGATCGCCACAGTAGCCATCAACCCTTATTCCAGTTCTCTGACAGAAGGCGGGGATGGCCTCATCGAATTCTCCCGCATCGCAAAGATAATCAGTGATGAGATCAAAGAACGCATCGTTCTTATAGACTCCCTCTGAGTCCGCCTTATTCTTGACCTCTTGAAACAGTTCCTCCTGAAGCGAAGTGGAATCTGTCATCTAATTCACCTCAATGCTTGGGTAATTGCGCTCTGATCAACTTCGTAATCAGAGCAGTAGCCAAGGTCGATTTTATATGTAACAGCCTTAACTCCAGGCGGACACGAACTGGAAACGATTCGCGGAAATCCATCCTTAACTTCATATGTTTCAGTTACGCCCTCGCTCCACAAGGTGTGGGAATAATCGTCTTCCGGAAAATACCCGGCATCCGACAGCTTCTCCTGAAAGTGCGCCAAATCCAATGGGCTGTCGAAGAGCATTTGAACATCGTTGACGACATCGGTAAGGCTGAATGCCGCTTTATCTTCATCCGTAGCGCTGTTCAACTCAACGACATATAAGAAGAGCCTTTCACTTTCGTTGGTGTTCAATTGCTCTTCTGACGATATTCCAATTTCTGAATTCGACGACCCTCGTTTGCTTTTCACCTCGACGAAAATCTGCCCGTAACCGAAATCGCGCTTAGAGCGTTCTGGCCCTGTCCAGCCACTCAAGGCATTCGACGGCTCGTAAATGGCAGCGGAAACCCGTTTAAGAAAAAGCAGCTCGCCGATAAGCCCTTTTTGTTGCTCGGCTGTGAGGGGACCACGCCCGGGCCTGAGAAACGAAGCCCATTTCTCGAGCCTCATGAAGGTCATCTTCCTCATCGCAACGGTGGGGGCTTTCTGCACCGAGTCGGCAATATCAAGACATAAGCGGAGAAATTGGGCTTTCATTTCCTGGTCTTGGAGCTCAAGCAGTATGGAGCGCTCCGATTCAATGTCTCGAATAGAGATGTTCTTAAACTTGGGAGGCTCCGGTGCCCCCGTCTCGCTGCTGTCATATTCGACAAGAAAAGCAGGGTGATTAGAGCGCCCCTTTGCCCAATAAATCCTTTTTGCATCGGGATTGACATCGGGTGCGACCATTCTCGTGTTGTAGTCGCCCCTTCCACGCGATCTAGGCAGCTCTTCCCACGGATTATCGCTAGTCGTCTTCATAATCATCATCGCTATCTTCGGGTTCCGGCATCATGTTCTCCAGTGCCACAGAATTAAAAACGTAAGTGACTGGTCGCGTTTGCTTATCGGTGTGCGGAAAACTGATGCTCCAGCCGAAAACGCATTCCTGAGCATCCCAGCTCTTCCACCAGGAAGGAGCTTCTTTTCCGGCCTCCTTCTTTTCTTTAATTTTGATTTCTCCAAATCGCATGCAAATCGGATGCAAAACCAGCAATGGCCGCCTCCTTATTTGACGATAATAGAGATCAGAACAGTTTTTCGCCTTGTCGCCGCTATGGTCTGCAGCATATCGTTCTTCCGCCATTTTCCTTTCTTCCGCACTTAAGCCAGCGGCCTCAACTCCACGACTGGATAAACGATGTTTCTCTCCGACAACAACGACATCATTGTTCGAAGCGCTACCGGGATATCTTTGCTCCATGCTGACCGTTCCATCAACAGGCAAATCGATTGGATCATTTGATCGAGAGCCATGTGCCAAGAGAACGTCCCATTCCTTCAGCTCGCCATCAAGCAGCCGTTCGTTGACGTAGCTTAGGATTGGAGCTTTTTGAGACTTTGGCGAAAGGCCATCTTCATTTTCATAGGCTTCTAGAAAAGCGGTAACAAACTTGACCGGAACCCCCTTATAAAGATATCTATAAGAGCCCCCGTCTTTGAAGTCCGCATACCCCTTTATTGCGCTAAGAAGGTCCCTGCATGCCGCCTCGTTATCGGCAACTATCTCCGCGTCCCTGTCAAATGCAATCGTTTCAACGAATCCCTCGTTTAAATCGATGGGGGCCTTTTCCTTTTGCCCGGCACCCATCTTATTTCTCGCGGTAACGGTCAGGGCATCAGGGCTCTGGCGTATTTTCAAAACGTAATTCTTTGGAGTGCGCTTAACTTGGCGCATGCTCCTTAGTTGATCGAACAGATTCTCCGTCGAATCGGCAACGTATTTGTACCAGCCCGCCGCCTCGTCGGTCATCCATACACGACAAAGATCCTCATACTGAGGCCTATATCCAAACCAACGAGCCATCTGCATCAGCGCATCATATGCTCTGGCGTTTCGCGAATAGTAAGAGACCGTTAACCCTTCAAGGGTTAAACCACGAGAAAGCCTATATCCGCCAACCGCGATAACTCGCTCGTTCCTGTTCTCATAGTCCAGAGCATCTCCTGAGTCTGTATTGATGCTCAGAACATGATAATCCGGGTCGTAGAGACGTGGCTGTATTTCGCTCCAGCCAAAACCGCAGCCTGCATATTCCAGCTCCCAAGTAGCTTTCAAATCCTTTAGGTGCGGAGAAGCCTCAAGCGCCTCCTCCGGGTTTAAGGCCCCATAGGATTTCGCCGCCGTATTCAGGTCGTTAAGGTAATCCTCAACTAGATTCCGCATGCAATTCTGCGGTTTCTTATAGGGAGATACATTGACCATCATCGTTGAATGGAAATTAGTGCCAAAACGAAGTGTCTTTATCGTCGTCGCCAATACAAAAGTACGAATTGCCGCCTTTAGACTAAGGGGAAGCATAAAGGGCTCAAAGCTACTTTTATGTTTTGCAGGAAGGACATCGTCCGCATCGTCAATGAAACGCAAGTGCTTGTGAGTAGGCTCGTCGTAATCTCCGAATACCTTTTTGGCACCGAAGTAGTCAGAGGACTCCTCAAGCGTATAAATAAAGTTGCTCGGGAAAAGGTCCTTGCCATACTCATCGCTGTCAACGCTAGGGTCGATCAAAACGTTAGCAAATGGCGTAGCAGTGTAGCCAACATAGCAGGCCTTATTGAATAGGTTAAGCAGGTTTCTTATCTGCCCATTGATTTTGGTCGGTTCATTCTCTCGCTTTTCGAGCTTGTATTTTCCGTTAATCGAAGCATTATCCGCTTCATCGTCAATGAGCAACAGAGGTTGATCCTGGCTATTGCTGGCATCCAGCCATTCAATTACCTGCTGGAGAGACTTACTATTCTTCTTAACAACAAACAAAAAAGGTTCGTTTGTTTGCGTCGGCTGGATGCACCTTAAAGCCTTAGCTCGTTCTGTACTAAAGTCTGCTTCTCTCGAGGTACAGGCAATTGGTCGTCGGGCTTGACTCCCCTTGCCAACGCCAACCGGTTCGACTGTGCTGTTCTCAATGTTAAAACCTGTAAAACCATCTTCAAGACGAGCTTGCGTCTGATTTCGCAGGACATTATGCACGCCGGCCATGACGATAATGATTCGATATCCCGCGTCGGCGGCGCGGGATATCAGCCCAATATAATTTGCAGTTTTTCCCGATTGAACGGATGCGACTACGAGGCCGCGTCTTGTAAAAGAGCCGCACTCTAAAGGATTGGCCATTAAGTCAAGGATGTTGCGACTGTCCCTATCTATCGACTTAACCGCGGCGGGCGCCCATTTCTTATCGCGCACCAAGTATCGCCTATAGCGATTCCAGTAGAACCATTCGATCGAGTCTTCTGCTTCACTCAACCAGGGATGGCTATCCTCATCCTTAAACTCAAAGCCAAGCTTTTTCTTAATCGTAAGCTCGCTACAATACTTCTCAACAAGCCTACGGACGATATCATCCTTGTCGCATTGTTTAGATACAGGGAAAATTCCGGCGAATGCAGTGTAGAACTGCGAATAGGTATCCGCAACATCCGCCTCTTCGGGAACGCCGTCATCGTTCTCTAGTTTATCTCTGGCGGAGTTGTCAATGTAATTGATGAACTGCTCTAGTGTGGCGTCCATTTAGCACTCCTCGATTCCCAAAATGGCAAGTACTTCATTCCAACGTGTGGCGAACAAGTCAACTGACCTCATAGTGGAGAGGATGTCATCCTCATCCTTCCCCATTTGTTTTAATGAGCCAAAGAAAGTGAGAACAGCATTACAAAAGTCATCGTCTTTCATCTCCTCAAAGCAAACTGACCCTTCGTTGTTCGACAGTTCGTAAAAAAGAGATTCCGTTGGGAATGACGATTCGACCAGCGAAAGAACAGTCTTGAAAGCAGCCCTCTGATCATCATCAAGAGATGAATTGAAGCTATCAAGAATTGGGTTTTTGCGATTAATGCAATAAAGGGTCTTGTCTCCAGTTTTTATCGCATTCCAAGCCGGATATACCTCAGGCCTCGTTAACCTAGCGCCGCGACGACGATAAACTCTTTTTGAAGGCGCACCAATATGAGCAATCAATTGTTTGATACTCGCCCTTACTTCTTCCGGAAGCTGAGCGGACACTTTCTTAACGTCAATTTTCCATGCTTCATCTTGGTTAACATCAATATCAATCTTCACGCGGCACAACTGGGTGAGAGCGGTTTTCTTGGCAATCCCAAACCAAGTTCCATGCAGTATCAAGCGCTTCGCGCGATAGAGAAAGACTCCCTGATTCTTTAAGTAACCGCCAGGAAGAGCAAACTTTTCATACTCTGCATCTGAAGCATAATTTGACCTATGCGGAAGAGTAAACGCCTGCATCGTAACGCCGGGACAAACATTTTCGACAGGCGATGGTTGCGTCGCCTGATTGCTAACATTAAATGGATCGATGGGGTCAAGCGTGCGATTATTCACATTGACCTTAATGCGCTTGAGCCCACGTTCTCCCGCTAAGTAACGATGAAATACAAGAGAGAGGTAATCTTGAGCCTCACTTATAATTCTGTCGTAATTGGCTTTTCCGGATCCATTTACCCCGGTTAGACGATCAAGTTTTTCCCATAGAACAAGCGTACCCGTCTCGTTCATCTCTCCAATAAACGGAATGGAGTCCGTTCTTTTCTGTTCCAAAACTGTCCATTTGTTTTCACTGGCAACAAGATCGAGATCCCACGTGAAGGCATTCACTTCACCGTTTTTCTTTGACACAACCGTCAGCCTTCTGCATTGTGAAAATGAAGCGGTTTTTAACCCGAGACCAAAACGCCCGAGATCGTTCAAATTCCGCTTGCACCTCGGATCAGTGCTACCGAGCCTCATGGCATGCATTAACTCATCTCTGCCAAGCCCCTCACCGTCATCAATGATTGCAATTCTGAAGTCATCAGAAGGAATAGCAAGGATTGAGATATTCCTTGCCCTCGCGGTAATAGAATTGTCAACAATATCAGCTAGTGCACTATTAAACGAATACCCAATATCTCTTAGGCTTTCAATTAAAATCCTCGGTTCGGGCTCAAGCTGCATCGATTCCATCCAAAGCCAATCTTACTAGCATCATAATCGATAAGTATAGCAGCGGCCATTAATCAATTATCACTTACCGGCACCCAAATCATGCGAACGGTAGCGCTACCGGCAATAACGTGACAGTCGCAGCACGATTATTCACGTTTCGGCGCTCATTTAAAACTGCCTTGCGGCATTCCTAACAGCCATCTTCAATGCGGCAGGCGTTTTGTACTTCACCATGTCCTCTGTTTCACATTACCCGTTCAGTACCATCAGCAAAGGCATCATCAGTCCGCGCCGCTTGGCGGTTTTAGAGTTCTCCTTTACGAATTCTTTCAGCCGCTGTATATCGAGCCCTCGCCCAAGCGCATCGTTATAGGCATCGATAATTAATGAGGGGTCCTCGCAATCGAGGCAAAGATCGACAAGCGTGCGCTCGGGCTTGGTTACCGGCAGGCCGTCGAGCCAAACGATATCCCGCTCGGCAATCTCGCGCTTTACAAAAGAAAGGGAATCGTTTCTCGTATTGATGCGCATGGGCGCGGTCATCCTGTAGGGGGACAGATGGAAATCGCCCATTTGCTGCAGGTTCGCCGCAGTCGTACCGCTCACGGCGATGCCATCCCACTGGCGTTTTCTCTCCCACGCGCACAGGGAGGGATTGGTGAGCTTCCAAAGAGCGTTGAGCTCGTCGGTGTCTCGGCGCTGCGCGCCCGACATCCGGTAGGCGCCGTGGCATATCCGCTCAAGACGCCCCACGCGGCATGAGTGCGCCAGCGCATCTCGAGAAATGTCCATGCGAGCCGCCTGAGCCGTGGTGAACACGCCCTCGCTCTCGGAAAGCTCGCTTATCGCCGTTATGTTGCTAAAGTACTTCATGTTGCATTTGTAGGATATTTTCATACTTTTGCAACGTGATTTGCATAACGCACAGGCGCAGTGCCTTGCTTAATCTGTTCCTGCCGCAGCGCTGTCGTTGAGAGGCCATCATTTTCCTCCCCTGGGACCATGCTGGCACCCCTAGCCGCTACGACCGCAGGCATGCCTATAATGAGACATGTTTCCTGATGAGAAAGGAATCCAGATATGGACGAAGCCAAGCTCGCCGATTTGAACCACATCCAGGACTTTTTCAACCGTGTCGATAGCGTGCGCAACAGTGCATCCCCGACCAAAAAGTTTCATATCGATCATCCAATAGGAATAGGCGTCAAGAACTTCATTGGATGGTGCAACGATTCCTGCGAGATCGGTTCCGAAAGCAGTAATAGCGCAGACGATGCCGAGACGTTGGGCGAAGCCATAGTCGCTCTGAATCAGCTTGACAACAGTGAGCTCGCTGCAATGGAAGCCGCTCTCAGGGAAGACGTATGGGGCGATTGGTGTGGAACCGAATGGAGACAAGCGAAGCAGGCAAAAAGACTCGGACCGACAATTAACATAATGAAAAATCACCCGGAAAACGCGGCCTTCTATCTTGTGCTCAGACACCGCACCGATAAGCAAAAGCATTACCGCTTTTATTTTGACGACGATACAATTGCAGAAGTCGATGCCTTCAAGCCCTTTACCGACAGCGCGCATGACAATTTAAATCAGCAATGGCATGTGCTCATCTCCGTGCTCGCATACCTCGATGTCGCTCACGCTTTAAGCAGTGATCAGCACGAATACCATTGCCTGTATCAACATTTTAAATCGCGGGACATGGGCGATTTAAGTGCATTGCATCTACAGTTATTGTGTTCCCCTAACCAGCCTGAAAACAGGCGCATCAAGCTACAGCTTGTTAAACCGAAGACGGCCCCAAAGCCCTGGACAATAACATATCGCTCGGAAGCGATGAATGGTTGGCTTAAAGAAGCACTGCGTAGGTTGGCAGACAAATAATCGCCCGTCAACCTACTCCAGCCCTTGCCCGCTGTACTTCCCTGTCTCTGAGTCGTAGTTCAGCACGACGACCTCACCGTGCTGAACTACGTTCCCGTCAATGTAGAAATGGCTGGCTCCGTCATACCAGATACCGCGGTAGCCTGCGATGCCCGAAGCCGCTTCGGTATTGATGTGCCCGGCGATAACATCCAGGTAGAACTTACGCCCCACGTAATCGGGCGGCATCATGGTAAACGACTCGGCAGACGTGCCCATCTTCCAATACTCCCCGGCATCCTCTTCAATACCGGCGTGCACAAAAACCTGGCCGAAGGGGCTCTCGTAAAAATAAGGGAGCTTGCGGACCCACGCGATGATGTCCGCATGCTCGGCCTTCATGCTCTCGACCGTAAAGGCGTACGCTTCCTCGAACTCCCTGAGCCTCAACAGATGCTTAACGTGCTTGAATGCCTCGGCATCTAAGAAGCTCTTAGCCGTTGCCAGATTGCTGTCGGCAAGTATCCATGCCTGCGTGAAATTGGGATCGTTCACCTCGTCAATGTACTCAAGGAACATCTCCTCATGGTTGCCACGCAGTGCCACGACGCGATCGCCGTAACGTTTTTGCAGGTCCATGATGAGCTCAAAGACGCCAAGCGAATCGGGGCCTCGATCGCAGTAATCGCCAAGTAAGACCAGCTTGAAGTCCTGGGCATCGAGGTCGATGGTGGATAGCGATGCCTTAAAGGCGTCCAAACACCCGTGAATGTCACTCATAGCGTAGATATGCACCTATGACCCCCTGTTTGCGTCGGGACCCCGCTCGTTTGCGCCATACGGCACGGCGACCCCTCTGATTTCGCGGGCGGCAGGCAACTTTGCCCCGTCACGCCCTTAACGTTGGTAATAAGTATATCTCGCCGTGCGGACACAAATTTACCCTTACGCCCCGGGCGCCCGGCCCGCACTTGCCTCAAAGACTGCCTGTGCCCACACCACCCAAAAACTCATCCAACATTAATCTTGGCTCAAGAATCGCTTAATCTATAACCTGCACTATAGAGTTCGACCAAGGGCGGGCGGCACCGCGCAACGCAGGCCGACGAACGCAACGCTCGCGCCCGGGCAGGTCGCCCGGCGTCGCGCCCATCGAACGAAAGGACAGGTCATGGACGACCTCGAAAAAGCTGAAACCATCCGCACCAAGTGCAACGTGAGTTACACCGATGCCAAGGCGGCGCTCGACGCTGCCGACGGCAACGTTTTGGATGCCATCATTTGGCTCGAGTCGCAGGGCAAGACCCAGACCACGTCGGCGCATGCCGCCACCGAGTCCGCGCCAGTCGATGAGCCCTCGGCCGAGATGGTCGCCGCGCAGGCAGCCTACGAAAAGTCGAGTGAAAAGACCGACTTCTCCAAGAAGATGGACAGCGTGTGGGAGTACCTCAAAAAGCTCTTCCGCCTGAGTCTGGACACCAAGTTTATCGCCACGCGCCGCGATGCGATCATCCTCAACATCCCCATCCTGATTCCCATCGTCGCGCTGTTTGCCTGGGGCGCCACGATATGGCTGATGCTGATTGGCCTGTTCTTTGGCATGCGCTACCGCATCGACAGCGACGGCGACGTGCCCGGCAGCATCAACAACCTTATGGATAGCGCTGCTAACGCCGCGGACGACATCAAGCAAAATCTCAACGACGACAAGTAATCGCAGACGGGGGCACGCATGGCACGAATCCTGATCGTAGAGGACGAGGAGAAAATCGCCCGCTTTGTGACACTCGAGCTGGAGCACGAGGGCTACCAGGTGGAGCACGCCGCCGACGGACGCACCGCCGTTGACCTGGCGTTGGAGCGCGACTACGATCTGATTCTGCTCGATGTACTGTTGCCGCAGCTCAACGGCATGGAGGTGCTGCGGCGCATACGCAAGCACAAGGATGCGCCAGTGATCATGGTCACCGCGCGCGATGCCGTAATGGACAAGGTTGCCGGGCTCGACGCCGGCGCCGACGATTACCTGACCAAGCCGTTTGCGATCGAGGAGCTGTTCGCACGGATCCGCGTGGCGCTGAAGCGCTCGGAAGCCGTGCGGGCGGCTTCGGGCGTTGGCGGCGGCGGGGCCGGGGCTGGCGTAGCGAGCGGCACGGCCGCCGGTATCGCCACAATGTCCCCGGCAACCGACACGGCCCAGACCGCTGCCGCGCCCTCCCCCGCCGCACTCGCCGTGGGTTCGGTCGCGCTCGATCCCGACCGCCGCGAAGTCACGGTCGGCGGCTCGCCCATCGCGCTCACGGCCCGCGAGTTCGACGTCCTCGCCCTGCTTATGACGCATGCCGAAACCGTGCTCACGCGCGAGCGCATCGCGCACGAGGCGCTGGGCTACGAATACGTAGGCGACACCAACAACGTCGACGTGCACATCGCGCACCTGCGCGCCAAGATCGAAGACGCCGGCGGTGCCCGCATCATCCAGACCGTGCGCGGGGTGGGCTATGTCTGCCGCGCGTAATGCCGAGGCCAAGCGCGTCACCTCCATCGCCCGCGCCATCAACTGGAGCTACATGTGGCGCCGCCTGGCGAGCTACATCTGGCTCGACCTGTGGCTGCTGGTTGCTGCGGCGGCGATCCTCATCTATGGCTATAACCAAACGCTGCCCGACGGCGCGTTTACCGCGGGATGGATCCCCGGTGCCGCCGTCCACGGCATGTCGCTGACGCCCGCGCACGGCTGGGACCCCGCCACGCTCACCTATACCGTCGAGCTTGCGCGCACCACCAAGACCTTCCCCCTCGCGCAGGACCTCATCGCGCTGTGGCCCCTCTATCTTGTCGTTGCAGGTGGGCAGGTCATCAGCGTGCTCAACATGCTCGGCGGCGCCCGCCGCGTGCGCCGCACCATGGCACCGCTCAACGACCTGGCCCTGCGCGTAGACGAGCTCAGCCGTATGCAGCTCTCCGGCGGCAAGATGGAAACGCTGGAGCAGGCCATCGAGCGCGCAAGCATCGACTCGCCGAGCGTCACCACCGGCGACGCCGACCTGGCGAGCATCGAGGTCGCGCTCAACCGCCTGCTGCGCCAGATGCAAGAGGCAAAGCTGCAGCAGATGCGCTTTGTCAACGATGCAAGCCACGAGCTACGAACGCCCATCGCGGTGATTCAGGGTTACGTAAACATGCTCGACCGCTGGGGCAAAGATAACCCGGACGTGCTGGCGGAATCCATCGCGTCCCTCAAGGCCGAAAGCGAGCATATGCAGGAGCTCGTGGAGCAGCTGCTGTTTTTGGCGCGCGGCGATGCCGGGCGCACGGTCCTGCGGCGTGCGAATACCAACCTGGCCGCACTGGTCGGCGAGGTATGCGAGGAGTCACAGATGATCGATGCCGAGCACACGTATCGGCTGGCTTTTGACGCCTTGCTTGCCAGCGACCCGCGCTGCGACGCGCCCGTCGACGTGGCGCTCGTGAAGCAGGGCCTGCGTGTGATCGTGCAAAACGCCGCCAAGTACTCGGATGCGGGAACGACCATCACATTTGGCATAACGCCCAATGCGGGCATGGGCACGATCGACATAAGTGTTGAGGACGAGGGTATCGGCATGAACCAGGAATCCGCAGCTCACGCGTTTGAACGGTTCTACCGCGCCGACAACGCACGCGATGCCGGCGCGCAGGGCTCGGGTCTGGGGCTTGCCATTGCCAAGTGGATCGTCGATAGCCATGGTGGTGTCATTGGCGTGACCTCAGTCGAGGGCGTCGGCAGCCGCTTTACGATTCGCCTGCCACGATAGAAAGCCCCTCGGCATAAATAAAGGGATAAGGCCATGCGGCCCTATCCCTTTTTGCTAGCTATAGCAGCCTGTGCGCTACTCGCGGCACAGGTGCACGGCGAAGCCGGCGAACTCGCGCTTAAAGTACACGAGCTTGGTGCCGCCGTCGGGCAGCGGCACGCGCGACTCCTCGTTGACCTCGAGCCCGCGCTCGGCAAACCACTTCTCGGCCGCATCGATGTCGTTGACGGCAAAGCCGATGTGGCCCTTGGTGCCACGACCGTTCTGCTTCATGACCTCGATCAGCGAATCGTTAAAGTACGAAACCGGGGTCTCGATAACGGGCAGGCCCATCATCGTCGAGAACAGCTCCGCGATCTCCAGGGCATCTGCCGGGTCGGTGGCGTTAATGCCCACATGGGCAACGCGCATGCCAAAGAGCTCGACCGGATTGGCGTTCTGCTCACTCATACAGTCAGCGCCTACTGAGCCATGACGTCGAGGACGGCCTTCTCGGCAGCGACGCGGTTCATGCCGGTCATGAAGGGCACGCCGCTCACGTACGGGCAGGTGAGGCCCTCGGGAGCAACGGTGGTGGCGATCAGCAGGTCGGCGCCCTCGTCGCAGTAGTCCTTGGCCTCGGAGATGGCACACTGCACGATCTCATACTTGCCAGCATAACCGTTGGCGTCGAGCATGGTAGCGACCTTCTGGGCAACGAGCGTGGAAGTAGCAGCGCCAGCACCGCAAGCCAAAACGATCTTCTTCATAGGTAATGTCTCCCTTCATGGTTTACTTTAGGTAAGTGTACCGCAGCGAGCGATGGCACTCAGCCTCGATGAGCTTTTATGCCAGTTTGCTTGCGCGCTGCGTATAATACATCTAGTACGTGTTGTCATACCGCTCGCTTTAAGAGCGACTAAGGACTCTGAAATGCCCGATTCCCGCACCCTCTGGACCGCCGTCGTTATCATCTGCATCGCCGTGTCGGTGTTCTTTAGCGTCAAAAAACGCACCACGTTCAAGCGTCTGCAGCAGTTGATGGCCGCCAAGCAGTGGGACGAGTTCGATCGTTTGCTCGACGGCAAACTCACCAGCATGCTGTACCCACGCTACAACCGCGACTACCTGCGCCTGAACTCCTATCTGCTGCGCGAGGACCACGAGCGCGCCAGCGAGATGTTCGACCTACTGCTGGGACTCAACCTCCCCAAGATGCAGCGCGTCGACCTGGTCATTAAGGCCTTTAACTACTACGTTGGCCAGGAGGACCGCAAAAAGTCCAAGGAGTTGCTGCACGAGATCAAGGGCTTTGAGGGCGGTCAGGCCGAGGCAGTCGCACACGAATGCCAGCTGATGTACGACACGATGATCCTCAAGCGCCACAACGACATTCCCGAGCTGGAGCGCATGCTCGAAGAGGCCGGTGACGACAAGGTCAAGAGCTGCCGACTGGAATACTTGCTGGCCCTGCAGTACAAGAACAAGGGCGACGAAGCAAAGTTCCAAGAGTTCCTCGAGAAGTCGGGTCAACACTCGATGGCCGTCAACGCGTAACGGACGGCTTGTGCTAGACTTCTAGTCTCACGGGGGCGTGGCGGAATTGGCATACGCAGGAGACTTAAAATCTCTCGCCGCAAGGATTGTGGGTTCGAGTCCCACCGCCCCTACCATATGGAGCTTTCGAGCCCGTGTCCCCAAGGGATGCGGGCTCACTTCTTTTAGATGCCGGTGGGACTCGAACCCGCGAGGGGGGGCGAGCGTCAAGCGGACGCGCAGCGTCCGCAGCGAGCCGGCGAGGGCGCCAGCAGGCGTCCGAAGCCGGTGCGGATTTGCGCAGCAAATACGCAGACGTCCCACCGCCCCGCGCTTCAGAAAGCCAACTAATTTAGGACGGGCTAAAAGACAGCTTCGGTCCCTTAGAAGTTGCGGTGGAATAGATCCTGTTTATACCGTTTACCAGCTTATTTAGGAACTATTTCACCGCAACTTATTTAGAGGGTGCTGAGCTCTGGGGTCCAGGAGATGGTGGGGGTCGCGCCGTCGAGAGTCTCGTTGATGGTGGCTGCCATGCCGGCGAGCAGGCTGTTCTCGCTTACGGTGAGCGTCTTGTAGCCGCCGGCTCGCATGAGCTCGCGGATCACCACGGCGCCAGCGAGAATCACGCCCGCGCGCTTGGGCTGCACGCCCGGCAACGCGGCAATGCCTGCAACATCCAACGCAGACATGCGCTCGATAGCGGCCGAGACCTGCTCCAGCGACAGCTCGCATAGGTGCACAAAGCTCGAATCGTACGGCTCCAGTTCGTGGACCAGCGCCACGAGCGTGGTGACGGTACCGCCCACCGCAACGAGGCGCTCGGCGCGCTCAAAGTCGACAGGCAGGCCCTCAAAGTAAGCCCCGAACTGCTCGCCCGCCCATACGCCAGCGGCGGCAAGTTCACTGTCCGTTGGCGGCAGCGCCGAGAAAAACCGCTCCGTCACGCGACGGCAGCCAATGTCCAGCGAACGCGTTCCTTCCAGCGCAAAGACCCCGCGCTCCGGAGCATATACGCCCGTCGCAAGCTCCGTCGACCCGCCGCCCGAATCCGCGACAATAATGCGCTCGCCTGCAAAGTCGTGCGCCACGCCAAAAAATGTCAGGCGCGCCTCAACCTCGCCCGGAATCACCTGCGGCTCGAGCCCCAGCTCGCGCAGGCCGTCCAGCAGCAGGGCAGCATTGGACGCATCGCGCGCGGCACTCGTGCACGTGGTGCAGATGCACACAGCCCCAAAGGCACGCGCCTCGTCCACAAACATGCGGCATGCGGCAAGCACGCGCTCGACCGCCGCCTCGCAAAAGCGCCCCGTCGCGTCCACGCCCTCGCCCAAGTCGGTGATCTCGGTATGCTTGGACGATTCCACGATCGCCCCGGCCTCGACCTGCGCCAACACCAGTCGCGACGACACCGTGCCCAGGTCAATCGCGGCCACCTTATATCGTTTGCAATCTGCCATTGCGGGCTCCCCTCCGGGTGCTACTCGCCTACTCGCCGCTGGACGCGACCGTCTGGCCCTCGACGCCGTTAAATCCAAACAGCATATCGAGCGTCTTGATGTACCACGGTGCGTCCTTGCCGACCTCTTCGATCTCTTTGGCCACTTCGCTGGCATTCTTGGCGTTTGAGGACTTTTTGCTCGACGACGAATCCGAATCCTCGTCCAGACCCTGCACTTCAATCCTCTTCTCGCCGGGCATCACCATGCCCAAGTCCCGTGCCGAATCCTTAATGCCCTCTTCCGAGAACCACTTATCAGTGTCTTTTTTCATCTCATCATTGTATTGCTGGCGAATCTCGACCTGCTTGGCCAAGATGTCGCTCGAGCGCTTAGCCACGTACAGGTCGCGCACGGGGAAATACAGGCTCACGAGCGCCAGCGCCACCACGATACCGATAAACAGCGGGCGCAGAGAGCCATGCGTAAAGTCATAGATTGCCTTGACCACCGCATTGTCGTTGGCGTAGCGCATAAAGTCCGAGCCCGAAAGACGGCTCGAGGGCCTGCTCGACCTGTCGTGCGTCTGGGCCGAGGGACGCGACGCATGCGACGAACGTGCCGGGCGCACCGGTCCATCTGTCGAAGTATTCACTTGAGCATTGGGGCGCGAGGTACTTGTCGGGCGCTGCGTGGAGCGGTCGGCGCCGGCGTAGGCGGACCCACCGAGCTGCACCGTGCGCGCACGGCGAGGCGACGGCTCACGCGAACCGGCGGAATAGTACCTGTTGTCGTAAATCTGATCCATGTGCGCCTTGTGCGGTTGAGGTTTGTTTGCGCTAAGTATTCTAGTTATAGCACGAGCGCGCGCACCGCCTTCGGCAGCCTTTGCTCGACATAAAAAAGGCGCTGAGCCACACGGCCCAGCGCCCACAGCGCTTTGCGGCGTCCAGCCAAGGCGGGGGCGGAACCGAGTCAGCCTCCCCCTCGCCAAATTCGCCCGTTTAGCGAATGTTGTAGAACGCAGACTTGCCGGCGTAGCGCGCGCTGCCCTCGAGCTCGTCCTCGATGCGGATGAGCTGGTTGTACTTGGCGATACGGTCGCTGCGGCACGGGGCGCCCGACTTGATCTGGCCGGCGTTGACGCCCACGACCAGGTCGGCGATCGTGGAATCCTCGGTCTCGCCGGAGCGGTGGCTCACGATGCAGGCGTAACCGGCCTCCTTGGCGGTCTCGATGGCCTCGAGCGACTCGGTGAGCGTGCCGATCTGATTGACCTTGACCAGGATCGCGTTGGCGGCACCCAGCTCGATGCCCTTCTTGAGACGCTCGGTATTGGTGACGAACAGGTCGTCGCCCACGAGCTGCACCTTATTGCCAATGCGGCGGGTGAGCTCAACCCAGCCGTCCCAATCCTCTTCGGCCATGCCGTCCTCGATGGAGATGATGGGATAGGTGTCGACGAGCTTCTCCCAGTAATCGACCATCTGGGCGCTCGTGTACTCTACGCCCTCGCCCTTGAGCTCGTACATGCCGGTCTCGGCGTTGTAAAACTCGGTGGACGCCGGATCCATGGCATACATGAAGTCGACGCCGGGCTTAAAACCAGCCTTCTCCACGGCCTTGGTGATGTACTCGAACGGCTCGGCATTGGTCTTGAGGTTGGGCGCGAAACCGCCCTCGTCGCCCACGCCGCCGCCAAGGCCCGCCTCGTGCAGCACGCCCTTGAGGGTGTGGTAGACCTCGGCGCACCAGCGCAGACCCTCGGCAAAGCTCGGGGCGCCCCCCGGCATGATCATGAACTCCTGGAAGTCGACATTGTTGTCGGCATGCACGCCGCCGTTGAGGATGTTCATCATAGGCGTGGGTAGCAGGTGAGCGTTGACGCCGCCCAGGTACTGGTACAGCGACAGGCCCGCCGACTCTGCCGCAGCGCGGGCAACGGCCAGCGATACGCCCAGAATGGCGTTGGCGCCGAGCTTGGTCTTGTTGGGCGTACCGTCGGCGGCGATTAGCGCGGCATCGACGGCGCGCTGATCGAAGGCGTCGAGGCCCACGACGGCATCGGCGCACTCGTTGTTGACGTGCTCGACGGCCTGCGAGACACCCTTGCCCAGATAGCGGCCCTTGTCACCGTCGCGCAGCTCACATGCCTCAAAGGCGCCGGTCGAAGCGCCCGAAGGCACCATCGCGCGGCCGAAGCTGCCGTCCTCGAGCACGACCTCGACCTCGACGGTGGGGTTGCCGCGGCTGTCGAGCACCTCGCGACCGTAGACATCCAAAATATCGCTCATGTTGTCTCCCTCTCACTTGGAAACGTAGTGGATGCAAGCGACCGGCTGACCGTGCACCATCGGTGCGTCTCCGTAAGTTAGCCATGTCGCACTTTTTGCATTATGCCCTAAGTTAGCCGAGGGATACACTTGATTTTCGAAAAATTTAGCGGGAACGATGAGGCATGTCAGCCCGTCGTTCCTGCAGTCCTACTCCTCCGCCTTTGCGGCATCCCACAGGTCGTTGAGGCCGTGGGTCGAGAGCTCGGCCAGATCCACGTGGGCATCGGCCGCCATCTGCTCCATCGCAGCCCAGCGACGGCGGAACTTGGCCGTGCTGGCACGCAGGGCGCTCTCGGCGTCAATCCCCTCTTTGCGCGCGACGTTGACCAGGGCAAAGAGCAGGTCGCCAAACTCCATCTCGCGCTCGGGTGAGCCGGGAGCCTCGGCCTCAAACTCGGCACGCTCCTCGGCGACCTCGTCCCACACGTCCTGGACCGTCTCCCACTCAAAGCCCACGGCAGCCGCCTTGCGCGACACCTTCTGAGCCTGCATGAGCGCCGGCAAATGCGTGGGCACGCCGTCGAGCAGGCCCTCGGGCGCTGACTCGCCTGCCGCCACAGCCTTGTCCTTGACCGCCTTCTCGGCAAGCTTGACCTCGTCCCAAATCTTGAGCACCTCGTCGGAGCTCTCGGCATCCACATTGCCAAACACGTGCGGATGGCGCCGGATGAGTTTGGCGTCGATATCGTGTGCCACGTCGGCCAGCGTAAACTCGCCGGCGTCCGCCGCAATCTGCGCATGCAGTACGACCTGCATGAGCACATCTCCCAGCTCCTCGCGAAGGTGAGCCGCGTCGTCGGCCTCGATGCAATCGAGCGCCTCGTAGGCCTCCTCGATCATGTTCTTGCCAATGCTGCGGTGCGTCTGCTCGCGGTCCCACGGGCAGCCGTCGGGCTGACGCAGGCACCAGATGGTCTGCACCAGATGCTGCAGCTCGGCCGACACATCTACCAGCGTCGACAGGTCGCGCGAACCCTCGGCATTTTGCTGAGCCATATGCTCGGACATGGTTACTCCTCCTCCAGGATCACGTGGCGTAACGCGCCGCCCTCGTAGATACCGTAGCTGTGCGTGCCGTCTTTGGGAATGCTCACGCTACCGGGATTGAAGAGCCACAGGCCCGGGTGCGTCGCGCTCGCTTCGTTAACCTTGATATGCGTGTGGCCGTAGACGAGCGCGGAGCCCTCGGGCAGCACGGGCGCATGGTCGACGCTGTTGTGCATGCCGGCGCCAAAGACGTGGCCGTGCGTCAGGAACAGCTCGCGGCCGGTCTCGTCAAACAGGGTGGCGTAGTCGGCCATGACGGGAAAGTCGAGCACCATCTGGTCGACCTCGGCGTCGCAGTTGCCGCGGACGGCAATGATGCGGTCGGCCAGGGCGTTGAGCAGCGGAATCACGCGCTTGGGGGCGTAGTCGCGCGGCAGGTCGTTGCGCGGGCCGTGGTAGAGCAGGTCGCCCAGCAGCACGATGCGGTCGGGCTGCTCGGATTCGATTGCGGCGACCAGACGCTCGGTCCAGTATGCCGAGCCGTGGATGTCGGAGGCGATGAGGTATTTCATGGTGGTCCTTTCGGGTGGGGTTGATAGGGGCTGAATACGGGGTCTAGCGGATATGGAGCCCATCTACCGTGTTACTCGAATCGCAGCGCCGCGCTCTGAGCCGCCTGCATCACGCGTTGGAGCGGCACGCCATGTTCGCGGGCAAGGCGGGCGCAGTCCTCGTACTCGGGAGCCGCGCGCTCACTACCGTCGGGCAGGGTCGCCACCTTAACAGATACCTCGCCCCAAGGCGTTATCACCTGCTCGAATCGGCGCGGCAGGCAAACGCGTTCCATCACCTGGCGACGAATGCCGTTGGTCGTGGTCTCCAAAAAGATAATCGTCTGCAGGCGCTCAATATCCTCGTGCGAGCAGATCACCTGCAGCTGCCATCCGGGGCGGCCCTTTTTGCAGTAAAGGGGTAGCCAGTGCACCTCGCGGGCGCCGGCCTCGCGCAGGCGGTCAGCGGCGTAGGCGAGCACCTCGGGCGACGCATCGTCGATGTCGCACTCCAGCTTGACGATGGTTTCGGGCGCATCGGTCTCGCGGGACAGCGGAGATGTACTTCCACGTTGCATACGGTCCGGATCCTTTCCGCACGGGCTCGTTTTATTCACCCAAACGCTAGCACATCGGACGTGGCACAGGCGTGACTTTCGTCCGTCGCCGCCCTCGCCCCTATCCAAACATGTACGCCAGCCTCCAAACATGTCATTTTTTGCAGCTTTTGGAGGCTGATGTACATGTTTTGGAGCGGGGCCGCGCACGATCAGAATTGCGCTCGCACTCCGTCCACCACAAAGTTCACTACACTCAACAATTTTGAACTTTCTACGCAGTTCATCGGCCAAAAATTACCCTCGGCATACTTACCTGCTGCACGATGTTACTCTAGTTGCATTTGGCTAACTAAGCGGCTGCCGAGGACCCCACCCGGCACCGTTACGGCATAGGAGGTTTCATGTTCGAGAAGCGGCTCTTCTCCCTGGTTCCGCAGGCAACGCCCTACATTATGGCAAGCGTCCTGTTTAAGTGGATCGCGCTCATGGCAAACATCACGGTGATGTGGGTGCTTGCGCGCATCTTGGGCGGCATCGTCACGGACGGCCTTTCCGCCGCACTCGCCGTCGATGCCCTCGCACAGGCGGCCTTGCCGCTCGCCGCCGCCATCATCGTGCGCGCCGCCTCCATCTACCTGGCCCAACGCGCCGGCGACAAGGCCGCGTTCGAGGCCGTCCGCCGCGTGCGCTCACTCGTCTACGACAAGCTCACCGCACTCGGCCCCTCCTACACCGAGACCGTCCCCACCGCCGAGGCCGTCCAGACCAGCGTCGAGGGCGCCACGCAACTCCAGGTGTACTTTGGCGGCTACCTGCCGCAGCTCTTCTTTGCCGGCTTGGCGCCCATCACGCTGTTTGTGCTGCTCGTGGGCCAGGCGGGTTTTCCCGCCGCGCTGCTGCTCGCCTGCGTTCCGGTCATTCCCGTCTCCATTATGATGGTCATGCGCAACGCCAAAAAGATCGGTGCCGAGTACTGGGGCAGCTATGTCGATCTTGGCGGCATGTTCCTGGAAGCCGTGCAGGGTCTCACTACCCTTAAGGTCTACCAGGCCGATCGCAGTTGGCACGAGCGTATCAACGCCGAGTCCGAGCGTTTCCGCGCAACGACCATGCGCCTGCTGGTGATGCAGCTGCGTTCCATTTGCGTTATGGACCTGGTCGTCTATATGGGCGCCGCGCTCGGCATTATCGTAACCGCGCTGCAGCTCGCCACGGGCAAGATTGGCTTTGAGGCGGCCTTTCTCATCGTCTTTCTGTCGCAGGAGTTCTTTTTGCCAATGCGCCGCCTGGGATCGCTGTTCCACACGGCCATGAACGGCATGGCCGCCTCGCGCCGCATGTTTGGCATTTTGGATACGCCCGAGCCCGAGCGCGGCGATGTTGAGCTTGACGGTCGCGGCAATATCGAGCTCGCGGGCGTGAGCTATGCATACGGCGACCGCACGGTGCTGGACAGCGCCAGCGCGACCATTGCGCACGGCTCGCTCGTGGCACTCGTGGGCGAAAGCGGCGGCGGCAAGTCCACGCTCGCGGGGATTATCGCGGGCCGCAAGGGTGCCCACCGTGGCAGCGTTCGCATCGGCGGCGTTGAACTGCGCGATGCCACGGCCACCTCACTCATGCGCGCCGTCACGCTGGTGCCCACCAACGGCTACCTGTTTGCCGGCACCCTGCGCGACAACCTGCTGCTCGCCCAGCCCAACGCCACCGACGCCGAGCTTTTGCGCGCGCTCGGCCGCACGCGCGTGGCGACCTTTGTGCAGGCCAACGGCGGGCTCGACATGGTGATTAACGAGGGCGGCACCAACCTTTCGGGCGGCCAGCGCCAGCGCGTGTGCATGGCCCGCGCCCTGCTGCACGACTCGCCCATCTATGTGTTTGACGAGGCGACGAGCAACGTCGATGCCGCAAGCGAGGCCGCGATCGGCGAGGTCATCGCGTCGCTTGCCGGCGAGCACACCGTAATTGTGGTGGCGCATCGCCTGTCGACGATCGTGGACGCCGACCAGATTCTGGTGCTGGAGCGCGGTCGCATTGCCAAGCGCGGCACCCATGATGAGCTCCTGTCGGGCGCGGGCGCCTATGCGCGCATGTGGAACAGCCAGGAGCAGCTCTCGGCATATGCGTATGCGGAGGGTGATGCCGAGGATGCCGGCGCGGTTGAGGCTGTTGACGGCAGCACCGCCCGTACCGATAGCCTCAACGGTGCCGGCTCGTCTTCCGCTACCGCGGCGCCTGACTCCGGCCGCGCCCGTCGCTCGGCGCCGTCCATCATGTGGCGCATGATGGGGCTCGTCCGACCGCTTGCCGGCTGGCTTGTGCTAGCCGTCGCGCTGGGCAGCATTGGCATGCTCACCGCCGCGTTCGTGCCGGCCTTTGGCGCCCTCGGCCTTATGGCCGCGCTGGGCCGCAACGCCTTGGGGCTTGGTCTGATCGCAGCATGCGCGGCCTGTGCCGCCTGCGGCATCGCACGCGGGCCGCTCCACTACGGCGAGCAGCTCTGCAACCATTACATCGCATTCCGTCTGCTCGCGGACATTCGCGACCTGGTGTTTGGCGCCCTGCGCCAGCTCGCCCCCGCCAAGCTCGAGGGCCGCGGCAAGGGCGAGCTCGTGAGCCTGGTCACCTCGGATATCGAGCTGCTCGAGGTCTTCTACGCGCACACCATCTCGCCCATTGCCATAGCTCTGGTCTGCACCGTTGTGTTTGAGGGCTTTTTGCTGGCTGTAAACCCCGAGCTCGCGGGCATCGCGCTCGTGGCCTACGCGGTCCTGGGCGTGCTGCTGCCCCTGACCTCGGCCAAGGCATGCGGCACCACCGGCCGCCAGAGCCGCGAGGGCGCCGGTAAGCTGGGTGCCTTTGTGCTCGACAGTCTGCGCGGCGCATCCGAGACTATCCAGTTTGCCGGTGGCGCCGATCGCAGCCGTGCCCTGGGCAAGCTGACCGAGCAAGTCGGCGCCGTGGACGCGCGCCTCAAGCGCCGCCAAGCGGCCAGCGAGGCCGTAGCCGATGCGCTTATTCTTGCGGCCAATCTGGTGATGCTCGGACGTGCGCTGCAGCTGGTGGCTGCGGGAACGATTAACTTTGCCGCAGCGTTTGTCGCCGTCTTTACCTTTGTGTCGTCGTTTGGCTCGGTGATGGCCGTGAGCCGCCTGGGTGCCTCACTGCAGGAGACGCTCGCCTCGGGCGCACGCGTGCTCGATTTGCTCGACGAGCAACCCCAGTGCGCCGAGGTCGCCGACGGACAGGACGTTGAGTTTGCCGGCGCCGCAGCCGAGCGTGTGAGCTTTAGTTATGCGGGCGGCGTGGACGCGGGCGGTGCGGGCGCCACGGAGCAGATCGCGAACGACACCGCTGCGAGTCTCATCCTCGACGACGTGACCTGCACCTTTGCGCCCGGTACCATGACCTGCATCATGGGGCGCTCGGGCTCGGGCAAGTCGACGCTGCTTAAGCTGCTCATGCGTTTTTGGGACCCCGCAGCTGGCACCATCACGGTAAGCGGCGTCGATGCCCGCCACATCAACACGGCGAGCCTACGCAGCCACGAGGCCTATATGACCCAGGACACACATCTGTTCTGCGGCACCGTACGCGAGAATCTGCTGGTTGCGCACGCCAGCGCCACCGATGCCGAGCTGCTCGACGCTTGCCGCTCCGCTTCGCTTACCGCCCTCATCGACCGCCTGCCGCAGGGTCTCGACACTCCGGTTGCCGAGCTGGGCGACTCGCTCTCGGGCGGCGAGCGCCAGCGCATCGGCCTTGCGCGCATCTTCCTCAACGACGCGCCTTTCATCTTGCTCGACGAGCCCACCAGCGCGCTCGACGCCCTCAACGAAGCAGCCGTGATGCAGGCCGTCGACGAGCTCAAGCGCCGCGGCAAGACCATCGTGCTCGTAAGCCACCGAGCCAGCACCTGCGCGTTTGCCGATTTCTCGCTTTCGGTCGAGCACGGGAGGCTGAGCTAATGGCGCGCACTGCCGACACGCCGGAGCTGGCGCGCAAACGTACACGCGAGGCCCAGATGGTGTCGCAGATGATTGCGCTGTGGTGCCGCGGGCATCATGGCGGCGGGCATGCGGTCGAACAGGCTGGCGACGATGAGCCCGTGCGCGTGAAGCTCGGCCTTCGGACCATTACGCTCTGCCCCGAATGCGCCGAGCTGAAGAAATACGCCATCGCGCGCATTGAGCACTGCCCGCACATGGGCACCAAGACATTTTGCTCGGCCTGTCCTTCGCATTGTTACCGTCCTGCCATGCGCGAGATGATCCGCGAGGTCATGCGCTGGTCGGGCCCGCGCATGATCTGCTATCGCCCCATCACCGCCGTGAGACACGCGATGGTAACGGCGCAGGCCAAACGCGCGGCGGCGCGGAGCAAGTAGTCGCCGGCGCCGGCACGCGCCGCCTGTCCTTTCCAGTCGGTTTCGACTTGCAGCGTTCCCGCCGCGCCGAGGCTGCGCCATTACAATGAAGCGGATTCGCTTGACGCAAAGGAGCCGCCATGTCCGCTTGCCCGCTGGTCGATTGTCACACCCACACCTCGTTTTCGGACGGCCATGCCTCGTTTGATGACAACGTCCGTGCCGCTGCTGCGGCAGGCTGCCGCGTTATGGTCTCGACCGACCACCTCGCCCTGCCTGCCAGTATGGATGCTAACTGCGAGGTGCAGGTCGTCGAGGGCGACTTGCCGGCACATCGTCTGGCCTTTGAGGACGCCCGCAGGCTTGCCGCGCAAATCGCGCCGGAGCTCGAGCTTATCTATGGCTTTGAATGCGATTGGTACGAGGGCTGCGAACCCTTGGTTGAGCGCTGGTCCCAGGGCGCCGTGGTGCGCTTGGGCAGCGTGCATTGGATTGGCGACCCGGGCGATATCATGGCAGGTGCCGCGGGTACGGTGGGAACGGAAAACGTCGCGCGCCCCGATACACCCGATTCCCTTTGCGGCTGGATCGACGACGATACCAACCTGCATGTTTGGGAAAACCTGGGCGTGCGCGGCGTGTGGGAGCGCTACGTCGACGACTGGTGCCGTGCTTGCGAAAGCTCACTCAACTTTGATGTAATGGCCCATCCCGACCTGGTCATGCGCTTTTCGAAGGAAGGCTTTGCGCCCGATTTTGACCCGGCGCCGTTTTGGGGGCAGATGGCCGAATGCGCTCACGACACGGGTCGCCGTGTCGAAGTCTCGACCGCCGCGCCGCGTAAGGGCCTCGACGACTATTACCCCTCGACGGGGCTGTTGCGCTGCTTCGCCCACGCCGAGGTGCCAATCACCTTTGGCTCGGACGCACACCGCGCCTGTGACATCTGTTGGAATATCCGCGAAGCGCAAGCCCACGCCTACGACTGCAGTTATCGAACCTTCGACATCCCCCACCCCACCGGCGAATGGGAGTCCACGCCCCTCGCCTAACTAGTCGTTTAAGAACGTCCCCGATGACTAGTGGCGGCGGGCGTTGAGTTCGCCGGCCAGTTCGTCGAGGGTGATGCCATAACGCTCCAGGGTTACGAGCAGGTGGTAGACCAGGTCGCCGGCCTCGTAGCGGATGTGGTCGTGGTCGTTATCCTTGCAAGCCATGATAACCTCGCTCGCCTCCTCGGCAAGCTTCTTGAGCAGCTCGTCCTCGACATCGGTCAGCAGACGGGCGGTGTAGCTCTCCTGTGGCGACGCATCGCGACGGCCGTGAATCACCTCAGCAAGGCCGGTCAAGGTCTCGCCGATATTTCCCGGCTGCACGTTAGCGGTTCTGACTCCCATGGTTATTTCCTCTCGTTACTGCAGCGTAAAGTAGGTACCGGCCCCATCGAACCGAGGCTTTGCGCCCTTCTTCCCAAAGAACCCATCGATGACGGCATGGGCCTCATCGAGCCTTTCTTTCTCGGTCTCGAGCCAAAGCGACTGTGCCCCGCAGGCATCGGTCAGATGCACGCGGCACGGCACGCCCGCACGGAGGAGCTCGGCGTTACAATCGGCGACTTCGAACGGCGTCACGACCCTCATCGCGCTCCCCCTTCCACGCACTTAAAGAAGCAGGTACGGTTGCCGGTGTGGCAGGCCGGACCCGGCGAGTCGACCTTGACCAGCAGTGTATCGTAATCGCAGTCGGCCCAGAGTTCCTTGACCTCCTGCATATTGCCGCTCGTCGCGCCCTTGTTCCAGAGCTCTTGGCGGCTGCGGCTCCAAAACCACGTGGTGCCGGTCTTGAGCGTCAGCCCCACCGATTCCTCGTTCATCCAAGCAACCATAAGCACCTCACCGGTGTCATACTGCTGAACCACGCAAGGAATCAGCCCGCGGGCGTCGTACGTAAGATCAGACGCTTCTATTACCTCAGTCATCATTTCTCCCAAGTAACAAACGAAATCCCACAGGTCGGCGAGGGTTGTCCAGGTGCCGCAGGTTGCCGCGAAAGAGGAGCGACGCGTACTTTGGTACGCGAGCGACGGTTTGAGCGGCAAGATGCGGTGCCTGGGCAAGCCGCAGCACTAGAAGTCCAACCTGACAGGGATGCCCTGGCTGGCCATATACTCCTTCACCTGGCGAATGCTGAAGGTTCCAAAGTGAAAGACGCTGGCCGCCAGCACGGCGTCGGCTTCGCCCTCGATCACGCCCTCGGCAAAATGCTCGAGCGTGCCCACGCCGCCGCTCGCGATGACGGGGATTGGCACCACGCGCGCCACGGCACGGGTGAGCGCCAGGTCAAAGCCGGCCTTGGTGCCGTCGCGGTCCATGCTGGTCAGCAGAATCTCGCCGGCGCCGCGACGAGCCGCCTCCTCGGCCCATGCCACCGCATCGATACCCGTGGCGTTGCGGCCTCCTGCGGTAAAAACCTCCCACTTGTCGGCATCCGGCTGCCCAGGCAGGCCGACGCGCTTGGCATCGATCGCCACGACCACGGCCTGGCTGCCAAACGCCGCGGCAGCTTGGCTGATCAGCGACGGGTCGCGCACAGCGGCAGAGTTGAGCGATACCTTGTCGGCACCGGCCGCCACCATGGATCGCATGCCCGCCAGGTCGCGGAAACCGCCGCCCACGGTATAGGGAATAGCGAGCTCCTCGGCCGCGTGCGCCGCCATCTCGATGGTCGTCGCACGGTTGTCACTCGTCGCGGTAATGTCCAAAAATACAACCTCGTCCGCGCCCTCGCAGTCGTAGGCGCGCGCCAACTCCACCGGATCGCCCGCATCGCGCAAGCTCACAAAGTTGACGCCCTTGACCACACGGCCGTCCTTGACGTCCAGACAGGGAATCACGCGTTTGGTAAGCATGGGCTACTCCTCCCCTCGGGCGGCGGCCAGTGCCTGGGCCAGCGTAAAGTTGCCCTCGTAGAGCGCACGGCCGGTAATGGCACCCTCGATGGCATCCTCACCCACCGCAGCCAGCGCGCGAATGTCATCGAGCGTAGAGATGCCGCCCGAAGCCACGACAGGAAAGCCCGCGACCTTGGCAACATGGCGATACGCCGCCACATCGATGCCCGTCTGCATGCCATCGCGCGCGATGTCGGTATACACCAGATGCTTAAAGCCCAGCTCGGTGAGCTGTGCCACGGCATCGTCGAGTGCCACGCCCGCGCCGTCGCGCCAGCCGTTCACCTTGACCTGGCCGTCGCGCGCGGCGATGTCGGCCACGAGCAGCTCGCCAAAGCCTTGGGCCGCCACCTCGGCAAAACCCGGCTCGGTCACGAGCACCGTGCCCAGTGCGATGCGACGCGCGCCGTAGCCGGCCAGCTCGTCGATGCGTGCAAGCGAGCGAACGCCGCCGCCCACGTCCACAGACAGACCGTCGATGCCGCAGATGCCCTTAATCGCCGCCGAGTTGGCAGCACACGTGTCCTCGTCCTCGCCAAAGGCAGCAGACAGGTCGACGACGTGCACCCAGCTCGCACCCTGCTCGGCGAACGAGCGGGCGACTGCCACGGGGTCGTCGGAATATACCTTGCAGCGGCTCCGGTCGCCGCGCTCCAGGCGCACGACCTTGCCGCCGATCAGATCGATTGCGGGAAACAGAATCATCGGCCGGCCCCCTCGACGATGCTCACGAAGTTCTTAAGGATGCGCTGACCCAGCGCGGAGGATTTCTCGGGATGGAACTGGCAGCCCCACACGTTGCCATGGCGCACGATGCACGGGAAGCTCCGCGTATAGTGCGTGCGCGCCAGCACATCGGCGGCATCGGCGTCGTCGGCCACCGCGTAGCTGTGGGTGAAGCACATGTTGGCGCCCTCGGCAAAACCGGCGAGCAGCGGGTCGGCCGCACCGGTGGGCGTCATGTGCACCTGGTCCCAGCCCACGTGCGGCACCTTCAGGCGGCTCGACTCCAGGCGCGTGCACGAGCCGCGCATGATGCCCAGGCCATCGACCCAGGGGCCGTCAGCCTGCTCGGGGGCGTTACCGTCGGCGACCACGCCCTCGTCCGCAGGCACGCCCTCGTTGCCGCGCTCAAAAAACAGCTGAAGGCCCAGGCAGATGCCGAGCAGCGGAGTTCCGGCGGCAACGGCATCGAGCACCGCGTCCGCCTCGCCGCTCTGACGCATAAGGGCGATCGCGTCATAGAACGCGCCCACGCCCGGGATGACCAGGCCGTCCGCGTTGCGGATCTGCTCCGGATCATCCGACGTGCAGGCGGCGGCACCGGCGCGCGCAAGCCCGCGCACGACGCTCGACAAGTTGCCCTTGTGGTAGTCGACCACCACGATCTTCGGTTCGCCCACGCGACCCCTCCTTTTCCCCATTCAATACCTGCCAAAATAAACCTGTCCCTTTTTGGCAGGTTACAGTGAGCCCTTGGTACTGGGGATGCCCTGCACGCGGGAATCGAGCTCGCAGGCGTGGCGCATTGTGCGGCCCACGGCCTTAAAGGCAGCCTCGATAATGTGATGTGAGTTGCCGCCCGCCAGCTCGCGCACGTGCAGCGTGAGTTTGGCATCGCGCGCAAAGGCGTAGAAGAACTCGACGGCCAGCTCGGTATCAAAGCTGCCCACGCGCTCAGTCGGCACGGGCAGTTCGCAATAGGCCTGCCCGCGACCCGAAATATCCACGGCGGCCATCACGAGCGTCTCGTCCATGGCAATCGCCGCGTCGGCAAAGCGCGTAATGCCCGCCTTGTCGCCCAGTGCCTGGCAAAACGCCTCGCCCAGCACGATACCCGTGTCCTCGACGGTGTGGTGCGCATCGACCTCCACGTCGCCCACCGCGTGCACCGTCAGATCGAACAGACCATGGCGGCCAAAAGCGTTGAGCATGTGGTCGAAAAACGGCACGCCGGTCGAGATATCGCACACGCCGCTTCCGTCCAGGTCGAGCTTTACGACAATGTCGGTCTCGCCCGTCTTGCGGGTCACCTCGGCATAGCGGTCCATCTACATCTCCTCCTTCACCAGCGCGGCAAACGCAGCCAGCACCTCGTCGTTTTCCTGCGGGGTACCCACGGTAATGCGTAGGCAGTCCGCGAGCCCCGGCGCGTAGCTAAAGTCGCGCACCAAAATCGAATACTCGTCGCGCAGACGCTCGCGCACGCGCGTGGCATGCGGCGTGCGCACGAGCACAAAGTTCGCCGCGCTCGGCCACGCCTCCACGGTCAGACCCTCGGCAGCCATTGCGCGTAGGGCGCACAGCTCGCGCTCGCGCTCGGATGCAACCTGTGCCACTACGGGCGCGTACGCATCGCGGGCACGCACGCAGGCAAGCGCGGCGGCCTGGCTCAGCACGTTAACCGAGTAGATTTGGCGAATCGCCGCAAACACATCGATGACCTCGGGCGCCGCGATCACATAGCCCAGACGCGTGCCGGCAGCGCCAAACGCCTTGGACAGCGTATGCAGAATCACCAGGTTGGGATGCTCGGCGATAAGCCCCTGCGCCGTGGTAGCCGCGCCAAACGAATCGTCTGCAAACTCAACGTAGGCCTCGTCGACCATGACCATGCCGGGGCACGCATCGCACAGGGCCGAGACAAAGTCGAGCGGTGCCACGTCGCCCGTGGGGTTGTTGGGCGAAGTCACGATGGTCAGGTTGCACTCGGGTGCGGCCGCGAGCACCGCCGCTTGGTCGAGTTCAAAGGTCGCCGGGTCGCGCCACACGTCGCGCACCTCGGTCTGGCAGAGCGACGCAAAGAACGCATACTCGCTAAAGCACGGCGGGCAGTTGAGCAGGGTCCGTCCCGCGCCGCCAAACGCCAACAGGTAGTTATAGAGCAGCTCGTCGCCGCCGTTGCCCACGCAGACATTCTCGCGCGCCACACCATGCCAAGCGGCAAGCTCGTCACGCAGATCGTTGGACATGGGATCGGGATAGCGGTTGAGCGGCGTGGCAGCCAGGGCGGCGTCGACCGCCTCGCGCACGCCAGCCGGCACGGGATAGGTGTTCTCGTTGGCCGAAAGGTTGATGCGCGTGGGCGTAAAGTTGGGATCGTAGGGCTCAATACCGGCCAGGTAAGGCTGGACGAGCTCCTTCATGCGAGGCGTGAGTTCGGCCATATTAGGCCTCCCCGCCGGTTACGCCAGCGCCATCTGCGCCTGCAGCCGCCAGGTCCACGCCCTCGGCAAC
The DNA here is from genome assembly GCA_959605475.1 of uncultured Collinsella sp. Lineage (GTDB taxonomy): Bacteria > Actinomycetota > Coriobacteriia > Coriobacteriales > Coriobacteriaceae > Collinsella. The sequence goes on along the minus strand of CAUHFS010000004.1, from coordinate 9,486 downwards.
CGTCGCCACGGCGTCGCCCGGCCAGGCAACCTTGGTCAGGTCGGCCGCGGCGAGCGACTCGGCGCTCACGGCATCCTCGCCCTGCTCCAACACGCGGCGACGCAGTGCGGCCGAAAGCGCGTGCGCCCACAGGCCCTCGGCCTCGGCCAGACGCTGCGTAGCGGGAGCGTCGGAGAGCAGGCCCTCGGGCGTATAGCATATAACGCTCGAGCGCTTAACGAACTCTTCGACCGAAAGCGGGTTGGAGAACATGGCCGTGCCGCCGGTCGGCAACGTGTGGTTGGGACCGGCAACGTAATCGCCGAGCGGCTCGGAGCTCCAAGCGCCCACAAAGATGGCGCCGGCGTTGCGAATGCCGCCGAGCAGGCCCATCGCATCCTTGCAGTGCAGCTCAAGGTGCTCGGGCGCCACGGTGTTCACGGCCTCGACGGCGGCCGCCATGTCGGCGGCCACCACGATGGCGCCTTCGTTATCGAGCGAAGCGCACGTAATCTCGGCACGCGGGGACTGCGCTACCAGAATGTCGATACCCGCCTCGACCTCACGCGCAAACTGCTCGTCGCAGGTCACCAGATAGCAGGCCGCCAGCGGATCGTGCTCGGCCTGAGCCATCAGGTCGGCCGCGACCACCATAGGCTTGGCCGTGGCATCGGCCAGCACGCAGACCTCGGAGGGACCGGCGACCATGTCGATACCCACGTCACCCGAGACAATCTGCTTGGCAGCGGCAACAAAGGCGTTGCCCGGGCCGGTGATTTTGTCGACGCGCGGAATGGTCTCGGTACCGTACGCCAGCGCGGCCACGGCCTGGGCGCCGCCCACCATATAGATTTCGTCCACGCCGCCGAGCTTGGCCGCCGCGAGCGTATACGGGCTAATCAGTCCATCCTTTTGCGGCGGGGTCACCATGACCACGCGCTCAACGCCGGCAACCTTGGCGGGAATGGCGTTCATAAGCACGGTGGAAGGGTACTGCGCGCGACCGCCCGGCACGTAGATGCCGGCCGCAGCAAGCGGGGTCACCTTAACGCCGAGCATCGTGCCGTCCGGGCGCGTGGTAAACCAGCTCTGCTCGACCTCGCGCTGGTGGAACTCGCGAATCTGGCGCGCAGCCTTTTCGAGCGCGGCGACAAAGGCCGGATCGAGGCCTTCGAGCGCGGCATCGATCTGCTCCTGCGGCAGACGGAAGCTCTGCAGCTCAACACCGTCAAAACGCTGGCAGTAATCGCGCACCGCGGCATCGCCGTTGGCACGCACGTTGGCCACGATATCGCGAGCGGCGTCGACGATGTTTTGCGGCAGCACGCCCTTGCGGTTGAGCTGGTTGGTAACGAGGCGCTCACCGGGAGCAAGCTTGATGGTCTTCATATCGGAATCCCCTATCGGTCGAGGTTGTGTTCGAAAAGCGAGAGGCCGGGCGGCGGCGCCAATCGGCCCGCAGCCCGTACGTTGGGGCGCCCGTGCGCGCTCGCGCTATTGTGCCGAGCCCGCGACGGGCTCAAAATGCTTGTCCTTAACGGCCGCGGCCAGGCGATCTGCCAGATTGCGTACGCGCGGATCCAGGCGCGCGGCACCCGGATTGACAAAGAAGCGGGCTGTGCAGTCCATGATGCGGCCGGTGATGACCAAGTCGTTGTCGCGCAGCGTGGCACCCGTGGCGGTAATGTCCACGATGCGATCGGTCATGCCGACGATGGGTCCCAGCTCAATGTTGCCGTGCAGCGAGACGATATCGGCATTCACGCCGCGCTCGGCATACCAGGCACTCGCGATGCGCGGGTACTTGGTTGCCACGCGAAGCGAACCGCGACGGGCGTAGTTGCGCTCGGCCTGACCGGCGCGCCACGCGGGCTCCGCCTCGATAAAGGTGCACAGGCCATAGCCCAGGTCAACCAGCTGCAGCAAGTTGAGGTCGGCCTCGATGAGCGAGTCCCAGCCGCAGATGCCGCAGTCGGCACCGCCGCAGCCCACAAAGGCGGGCGCATCGCTGGGGCGCACGATGACAAACTCGATATCGCCGACCGCGCCCTCGCCGGCACGCGTGTCGCGACCGCGCACGATCAGGTGACGGCCGGGATCACGCAGCTCAGAGACGTCCAGACCCGCGGCCTCGAGCACGTCGAGCGTATCAGCCTTAAGCGAGCCCTTGGGCACGGCGATGCGCAGCGGACCCTCGGCGCCACGGCCCGCAGCGTGATCGCCATCGGAAGCGGCGTCCTCGGCCGAGGTGCGCGCGGCCTCCAGGCGCTCGAGCGAAAAGGCGAAGCCCGCCGCCGGCACCTCGATACCGTCGCCAAATGCGCCGGTAAAGATGGAGTCATAGCGTCCGCCCGAACCGACCGGATCGGGCAAGCCGCCGGCATAGGCCTTAAAGACCAGGCCCGTGTAGTAATCGAAAGAGTTCATGATGGAGAAGTCGAACGACAGCACCTGGGCGTCCTCGGGAGCCAGGCCCTCGACCAGGGCGCGCAGCTCGCGCGTCAGCGGCGCGACGATGCCGGCGGCCTCCAGCAGCGCGTCCACGCGGTCGAGTACCTCGGCACCGCCGTGCAGACGCGGCAGCTCGCTGATGGCGGCCTTGACGGCATCGGACTCGGCGCTTGCCGCCACGCGGGCATCGAGGCCCACAAAGTCGTTGGCGTGCACGCAGCGCAGGGCCTCGGCAGCCAGCTCACGATCCTCGCATACCGCGAGCAATTCCTTAAAAGGACGCACGCTGCCTGCGATGATGCGCGCATCGGGAAGTGCCAGCTCACGCACGGCCTCCGCCACCAGCGAAACAATCTCGACATCGCCCGCGGTATCGCCCGCGCCGATAAGCTCAAAACCCAGCTGCGTAAACTGACGCGAGCCGCCGGCATTGCGCTGATACTCGCGAACCACCGGCGCCTCGTAGCGCAGGCGCAGGGGCAGGTCGGCCGCACGCATGCGGGTCGAAACCAGGCGCACAATCGGCAACGTGTTATCGGGACGAACCACCAGCAGGCGACCGTCGTCGTCAAAAAGCTTGAACGGCGTGTCCGCGATGCGGCCGCCTTCCTCGAGAGAGCCCTTGTCCTCGAGCAGCGGCGTCTCGACCGGAAGGTAATGATGCTCCCTGAAGCAGCCCTTCACCGTCAGCGCAATCTCCTCGCGCGCCTGAGCCTCCTCGGGCAATATGTCCCGAAATCCCCACGGTGTGGCCGTCATCTGGCGAGCCTCCTCATGCTGTGTTTCGTATAGAACAGAAGACCGGCATAGCTCCGCCGGTCTTCTGGGTACTTTAGCATACTAGAGTTCTTGCGGGGGAAATCCGTCGCAGCCGCTCACACCGTATTCATTTGGAAACATGGGGCAGATTGCCGCAGCCCAACCCCACCTAGGCGCCAATCGCACGACGATACTCTGCCATTACCTGCGCATCGGCAGCTGCGGGGTCGGCAAAATAGCGCCCGTCATAGGTCTCGGCCGAAACAACTCCGCGATAGCCGCGCGCCACCAGCCTATCCAGGTCAGCCCGCATATCGCGGTCGCCGTCACCCCAGGCAAGATGCGTCGTGCCATCTGCCGCAACATCGACAAAATGCACGTGGGCAACATCATCGCCAAGCAGATCGAAGTAATCGTCGATGGTATCCCCCGCCACCGCCATGGCGCCCATATCCAGACACACCTTAAGTGCCGGATGATCAACTGCCTCGATCATGCGCTTCGTATCGGCCGCCGAGTTCACGATCATCGACTCAACCGGCTGCAGGGCCTCGAGCACCAGTCGCACGCCGCGTTCTCCCGCATGCTCGGCAATCGCACGCAGCATCGAGGCGCTGCGACCCCACGCATCCTCGATCGACTCGTTCAAAAATGCCCAGCCGCTCGAGACCATGACCTGCTCGGCTCCAAGTTCCGCCGCGATATCCACAACGTTCTTAAAGTACGCGAGCGTGCGGACGCGCGCCTCATTCCCGCGCGCCGCGATATTCCACGGCTTGGGGTTGTTCTGTTCGGGACAAAGCCCCACAATCCGAACCCCATACCGCTGTGACAGCTCCCGCACCTGCTCGAGCGAATCGTATCCATGGCAATCGACATACAGATGCATCGCCCCGGTCCAAAGCTCGCAACACGTGTAGCCCGAGGCCGCTGCCGAGGAAAAGAACTCCTCAAGGTCAAAATAGCGATGGCTGATATTCATGACGGCAAGCTGCGGATACTCCATCTTGTCCACCTTTCGGCAAAAGGGCGCCGCAACACAGTGTGCGCGACGCCCCCTCTTACATTGTTTTAATTATGACGGATGCCCTACTGAACACCAAGCACTCCAAAGAACGCGCCGGCGATACTCACGAGTAGGATCACGAGCATGATAAGCAGCGGATTCATCTTCTTCTTGAGCATGAGATAGACGATTCCAAACAGCCCCATCGTGACAAAGCCCGGGAAGATTCCGTTGAGCAGCTCGGCGAGCGTCTGAGCACCATCGCCCGCACCGACCATGAGCGGAATGTCCACGGTGACCATCTCCATGGTCATAGCACCGATCACCATGGCGCCCATGATAGAGGCCATCTTGACAATCGTGTCCATAATGCCCGATTCCTGGACCTTGCTGATCATGTCCGAGCCAAAGCGATATCCCACAAACGTCAGCAGGTAACGGATGATGTAGTGAGGGACGTTGAACACGAGCAGGAACAAAATCGGGCCAAGAATAGAGCCCTGCAGCGCCAGCGACGTGCCGACACCCGTTGCCAAAATTCGCAGCGTACCCCAGTAGAAGGCATCGCCCACGCCGGACAGCGGTCCCATCAAAGCAAGCTTGACATTAGAGATTGCGCTCGTGTCAAAGCTATCGTCAGTAGCGTTGACCTCTTCCATTGCGGCAGCAATGGACATGGGGAGCGTCGAGATGTACGGCGTGACGTTATAGAGCTCCATATGGCGCTTGAGTGCGGCCTTAAAGTCTGCATCCTGCGGATACAGCTTGCGAAGGATCGGCATAAGGGCCCACATAAAGCCGATATGGCCCATACGCTCGTAGTTCCAGGAATGCTCATAGGGAATCGAGCGCCAGAACAGTTTCTTAAGGTCTGCGCGGGAAATCAGCCCGTCGTAAGAAGACTCAAACTTAAAACTCATCGAACCCACTCCCAATCGCAGGATCCTCGGTTGCCACTGCGGGCTGCTCCGCCTTTTTCTTGTCACCCAAAACCGTCATCGCGACGACGATGATCGCGGCAAAAATCGCCACGCCCGTCGTGCTAATGCCAAAGTAGGCGACGAGGAAGAAGCCAGCGAAGAAGAACGGAGCCACTGTTTTGTTCATAATCATCTGCGCCAGCATCGCAAAGCCGAGTGCGGGCAATAAGGCGGCGGCGACATCCATGCCGGTCTGAACGAAATCGGGGATGATGTTGAGCAGGCTGGCAACAGCATCGGCGCCAAAGAAGAATGCCAGGGGAATAATCAGCAGGCCGCACCAGCTCTGCGCATAACCGGCGATGAGCATGTTGCGCGTGATGGCCTTGGTGTCTCCGTCCTCGACCTTTTTGTCGATACGGTGCACCAGCAGTAGCATCACCGGCTGGCCCAGGGCCGTATCGAGCGCCAGGACGATCGTTGCGATGGGAATGCCCAGGGTCAGGGCCGCCGAAGCGTCCGCACCGGCCTGCATGGCAAGCGACACGCCCAGGATGGTTCCGGAAATCGTATCGGGCGGGTTATACGCACCGACCGAGATGGCGCCGACCATGGCAAGCTCCATCGTGGCGCCCATGATCGTGCCGGTCACCATGTCGCCCATGACAAGGCCAACCAGAGGTCCGAGCACGATCGGGCGCTGGAGGTAGCTCGTGCCCGTCAGCCACTCGGAATAACCCAAAAGGGCAATAAGGAAAATCAGGATTGTCTTGATAACCATAATGGCCCCTAACCGATGACCTTCGCGGCGTCAGTCTTCGCATCTGCCGGAATCATCTGAATGAACAGCTCGTAGCCCTCGCCGAGCAGCTCTTTGACGTATGCCTCGTTTTCGGGCGTGAGAAATACGCTCGTCGAGACCTGGCGGGCATCCTCGCTAAAGGCAACATTGCCGAGGTTGATCTTCTTGACGCCCATCGCCTTTGCGACGGCACCGGCCTGCTGGACCGTCTCGCAAACCACGAAGAGCTTGTACTTGTCGGTCACACCGCTCTGAAGCGCCTTGACGGCATCCTCGGTGTTTTTGACGACGACCTTGCAGCCCTCCGGCTTTGCAAGGGACAAGGCCTGCAGACGAAGCTTGTCATTGAGGACCGTGTCGCTCACCAACAGGATGCAGTCGGCACCCAGAGCCGAGGTCCAGCTAACGGCAACCTGGCCGTGAAGCAGTCGATAGTCCACGCGAATCATCTGAATCATGGTGTGCTCCTAGCGATTAAAACTCGTCGAGTTCGGCCTGCCCCAGCAGGTCGTTGACGTACTTGACCTTAGTGTCGTCCGCCTCGACGATCTGGCGAATGGCCTCATCGATCGGGGTGGAATCGGACACGAACAGCAGCTGAATAAGGAGTGGCAGGTTCATATTGGTCACCAGGTGCGTGTTGGGGCGCGTCTGGACGATCTTGGTGAACTCGTTGTTGACGCTGCCGCCAAAGAGGTCGGTGCAAACGACAACCTCATCGTCCGCGGCAAAGCCGTCCAGAATCGCTGCAGCCTCCTTGACCAGGTCCTCGTTTCCGTCGACATACATAGACAGCGCATGGACGTTTTCGCGCTCGCCGGAAAGCAGGCCGATGCTCTCGACGATTCCAGATGCGAAATGAGCATGGGACGCCACGATAAACTGCCTCATTCGAATCCCCTTTCTTGCGAATTTCGGCATAAAAATGCCCGGACGCATGCGCCCGGGCAGGGTGCTTATTGATCAGTAGCTTATTTATCACCGATTAGTAGTCGAACTGGTGATAGTAACGACGGTAGTTGAGGTTGTGCTTGGTGACCGTCTCGTAGTAAGCGGCAAGGCGATCGGTGATCAGCGAGGAGAGAATCCACGGAGACACGATGACGCGGAACTCGTCGTCAAGGCCGGGGATCGCGAACTCGGCGGTGTCGATGATGTTGATGTCGGTGTCGCCGGTCACGCCGCGGGTCAGGAAGGCGCGGACGCGCTCGTCGAGCTTGCGGTTCTCGTCCTCGCCCATGAACAGGAAGACGGGTACGCCGGGCTCCACGAGCTCGAGGGTGCCGTGGAAGAAGTCGGCCGAGGTGATGTAGCGGGTGCGCTTCCACTGCATCTCCTCGAGGATGCACATCGAGAACAGGATGGTCTCGCCCCACAGGGCGCCGGAGCCGATGAACATGGTGTAGGGGGCCAGGGCGTACTTCTTGGCGAGCTCCTCGGCGCGCGGCTCGAAGCTCTTGCGGATGTCGACCAGGTGGGTCCAAACATCCTTGGTCTGCTCAATAAACTTGTCGAACTGCGGGAAGCAGCCGCGGCGGTTGAGCAGGCGCAGGCCGAAGCAGTCGGCGAGGTAGTAGCCCATCTCGCAGCCGCCGTTACCATGATCGGAAGCCATCTTGACGCAGTTCTCGGCGCCGACAGCCTGGCCGATGAGACCCTCGGGCTTGGTCATGGCGTAGACACGAATGCCCTTTTCCTTCATCTTCTTGACGGCCTCGAGGACCTCGGGGGTGGTGCCGGACTCGGAGGCGGTGAGCACGACGGACTTCTCGGTCATGCGCTTGTGGCCGGAGACGTTCCACTCGGCGGCGTGGATCAGGTAGACCTCGAGGTCGCGGTCGCCGAACTTGTTCATGAGGTACTCGAGCTGCATGAGCTCGTCCCAGGTGCCGCCGACGCCCATCAGGAACACGGCGTCGTAGCCCTCGTCGGCGACCTTGTCGGCAAGGGCGGTCATCTTCTTGCCGGCCTCGTAGACGTTCTTGCCGTCCTCGAGGTAGCCCTCCTGGCTAAAGTGCATGATCTCGATCTTCTCGGTTTCCTTCATGGCTTTTCCTTTCTGTCCTGCACGCGAATCTATACATCGCGTTTCTTTTCGATACCAATTATAGACATACACCTAACGTGCTTTTAATACCACTTTTCAATCTGCTCCAATCCTCGGTGAACGGTCGAAATTCTCTGGTGAGTGGTATTAAATTAGAATTGAATGTATAGCTAACACCGCCGACGCCTCCCTTGTGCGACAAAGAACAGCGTTCCTACCAGCGCAATAATGGTCGATGCCCCAAACAGCACCGCCTGGACGCCCAAAGCCTCCGCCAAAAACGGAGCCGCCAGCAGCGGCAGCACGCCGGCGCTCATCAGGCCAAAACGCACAAAGCCGGTAATGCGCCCCAGGTATTTGATGTCGGCGCGCTCCTGAATCAAGATCATCTGTAGCGGTTCTAGGAATCCCCAGGCCATACCGTTAATCGCCTGACCGATAATCGCGACCCCCAGCATATCGGTGCCCACGTACACCATGGACCCAATGCCCACGGCCATGAGCGCACCGAGCAGCAATCGCAGGTTGACATGGCGAGTAGAAAGCTTGGTCAGGATGAACGCACCCACCGAGGAAGTAAGGCCCACGACCGAGGACAGCCAGCCCAGCCAGACGATATCCACGTTGAGCACATCACGGTAGAACAACGACTCCAGCGAATCGAACGCGCCAAACGCAAAGAAACCCAAAAAGCCCGAGATAAAGATGAGGCGCAGGTCGTGGTCGCGAAACGTAAGTCGCGCGCCCTCGGCCATACCGCCCAGAATACCGCCCTTCGGCTTCTCCCCTTTTGCGGGAACAACGCACTCGTGACAGCCCAAGGAGAGCACGGCCGCCACACCCATCATGCCCGCCATGAGCAGATAGACCGATTGCGTGGCAAAACAACTCACGATGGCACCACCGAGCAGCGGGCCAGCGGTATAGGCGATATTGCTGTAGAACACCATGAGACCGTTCACGCGGGTACGGCCCTCGGTGGTCGACTCCAGGTATCCCGGAAACGCATGCGTGCAGGTGTTGATAAAGCCGCCCGCAAGTCCCAAGACGCACGCGGCAAACACAAGCCCGGGGACAGACAACGGCGCTAACCCCACGCCAAGCGATAGCACTGCCGTAATCACGCACGTCACAAACGACGTCCGACGCGGTCCAAAGCGATCGATGACCGAGCCCGACACCATATTGCCCGCCGACGTCATAAGATTGCGCACGAGCGTAATGGCAGCAACCAAAAAGGCCGTGCCGGCCAGATCATACGTGGCCGCACCGATAAGCCCCAAAAAGTAGACCGCGTTGTTGGCGCACCACTGCAGGGACTCAATAAGAATCAGCCTGACCTCTGCCGGCGTCAGGCGCATTGCTTCGCGATCCTTCGCGAACATACGAACTCCTTCTATACAAAAAGGGGATGGAGGGCATAGGCCTGCTCCATCCCCCTTCCAGGTTGCAACGAAAATCTATGCAGCCGGGCCCTTACGCCAGCACGCCGAAGAACGCGCCGACGATGCCCACGACCATG
>CAUHFS010000003.1 GCA_959605475.1 uncultured Collinsella sp. | reverse complement strand
TCGTAAAGCCAATAGCTGACGCTATGAAAAACAGAACTGATGCAATGTAAAATAATCAAGCGAGCCTACAAACTCGAGCAGGAAATGGCCGTGGTCAGGCGCGACGTTGACGCGCTTTTGCGATGAGCTGGAACGGAAGCTGGCGATCGCGACCTGTATCCCTGCGTTGCTGGCGGCGGTGCTCTCACGCCAAGCGCTTGCACATTCGGATTGCTACGCAACAAATGAAACTTGTTGATGCGGGGCACGGTTCATTCAGAGTCTGCTCCCTCGCTTCACCCTCAAGAAGCTCGTCGAAGCCTATCCCACCGTGACGGATTTCCCGGTAAAGGCACTGATCATCAACAGGACAAAGAACACCAGGTAACTGACACTCAGCGGGTACGCAATGATCAGGAAGACGACCCAGCCGACATTGGTTTTACCGTCGGCACGGCGTTGCTCGCGATTGCGGCAAAGCCAAATCGTCACTCCAACCTCAACATCTTTGAACCCTACAATGCGATAGCCTGCTGGACAGGAACGATCTTATCCAGTTCCGGTTCGATGCGCCTCTTCTCCGCCTCGAGATCAAACGCCATCTGGGCGCGCAGCCAATAACCATCCGTCAGGCCAAAGTAGCGGCAAAGGCGAAGGTCGGTGTCGGCCGTCACACGACGCCTCCCCAAGATAATCTGCCCAATGCGTTGAGCCGGAATCCCAGTCTCCTTAGCAAGGCGATATTGAGAAATACCCATAGGGACAAGAAATTCCTCTTTGAGAAGCTCACCAGGAGTCACCGGCGGCAGCAAATCGGACGCAGTCTCATCACTTGTGATAATCGACGCTTTCGACATTCCAAGCCATCCCCTGTCTCCACTCAAAACAGACCCGATAGCGCTCATTACGATGCAATCATAGTATCGCCTTACGTTAATAACGTCAAACGTTTCTATAGACTTACATCTCTATTATACCGTACATATGTTCGCTTTTTTCGAGAACATGCGCCCGCGTCGATTAACCAAGCAAAAGCAATCGTTTGTAGACATCGAGGCCCTTGAGTAGGATTTCCTCGTCAAAGAGCATGGTATCAGTATGCAGAGCGCTCGCGGCATAGGCGGGACAGCCATCCGAATCGCTCGGGTTTTCTTGACCCTCCGGCACGCCCGTGCCCAGCAAGAAGAACACGCCCGGCAGATGACGCTGATAGAACGCAAAGTCCTCGGCGATCAGCAGCGGCTCATCCACAAGTTGCAGCTCGGACAAGGCGGGCGCAATGCAGGCAAACAGCTCGGGGTCGTTATCGACTGGCGGATAGCCCTCGGCAAAGTCGAGATCGTACGTACAGCCTGTTGCAGCGCAGGCCTCGTCCAACACGCGGCGCACGCCTTCGCGCGCGCGGTCGAACATGCCGTCCGTAAACACGCGCAGGCTGCCAGCCACATGGGCCTCCCCCGCCACCGCATTGCAGACGGTGCCGGCCTGCAGCAGGCCGAACTTGCCAATGCAGGGCTCATCGGTACCCAACTCGTCCATCAGCTCGCGCTCGGCAACCAAGAACTTGGCAGCCGCCAGCGCCGCGTCGTGCGACTCCTCGACCGGAACGCCGTAGGTCTTAGCGATATGGATGCTCGTCCCGTGAATATGCACATGTGTCTCGCTCGAACGCGCTAGCAGCGGACCGGGACAGCTCGCCAACGTACCGGCAGGCAAATCGGGCCACACATGGAAGCCGAAGATGCGGTCGGCACCATAGCGCTCGAACACGCCGCTCTCGCACACTGTCTTGGCGCCGCCGGTCGTCTCCTCGGCCGGCTGGAACACAAAGAGCACGTTGTGTCTAATGGCGCCCGGCCGCTCGCGAATCGTGCGGTCGACAAAGGTCGCCGCCGCAAGCGCCATGGCCATGTGTCCATCGTGTCCGCACGCGTGCATTTTGCCGGGGTGGGTCGAGGCAAAACCAGCTCCCGTCGCCTCCGCGATGGCCAGCGCATCCATGTCGGCGCGAATCGCCGTAGCACGCGCGGCGCCCGTGCCGGCATCGAAGAAAGCGCAGACGCAGCTGGGACACGGATGGGTCACCTCGCAGGCGAGCGGCGCCAACACGCCCTCGATATAGGCGATGGTTTGCGGGAGATCGAAGTCGAGCTCCGGGATCCTGTGCAAGTCGCGCCGATAGCGGCGGAGTTCTTGGAGCTCGGTCATAAAGGTTCCTTTCATAGGTGCACGCCAGTTGCCATCTTATTGTGCCGCAAGATTGCCACACCCTTATTTCCAGCATATCCCTGCATTTTTTAAACGTTATATACGAATACTCTTGTTTGGTAAAGTGCAACGTGGTAGGGTCTTTACTACTTGATAGAGGCGCGGGCACGAAGAGCCGCGGGCGAGCCGGCAGGCTTTGACCCCGTGGGGAGGCGAAACCCGCCGAACTGGGTTTTTCGGGCACGAACAGCCTGGTGGGCCTGCGGGAAACACCCGCAGGACTGTCTGCAGCAATGCGGGAGCGCTATCCGGACATTGGGTCCACGTTATGCGGATTCGATGCGCAGATGGCGCCGTCTGGATAGCGAGGTTTACGGGACATGGCATTGACCCCCAACGAGGCATATGCGGCCAAGCAGCCGTTTGTGGACAAGGAGACGCTCGAGCATATCGTCGAGCAGTTCCCCACGCCATTTCATCTATACGACGAGGCGGGCATCCGCCGCAACATGCAAGAAGTGCGCGACGCTTTTGCATGGAACCCGGGCTTTAAGGAATACTTTGCCGTCAAGGCCAACCCCAACCCGGTGCTCATCTCCATTCTCAACGAATACGGCTGCGGCTGCGATTGCTCGAGCTATACCGAGCTCATGATTGCCCGCTCGCTGGGTATCACCGGCCACGACATCATGTTCTCGTCCAACGACACGCCGGCGGCGGATTTTACCCTTGCAGATAAACTGGGCGCCATCGTCAACTTTGACGACATAAGCCATATCGAGTTCTTTGAGCGCGTCGCGGGCCCCATCCCCAAGACGGTAAGCTGCCGCTTTAATCCGGGCGGCCTGTTCCAGCTCTCCAACGGCATCATGGATAACCCCGGCGACTCCAAGTACGGCATGACCACCGAGCAGCTCTTCGAGGCCTTCCGCATGCTCAAGGCCAAGGGCGCCGAGAATTTTGGCATCCATGCCTTCCTTGCCAGCAATACCGTCACGAACGACTACTATCCCAAGCTCGCACGCATCCTTTTTGAGCTTGCCGTGCGCCTGGAGCGCGAGACCGGCGCACATGCCGCCTTTATCAATCTGTCCGGCGGTGTGGGCATCCCCTACCTACCCGAACAGCAGGCTAACGACATCCACGCCATCGGCGAGGGCGTACACGCAGCCTACGACGAGATTCTGGTCGCCGCCGGCATGAGCGATGTGGCGATCTACACCGAGATGGGCCGCTTTATGATGGGCCCCCACGGCTGCCTGGTCACTAAGGCCATCCACGAAAAGCAGATCTACAAGGACTATATCGGCGTGGACGCAAGCGCCGTCGACCTCATTCGTCCCGCTATGTATGGTGCCTACCACCACATTACGGTGATGGGACAGCCGGGTGGCCCTGACAAGACCACAGCACCGGTCACGAACACGTATGACATCACGGGCAACTTGTGCGAGAACAACGATAAGTTCGCCATCGACCGCGAGCTACCGCAGATCGACATGGGTGATGTGCTCGTGATCCACGATACCGGCGCGCATGGCTACTCCATGGGCTACAACTACAACGGCCGTCTGCGCTCCGCCGAGGTCCTGCTGCGCCCCGATGGCTCGGCCGACCTCATCCGCCGCGCCGAGCGCCCGGGCGATTATTTTGCCACGCTCGACGTGCTGCCGTGCGGCCGCGAGCTGCTGGCAAAGTCGCGCGCCGAAAGCGCCCGTCGTCGCGCCCAGGACGAGCGCCTGGCCGTCGCCGCCCAATGGAACAAGCGCATCCAGATCTCAGAAGCGAAGGAGAAGAATATGGATGTCCGCAACCTCGAGGGCTCGATCGTCGCCCTCGTCACACCATTTAAAAAGGACGGCAGTGTCGACTTTGACGCGCTCGAGCGCCTTATCGATTTCCACCTGCAAAACGGCACCGACGCCATCCTCACCCTGGGCACCACCGGCGAGAGCGCCACGATGACCGATGACGAGGACAACTCCGTTGTCGCCGCCGTGGTCAAGCAGGTTGCAGGCCGCGTCCCCGTCATTGCCGGCTCGGGCTCCAACTCTACGCAGACCATGCTCACCAAGTCGCTCACCTACCAGGGCTTGGGGGCCGACGGCCTGCTGCTCATCACCCCCTACTACAACAAGTCCAATGAAGAGGGTATCTATCGGCACTTTAAGACCGTCGCCGACGCCGTGGACATCCCCTGCATCCTGTACAACATCCCCGGCCGCTGCGGCTGCAGCATCAGCGAGCACAACGTAGAGCGCTTGGCCGCACACCCCAACATCATGGGTATTAAGGAAGCCTCGGGCAACGTCGCCTACGCGGCCAAGATTGCCCACCTGCTGTCCGACGACTTCCGCATGTACTCGGGCGAGGACGCGCTCACCGTGCCGCTCATGAGCCTGGGCGCCTCGGGCACCATCAGCGTGTGGGCCGACGTTCAGCCGCAGCTCGTGCATGACATGTGCCGTGCCTATCTGGACGGTGACGTGGCACGTGCCCGCGACATCCAAATTGCCGGCCAGCCGCTCATCAACGCCCTCTTTCGTGAGGTCAACCCCATCCCCGTTAAAGAAGCGCTCGCTCAGATGGGTATGATCGAGGCAAACTACCGCATGCCGTTATGCCCCATGGCCAACGACACGCGCGCTGCACTTACCGATGCTCTGAAGGGAGCTGGTCTGCTTGATTAAGACCGTCATTATGGGAACGGGCCGCATGGGCTCGCTCATCCGCACCACCGCCGAGGGCATTGTCGACGCCGCCGGTCAGCCCGTTTTTGATATCGTCGCCCAGATCGGTTTTGATCTGTCCGAACTCGAGAGCGCACCGGCAGCCGACGTCATCATCGACTTCTCGAACGTTGCGACCTTCGATGCCGTCGTTGCCTATGTCGAGCGCACGGGCGCCGCACTCGTTTCCGGCACCACGGGCTATTCGCCTGAGCAGATGGACCGCCTGCGTGAGCTGGGTCAGAACGCCCGCGTCATGCACTCCGGGAATTTCTCCATCGGTATCGCAGCCCTGCGTCATCTGGTAGCACAGGCCACACGCGAGCTGCCCGGCTTTGACTGCGAGATTGTCGAGACGCACCACAACCAAAAGGTTGACGCCCCGAGCGGCACCGCGAAGCTGCTGCTCGACGCCGTAGTTGAGGCCGAGCCCGAGGCAGGTTACCACCCCGTCTATGGCCGTGAGGGCATGTGCGGCGCGCGCGACCCCAAGGAAATCGGTATGCACTCGCTGCGCGGCGGCACCGTCGCCGGCGTGCACGAGGTGAGCTTCTTTGGCCAGGACGAGGAGGTCACGCTCACACACCGTGCCACGAGCCGACAAATCTTTGTCAACGGCGCCCTGGCCGCCGCCCAGAAGCTCGTCACCCACGACCCCGGCTTCTACACCTTCGACCAGGTCATGTTTGCCTAACCAGGTATCAACCGTACCCATGCAAAGGAGAAACAGCATATGAGTAACGCAGCCGAGATGGATGCACAGGAGATTATCAACTACATCGCCACCGCGCCCAAGAAGACGCCCGTCAAACTGTACGTGCGCGAGAAGCCGGGCATGAAGGTCCAGTGGGGCAATGCACACGTCTACGGCGGTCGTCGTGGCAAGACCGTCTTTGGCGACTGGGATGAGCTCAAGGCCATCCTCGATGCCAATGCCGACTCCATCGACTACTACGACGTCGAGAATGACTGCCGCAACTCCGCCGTGCCCATGCTCGACCTCAAGGGCATTAACGCCCGCATCGAGCCGGGCGCGATCATCCGCGACCGCGTCGAGATCGGCGACCGCGCCGTCATCATGATGGGTGCCATCATCAACATCGGCTCCGTTATCGGCGAGGGCTCTATGATTGATATGGGCGCCGTCCTGGGCGGCCGCGCAACCGTGGGCAAGAACTGCCACATCGGCGCTGGCACCGTACTGGCAGGCGTCGTGGAGCCCGCCAGCGCCACGCCCGTCATCATCGAGGATGATGTCATGATCGGCGCCAACGCCGTGGTCCTGGAGGGTGTGCGCGTGGGCAAGGGCGCCGTCGTTGCCGCCGGCGCCGTATGCGTCGAGGACGTCCCCGCCGGCGCCGTCGTGGCCGGTGTCCCCGCCCACGTCATCAAGATGCGCGATGAGAAGACCGACAGCAAGACCGGCCTGGAGGAGGGCCTGCGCCAGCTCTAGGGTTGCGCGGTTTTACCAAACCGCGCAACTAGTCGACGCTGCAAACGCCCCAGAGCGGCAATCTGACGTTCAATCGTCGGGCATGACCAAAAGGTCAATGCCCTCCTCTTTCACGTCACCTTGCTCGCTCTGGGGCGTTTTCGCTGACGTATGCTCAACCTGTGGTGCAATTCAGCCCCAAGAAAAAAGGCCGAAGCCCCAAAGGACTTCGGCCTTCTTCATCTCAGGGTTCCGTCGTATTCAACCATGGCAGGCCGCTTTGACAGGCGCTCTGCGGCCGTCTTATAGACCTCGGAACGGTCGCGCCGCCCTATTGCCACGATCTCGGCAATCTCAACCGTTCCGTCCTCCCGGATCCGAAAAACCATTCGGAGTCCCGCATTCCGCCATTTGATCTTTTTGCAGCCGGCAAGCTCGCCGTGAAGCGGCGTTCCGATTTCATCAGCACGCGTCTTTAATTTCGCGACTGCAATGCGGACGAGTCTTCGCTGGGATCCATCAAGTTTTTGATATTCCTTCTCGACGTCTCGATTTAAAAAGCCGACGACAAAATGCCCGCTCATTCGAAAAGATCCTCGTCGGGAATGGTGCCCGGGTCTATCGACTCAAGCTCCGCGAGCTCCTCGGCAGTTAAGGCGTCCTCAAACGGAACAAACTCATGCGGACCATGCTTGACTCGATCCGCGGCGATGCGATTTATCTCAAGTTCACGCAGATACTGCAGCGCGCCGTACATTTCCTCATAGGCAGCATAGTCGATAATCACGGTATCGATATCATTATGATCGGCAATGAACTGAGGCGCGCGTTTTGCGCGTTTACGAATGGCGGACAAAGACTTGCTTGCTTCGGTAGCAGAAACAACCTGGTCTTTTGTAAACACCGGTTTTTCCAGAACAAGTGGGGACATTTTGACCTCCAAAAAATAATCTGGACTATATTTCAAAGTATACTTCAAAATATAGTCCAGACTTTTATTCAAAAGTAAAAAGCCTTATCGATTCTCAATTGACCCGATATTCTTGAGCTCGATGGAGATGAGGCCGTTGGGCTCGTTGACGAACTCGATGTACTCGGAATTCGAACCCATCTCGGCCGGGAAGCTGATCTCGATGCCCGTATCGGTACGAATCTTGTGGTTGCGCACCGCGGCGCGCTCAACCTGCTTGCGCTCCACGGGCACGCGCTCGGGCACCTTCTCCTCGGTCAGCGCCGCACGCACGCTCTCCTTGATGACCGGCTCGTCCTCAAAGACCTCATCGACGATATCCCACGGCGGCAGCTCCTCGTCATCCTCAACCTTCTCGGCAACGGCAGCCTTAACCTTAGCGAGCGCTACAGCCGTATTGGCACCGTGCTCCTCGGCGACTTCCTCGACCACGCGCGTCACCGTGTCGATGACCTCCTTGCCCGATACGCCCGTGTCGCACTGCAGCAAGCCGTCGGGAATGAGCATGCGATCCTCGCTGGCGATCTTGCGCTTCTTGTCCACGTAGCCGATCTCCATAGTGCTCGCGCGCACGATGGCATAGCTCGGCACCTTTTGCGAGGGGTTCGGCAGAATGGCGTAGTGGCGCGCGATGTCGTTGCGTACCTCCCCCTCCTCGCGGCCCACTTCATGCATAAAAGCCTGCTTGGAGCCCAGCAGCATCACGGCAAACCAGCGGGCATCCTCATCGTCGTCAAAATCGGCCACGAGCACGTCGGTGGACTCGGCTTTCTCGGCTTTGGTGAGCTCGGAGGAGATAAACTCCGCAATTTGCTGAGACAGGTCCACAAACTCGCGCTCGCCAAAGAAATAGCCCTTGAGCTCGCCGCCAAACGCAGAGTTCTCGGCAAACGTGGCACGCTTATTATCGGCCGAAGTGCGGGCGCGGCGCAGATGCGTGGTCACGAAGTTGCGCACGATACGGCTCTCGATATCGAGCTCGCGCTGGCTCATGACGTTGACGGCAGAGTCAAAGTCCAGGATATGCAGAATCGCGTGATTGATTTTCATATACGGCATTCCGTTCTAGATCGATTTCGGCACGAACCAGTATAGCGGTCGAGCCCGCCCCAGGCGCATCGAAGAATGGTGCATCGGGGACAGGTTGCTTTGCACCCATGGCTAGCGCAGGAGTTCGGACTGCCAAGCCTCGAGCTGTTCTGCCAAGCTCTTGCCGGCAGCGGGCATGTCGATCTGGGGTCGTTTGGGCAGCAGTGCGCATTTAAGGATTGCCACGATAGTCTGCGAGACAAGGCGTCGCGTATCCTTGTCAAAGCCTTGCGCAGCCTGGAGCATCACGGGCAGGCTCTCGCGCAGATTCCCAGCGATATCCGCAAACCGCTCAGCACCCGTAGCCTCAAACACGGAGAACAACGCATCTACAAAACGCTCGCGCTCGCCAGGTGACACCGCAAGCAGCATCTCGCGAATGGAACCGTCAACATATCGCGCGCCAGCAGACAGGCGTTCGCAATACGCAAAGTCGCAGCCGCTAACTACCCAGCTAAAAGGATTGTGTTGCAGCAAGCTAAACTCGGTGCTTTCGACGATAGCGTAGTCTTCCTGCGTCTCGAACATCATGCCGAATATCGACGACTGGGGCAGGGTTTTATCGATTCGACCGGAAAGACTCGCAAAAGCGTCTCCGCTCAGAAACTCCTCGACGAAGCCCGGACCATCATGGGAATACGCCCGTTCGATTCGCTCACGGGCGACATCGGAGCACATCGCTGCACCGTACACCGCAAGGTTTCCACCCTTGGAATGACCTCCGCACAAAAGCGACCCGTCAATCGCATCCGCCGCCTCGTCTACATAACGCGCCGCGGATTCCTGGGCCGGCACAGGACACCGGAACGCCATGTTAAAGTCCTCTTTCCAGCCCACAATCGTGCTGTCGGTCCCCCGGAAGGAAAGATAACTAAACCCCGACGGAAACCGGAACGCCATGGCTGCAAACTGCTCTGTCGTCACCATATCGCTCACAGCACGATAGCCGCAAACGTGCACGCCACGGTAACGAGGGCTTGCTGCCACGGCCTCCAACAAGGCCCTGCTCCCCTCCGGGTCCCACAAGTCGTCAATCATGTCCCGGTAGCACTCGGCACGCAGCAGCTCGCGCACGTCTAGGCCCTGCCAGTCCGTCAGCTCCGCCATATCACCCGGCAAACGCAAATAGGACAACCACGCAAAGACCAGGCTATCCACCGCGCAGAACGGCCGCTCCTCAAATGAATCAAACACCGTCTGGACATAGGTCAAAAAATTAGGTGAATCCGACATGGCCCTCCCATCAACTAGGGTGCATTGGGGTCAGGTTACTTTGCACCAAAAAGGCGCCCGGGCCGTGTGGACCCGAACGCCTTCATTGTAGCTTTTCGCTCGAGCGAGCTTGATTTAGCAGGAGAAATCGACGCTGTCGATGATGTCCTTGAGGGCCTTTGCAGAGGCGGTGAGCTCATGCTGCTCGCCATCGTTCAGCGGCACGGGAACGCGGCAGACAACGCCGTCGCGACCAACGACCGTCGGCATAGAGATGGCCAGATCGGACAAGCCATACTCGCCCACCATGAGCGAAGAGACAGGCAAAACGGTCTGCTCGTCACGCATGACGGCAGTGCAGATGCGCTTGACAGCCATGGCGACGCCGTAGTAGGTAGCGTGCTTCTTCTCGATGATGGTGTAGGCGGAGTTCTTGACGTCCTCGGCGATACGCTTCTCGGCGGCTTCGTGCTCCAGGTGGCCGTGAAGCTCGCAGAAGGTGTTCAGCGGAACGCCGGCAACCTGAGCGCTGGACCAAGCGACAAACTCGGAGTCACCGTGCTCACCCATGACATAAGCCTGGACATCGCGCGGATCAACCTCGACATGAGCACCAAGCATCTGCTGCAGGCGGCCAGTGTCGAGCACGGTGCCGGAACCGATGACGTGGCCCTCGGGCAGGCCGGACATCTTGATGGCGGCGTAGGTCAGAACATCGACCGGGTTGGAGACGATGAGCAGAATGCCATCGAAGCCGGACTTCTTAATCTCGGGGATAATGGACTTAAAGATTCTGACGTTCTTGTTGACCAGGTCCAGGCGGGTCTCACCGGGCTTCTGGGCAGCGCCAGCGGTGACGACGATCATGGCGGCGTCGGCGGCGTCGGAATAATCGCCGGCGTAGATCTTCATCGGCTCGGCAAACGTCATGCCGTGCGCGATATCCAAGGCCTCACCCTCGGCGCGGTTCTTGTCCACATCGATGAGGACCATCTCGGAGAACAGACCACTCTGCATCAGCGCGAACGCCGAAGACGAACCGACGAAACCGCAACCGACAATAGCGACTTTCTTCTCGTTAACCATTAGAAACTCCCATCTCTCTCCACAAACAAGCCGCCCGGGAACGACCCGAGCGGCTTGCCGTAATCCCAATACATCCAATCGGGACTTTGATTATGCTCCTATTCGAGGCCAAAAATCGACCGTTTACCGAAAATGTTTGCAGGATTCGTAAAAGAACTGTACGAAATCGGTTTCGATCTATTGACGAGCCGAAATAGCTATTTAATACAGGCCCGCCTCGCGAATGGCCTCGACAGCCAAAGCAATCTGATCGGGCGGCAGGACCAGCGCCATGCGCACGTGTCCCTCGCCCGAAGGACCAAAGCTCGCGCCCGGCGTCACCACAACGCCGGCCTTCTCCATGAGCTCCTCGCAAAACGCCATGGAATCGGTGCGACCACCGGGAAGCTTGGCCCACACAAACATAGAACCATGCGCGTTGGGACGCTCCCAGCCCAGGTCCTCAAGACCGTCGCACAGGGCATCGCGGCGATCCTGGTACTTCAGACGCTGTGCCTCGACCTCATCGCGCGGGCCATTAAGGCACGCGATAGCAGCCTTCTGGATCGGGAAGAACATTCCAAAGTCAATCTGACTGCGCAGCTTGGCAAAAGCAGAGACCACATCCTCGCGGCCGACCAAAAAGCCGATACGCGCACCGGTGACGTTAAACGACTTGGAGAGCGAGAAGAACTCAACGCCCACCTCGAGCGCGCCAGGGTACTGCAAGAAGCTTCCACCCGGATCGCCGTCGAACACGATGTCGGAGTACGCGTTGTCATGGACGATGAGCAGGTCGTGCTCGCGAGCAAAGGCGATAATCTCCTCGTAGACCTCGGGCGTGCCCACCGAGCCGACCGGGTTCGCGGGCAGCGACACGATCATATACTTGGCACGATTGGCAACCTCGGGATCGATGCCCGCCACATAGGGCAGGTAATTATGCTCGGCGACCAACGGATAGTACTCGAGCTTGGCATCGGCGATCTTGGCACCCGCCTCAAAGACCGGATAGCACGGATCGGGAACCAGAATGGTGTCACCCGGATCGAGCAGGGCCAGGCCCAAATGGCCCACGCCCTCCTGCGTGCCGTTGCACGACTGCACCATGGACGGCGTAATGCCCGAAACGCCAAAACGGCGCTCATAGTAATCGCACACGGCTTGCTTGAGCTCGGGCAGGTCGCGCAGGGCATACTTCCACATCTCGGGATCTTGGGCTGCTTGCGTGAGTGCCTCGACCACGTGGTCGTACGGCTTAAAGTCGGGCGTTCCCACGCTCATGTTGTAAATGGTCTTACCCTGAGCCTTCAGCGCGAGGAGCTTGTTGTTGAGCGAGGCGAAGACCTCCGCGCCAAAGCGGTCGAGACGCTGCGATGCCTGCATGGTGCCACCTTTCGATATAAAAAACGCGGCGCTCCGACAAGAGCGCCGCGCGATACGGGCCATCAGATTGTAAAAGTGTAACGCTTGCAAACCCCGTATTGGTTCAATTTAGCCAACCTTAGTCAATTGGATTGAGCGCGTCGATCTGCGCAAGCCACAGATGCGAGCTGGCGTCACTCGGCATACGCCAATCGCCGCGCGGGCTGAGCGTCACCGAGCCCACCTTGGGACCATCGGGCAGGCAGCTGCGCTTAAACTGCTGGGCAAAAAAGCGACGGTAGAACGTACGCAGCCACGTGTGGACGGTCTTGGCATCGTAGACACCCTCAAAGCTCTTGAGCGCCATGCGGTAGATCTTGCCCGGCTCAAAGCCAAAACGCAGCAGGTAGTAGAGGAAGTAGTCGTGCAGCTCGTACGGGCCCACCAAATCCTCGGTCTTCTGCGCAATCTCGCCGTCGCCCGTGGGCGGCAGAAGCTCGGGCGACACCGGCGTATCGAGGATGTCGAGCAAGACCTCGGCAATACGCCCGCCAAAGACATCAGCCGCATAACGCACCAGATGGCGCACAAGCGTCTTGGGCACGCTCGCGTTGACGGCGTACATGCTCATGTGGTCGCCGTTGTACGTGGCCCAGCCGAGCGCCAGCTCCGACAGGTCGCCCGTGCCGATGACAAAACCGCCGGCCTGGTTGGCCAGGTCCATCAGAATCTGTGTACGCTCGCGCGCCTGGCTGTTCTCGTAGGTCACATCCTGAACTGCCGGGTCGTGCTCAATATCCATAAAGTGCTGTTCCACGGCCGCGTGAATCGAGACTTCGCGGAAGCTCACGCCTAGGTCGCGAGCGAGCGACTCGGCATTGGACTTGGTGCGGTGCGTCGTGCCAAAGCCGGGCATGGACACGGCCGTGATACCGGTGCGCGGCAGGCCCAAGGCGTCGAACGCACGCACGGTCACGAGGAGCGCCAGCGTGGAATCGAGGCCGCCCGAAAGGCCGATGACGGCCGCCTTGGTGCCCGTATGGGCAAGGCGGGTCTTGAGGCCCGCGGTCTGCAGGTCGAGGATGGTCTCGCAGCGCTCAGCCAGGTCACCATGGTCGGCAGGCACGAAGGGCGCGCGGGGGAAGACACGGTCGATGCCGAGCGCATCGCGCAGGACAGGCTCTTCGGCGAGCGAGCCCTCAAACGAGAACTCGACGGTCACGGCCTCCGGCGCATCGTCCGAGCGCGTCCATGTCGTCGAGCGACGACGCTCGGCAACCAGACGGTCAAGATCGACATCGGCCACCGCCATATCGCAGGTAAGCAGTTTAGTGGCGGCGAGCTTGGATCCGTTTTCGTAGACGAGGTTCTCGCCCGCAAAGACCATGTCGGTCGTGGACTCGCCCTCGCTCGCGTCCGCGTAGGCATAGGCGCAGTACAGGCGCGCGCTCTGGTTGGAGATAAGGCTGCGGCGGTAATCTGCCTTACCGATAATCTCGTCCGAGGCCGACGGGTTGAGAATCACCGTCGCACCGGCAAGCGCTATCTCGGTCGAAGGGGGCGCCGGCACCCACAGGTCCTCACAGACCTCAACGCCCAGCACCAGGTCCTCGGCGCCCTCATCACAGCAACGGTAGACAAGCCCCGAACCCAGCGGAACCGGACCCTGACCGGCAAACTCGACCCACACGGGATCCGCAGGCGCCGGAGCAAACCAACGGCGCTCGTAGAACTCGCCATAGTTGGGCAGATACTTTTTGGCCGTAAGGCCCAAAAGCTCGCCCGCGCAGCACACGGCCGCGCAATTGTAGATGTTTTCGGTCACCGCAACGGGCAAGCCAACAGTAAAGACGATCGGCAACTCACGCGTTTCATCGAGGATGCGCACCAGCGCCGCCTCGCAGGCGTGCAGCAGCGTGCGGTTATGGAACAGATCAGCCGCGGTATAACCAGTCAGGTTAAGCTCGGGCAGCACGAGCGCACGAACGCCGCACTCGGTAGCCTCGCGAACAGCCGCCAGCGCAACCTCGGCATTGCCCTCAACATCGGCCACGCGAATCTTGGGCGAGGCCGCTGCCACGCGCAAAAAACCGTCGTTCTCAACTTGACCGTTTAGAAAATCGTTCATGCGAGCTCCAGCACATCCGTTAGCCGCAACGAGCGGCGGCGATATAGTCCGCCTCCATTGTACTGTCAAGTTCAATCAGCACAGATGGGACAAGCTCATGATTAAAATTGGAAAAGAGAAGCCGGGATGACGTTTAGCAGTAGAACGAGATCTCGTCCACAAGGAAAAATGCCTTCCATTTAGAGCAAATCAATTCATGCTGAGCGGCGATGATTTCACAGAGGTCATCAAGCGTGCTCCGGGGGATCTTCGCTTTGTTATTAGCGACAATGCAGCCACCTCTTCGAGTCAGCCAGATTTTGGCCGAGTTATCTGAAGGCGCCCCCTTGCAAACATGGACATGGATTGGCTCGCCCGCTTCATTGGACCAAAAGAAGACCCGATAGCCGCCAATAAGAAAAAGGCTAGGCAACTTTAGCTCCTCCGTTTGCGGCGTAGCGATACAGCAGATGGGCGTTATTGCTCAGAAAAGTCTCAAAACCTCGCTTCTCCTCGTCGGTAAAACGCCCCTCCCACATGGTCCAATTGTAAGAAGGCAGCTCGCAACGAGCGGAGTCGAAACCCTCTGCCGTCGGTCGTTCAAAATGCACGATGACCTTTTCGATATCGCCATCTGTGATCAGGTCAGAATGAATGACCTCGGTACCATCTTCGAATGTCATATACGGGTACATCACGTAAACCACCTCGCAATCATTAATTCAGTTTAGCATCAAGCTAGTGCACCAATGATAGCAAGCCCCCTTGATGAGTTGATGGCATCTGTTGCCAGCACGATCGACGGCGGTCCGGATTGTTGGGCCCCGGCCATAATCGACCGCCACGAAGCGTTCATCCGCAGGTGCGTGGCATAGCGCCTAGAACACTAGCTGAGACAAGGACACTATCGCTGGCATAGTGAACATAGACAGAAGGGTGGTAACACAGACTGTTCCACATGCATATCGATAGTCCTTATTATGCTGCTGGGCAAAGATAGCTACATTCGCGCCGGTGGGGGTCGCAGCCGCAATCAGCAGCGCCATCTTAATTGACCTATCACATGGAAAGAGACATAGGAACAGGAGCGAAAGAATCGGAATGACAAGCAGCCTGACCGATGAGACGGCAAACAAGCTTTTCGCCCTCAGGAGCGCCATCAAATCAGACTGAGCAAGATAGATACCGAGAGTCATCATTGCTAGCGGAGTGTTGAGCCCCGAGATATACGAAAGCACTGACTGTGCCAGAGGGACCGTTGGGACACGAAGGATAAAAATCAAGAAACCGCCCAATAAAGCCATGACCATTGGACTTGTCAGGATCGCTTTAGGACTCATACATTTTTTAGACCCCGACAGCAGATACTGCCCGTATGTCCATTGCATGGCATTGAGAAGAGCGATCATGCACGTGATGAAAAACACGGCATCTTTTCCAAGCGCCGCTTCAACAAGGGGTATTCCCACAAATCCAGCATTCGAGAATGCCGCAGCAAAAATGTCGATGGGACGGCCCCTGAACAACAGGCGGGCAACAACGCAAGCGAGCAACAACATCGCCGCCGACAGCATTAAGGTCATTCCCAACTCATACATCCTCTGAAACGAATACTCGATCCAAAATGATTTGAGAATGATTGCGGGAATCACAAGGTTGATGAGCAACTTTCCGAATTCTATTGCAGCCTGCTCGCTCAATATGCCCAAGCGGTTTAGAGCGTAGCCCATTCCCATGAGCAAAAACATGATAAGGACTTGTTGGATGAGAGGTTCAATGATTGACACAATACATGCTCCGTATAATCCTGACCGGTTCATCTACCACGATGGTCTATAGCGCCTGCTATAGCGCGGCACCGACCGCCTGAATGATTCGCGCAACGAACGCATCGGCAACCCCGCGCGGCGTTCGCGAGTTGTAGGTTTCAAAATACTTGCCGTAGTCTTCCTGAGGCACAAGGTAGTTGCAGTACGTGTTCGCATAGCCGATAACAAAGACGTTGTATTGGCTAAACGCCCTCTTAAAATCCAAGCCTAATGTGCTACACGTATCGCATGGCATCGTGATAAAAATGCAGTTACCAATTACCGCAAACTGGCTCGGAAGCTCAAGCTCGATTTTCCCCATCGAGAGTTTAAGCTGTTGCCGCTTAAGGAGAAAGTCTCGCATCGGGCTCGCATCCATAGCCTCTATCCGATTGGTCATCTCGATCCAATCCGGATCTGTTTTTGCATCGTAGACACTCTTCATGCTGATAGAGCCCCAACGCGGGGTATCAACTCTGAGTGCCGCGCGCTCACGCTTGGATTCAATTTGAGCGCAAAGTTCGTTAGCCGTACGCTCGAGTTCGGCAACTCCCTCCCCTTGCCGATAGAAACGCGTCGACACATCCCCGCACGTTCCGTTGACGCAAAGTACAGGACAGCCATATTTCCTCTCCAAACGCTGCCTGACATGCCCAATCAAATCAGCAGAGAGGACGGCGCTTTTCCCATTAAGGATGGTAGGATGAGCGGACATGAACAGCATTTTTCCAATTGGGCGACCACCTTGAGCGTCCTCAAACGAGAAAATACTTACCTGTTTATCGGCCGGACCGCCCTGAACATTTCGATTCCCGTACAGTCCCTCGATGCCTAACATCTCCATCGATACGGTCGCCTTCGACCTGGACGCCCATGCAGATACCGCCGCCTCGGTAGCCAAGCCAATCAAATCACTCGTCAATTCGGTTTCAGGTAACGTGTCCTCGTAGGCAAGCTTAAAATAGCATGGTGCAGAATGGGTATGAATGCATGCGACGACGATATTGCTCGAATCGATGCCCGTTTTTGACGATACGGCGTTCTTGACCGAAAGGGAAAAATCTTTCGACACCATTATTGAATCGAGCTCGATAAGAATAAACGGGACAAGATCAACACAGACAGCGCTAGCGTTGACCTCAATAGGATCAAGAACATCCGTCCAGGCACCTTTTCTGTTGTAGCCGCCCATGCGGCAAGGAGACTGGGGTGTTACGTCAATCTTCGAGATTCCAAACTCTATGTTCATTCCAACTCCAACTCTTCGCGGCACACGCCGCCCAAACATCGGAAATAGAAATACAAAAAGAGAAGGGCGTCATGGACGCCCTTCCAATGCGTCCTGCCACACGCAGGCCGTAGAAAACTTAACGCTCGGAAACGGGACCATTCTCGAGCTCATCCGCCGTAAAGCCCAGGAAATACGTGCCCAAGGCGCTCACAAGGAAGCCTGCACCAGCAGCGATTCCAAAGTTGATGAGATTCTGGGTCCCGCCGCCCGCAAACGCGAGGAACTCCAAGAAGTTGGATGCCGCGCCGGCAGTATAAACCGTGGCTCCGAGAGCGATTGCAAGCGCACCGGCAACAAAGGATCCGATAATCTTCCAGACAAACACGCGGCGATAGCGCAGCATCATGCCGTAGATGAAAGGCTCGCCGACGCCTCCGACAATGTTTGCGACCAAATAGCCGAATGCCATGCTCTTCTCGTCTTTATCGCACAGCTTGAGCCAGGTCGCCACCTCGCAGCCGAAGGTCGCCCAAAGGCTAACGCCCGTCGCAACCAAAACAAAGCTGTCGGTTCCCACAGTCATATAGTTAGCGATGGCAATCATCGCAACCGCCACATGCATGCCGGTAATAATCATTGGGCACCAAAGACCCGCCAGAATACCTCCTCCGAGGATGGCGGCGATACCACCGGAAGTACCAAGGAACTCAAAACCGGCGGCGAGGGCATTACCGGCCCATGAACCAACAGGGGCGAGAGCGCAGAGAGACACAGGAACAGCGACGACCATGGTAAGGAAAGGCGCGAAAACCGTTGAAAGGGTATCTGGCACATATTTGCGGAAGAAGCGCTCGATATAACTCATCGCCCACACGGACAGAAGAATGGGAAGGACCGTCTTTGTGTAGTTTGCGGCGACGCAAGGAATGCCATAAACGGAGAACTGAGCTCCATCGGTCGCAAGCTGAATCATGGTCGGGTCGATAAGAATGCCGCCCATAAAGGCACCGAGGACAGGCGTTACGCCAATGTTCTTAGCCGCATTATAGCCAAGGTAGATGGGGATAAAATAGAACGCTGCGTCATAAACCATGTTCATCAGAACATAAAGGTCGCTTGTGTCGGACAGCACGCCCGCCATCGTAGGTCCCAGCACCACCGCTACGGTCTTGAACAGGCCAGCACACATTAGGACGGGGATCATAGGCACCATGGAGCTTGACAGGTAGTTGAGGATGTTATTGCCAATAACCTTAGGTGTGAGCTTCTGCTTAGGAGCATCAAGGTTCTCGTCGATGGCGTCCTGCTTGGCAAAGCCGCCGATCTTGCAGAGCTCGTCATAAACCTTGGGCACGTTTTGGCCCACGATTACCTGGAACTGCCCTCCGGAGATTTGAGCACCCAACACACCGCCAATCTTCTTCACTTCTTTGATATCGGGGGCATCGATATCTTTGAGGTTAAAACGCAGGCGCGTCATACAGTGCGCAACAAACGTCACGTTCTCCTTGCCACCGACGGCCTCGAGCACGTCCGCGGCGATTTTCTTATTGTCAGTCATAGCTGAACTCCCTTGCTTTTCTGTCTTCCCGTTTGCGCACACGCGAAGAACCGATTACGGCAGGCCTGACACGAGGCAAATCGAGAAAAGCAAGAAGAAGACAAAAACAGAAGAGCCCCAAAGCACAAAGCGGACAGGGAACTGTCTACGTCATGCTTCGAGGCTCTTCTCGAATAACACCTTATGTGACTACGAAACTACATCCAACAGATGCTTTTACGAAAGTCGAAACCGGCAAACGGTCGAATTTCGGCGATGAGCGGTCAATCAGGACCTGGATCCCGCGCAGACGCGATTGACATGGAGCATCAGGTAGACCTTCTCTTCATCGGCGAGCGCGGCGTCAAAGCGTTCTTCGATAAGCGCGGCCATGCGGTCGACGCACACGGCCACATCGGGATGCTGCTCGCAAAGCGGCCCATAGAGCGCACCGTTCTCCGTGTTGAGGGGCTCTCCTGTCTGCACGCGCTCCAGCAGGTAGCGCACGTGTGTGGCATAGCGGCAAAAGTCAAAGCCGTCGCGGTCCACACAAACCCCCAGCTCGGACTCGATGATCTTGGTGAAGTTCTCGAGCATCACCTCGTCCTTACGCACCGTATTGGATTTGGCCTTTGAAGACGAGGCGACCACGCTGTTGACGATGCAGAGCGCGATACCGCTCGCCTCCCCCCGCGGCATCTTAACGTTGAAGCCGCGATTGATGCCCTCGAGCGCGAACTGGGCGATCTTGTACTCGATGGGGTACATCTG
This sequence comes from uncultured Collinsella sp., assembly GCA_959605475.1. Lineage (GTDB taxonomy): Bacteria > Actinomycetota > Coriobacteriia > Coriobacteriales > Coriobacteriaceae > Collinsella. Next base: position 42,851 of record CAUHFS010000003.1, on the reverse strand, counting down.
CTGCACGTCATAGGAAAGCGGCATCTGCACAAACATATGCTCGCGGCAGCGCTTGATGGCAAAAGCGATATGGTCGGCCATGGTAAAGGGAAGGTTTGCCGAGAGCTCGCGCGAGATGTTGGAGCGAGCGATATCGGCAATCTGGGCGGAGAACTCCATCACCTGAGGATCGATCTCGTCGAGCAGCGCTAGGTAGCGCGAGTCGACACCGTAGAAGGTTCGCTCGATCTTATCGAGTGTGACCTCATCGGGGCCATTGGGAAACCCGATACCGCGGCCAATTGCCACGAGTTCACGGCCCTTGGCGTTTACGCAGATAACCGTATTGTTGTTGATCCGCTTAAGGATTTTCATGACGCTCCCTACCCGGCGCAAGCAACAGCGCCGCGAGCCCGATTATTCCACGGGATTTCAAATCCGGTCAACCTTCCTTTCGACATCCGAACGATTCGCCCCGTCTTCATTCGATCAGCCTGAGAAGAAGTTTCGCGCTTTGGTGAGTTGATGGTGTTGCGGGCGAATCCATCTCCGGTTCACACCGACTGGGTACCCTGAGGGCTGAACAACCTGTCGCAGCACTAAACGAACCGGGAGGACCCCGTATGACGACTGAATATACCGACGCGCCGCGCACGCGCGTCATGACGCCGGCATCGCTCAACAACGGCGTGCACGAGAACCATTCCATCGGACAGACCATGGCCATCGCACCCAAAAAGGGCCTGTTTGACGACATTTCCATTCCCCAGATCATCGCCGGCGCCGCAGCTGCCGCCACGAGCGTCGCGCTTGCCTCCAAGATTGGTATCGCTGGTTCAGTAATTGGCGCCGCCGTGAGCTCGGTCATCACCGTTGTGTCCTCGCAGGTCTACCGCCACTTTATCTCTGCCAGCGCCGAAGCAATCAAGGGCACGCATGCCGCTGTCGACTACCCTGCCGGCGCCTACGAGCCCGTTGAACCCAATGTCGAGGAGCACCTAGGTGGCGTCGCGACCACGCAGGAGATGCGTCAGGTTGCAGGTCGCGCGACCACGGCGCGCGTCGCCCCCAACAGCCTGCGCGCCAAGGCAGCGGCAGAGCGCAGCCAGACGCAAAAGAAGGTCATCGTCTTCTCGATCGCCATCGCCATCGTCGCGGTCATCGCCTGCGCCGGCGCCATCCTTATCACCACCGCCGGAGAGGGTCTGGGTGAGCGCCCCGAGCCAATCCTTTCGTCGCGCACGACCGAGAGCGATGCAAATGGCACCGCCCAGTCACAAGATCAGCAGGCACAGACGGACGACGCACAAGACAGTTCTACCTCTGCCGATTCGTCATCGAACACCCAAAACCAATCGCAGGGCGTCGATTCCTCTGCGAACAACAGCGGCACGCAATCCGGCGCGACCGGCTCAAGCCAAACGACTGACGGCTCTCAACCGAGCACGGGCGACCAGGCGAATGGCAATACATCGAGTACGGGATCTACCGACAACAGCAACACCAACAGCTCGAGTGGAACCGCGTCCGGCACGACATCTGACAGCTCGAGCCAAGGCACGGCATCGGGCAACTAAGCACGTTTGCCTCTCATAGAGAACCGACCTGTACAACGGGCGCGAATCGACAGCGGTTCGCGCCCGTTTGCCTTGGGCGCCGCCATGGCGAGCGCCATGCGATGGTAAGATGCTTTACATGTGTAAAGAGGAGATTTGCCATGAGCAAGACAATAGTTAGGCCCACGCTATCGCTGGGCAACCACATCTATCTGTATCGCCTGTTGCGCGATGCGATCGGATGCGGCAAGCAAACGTTTATGACGCAGGTCGAGGAGGCGCTCGCCGCTGGCGACATGACTGCTTATGACCTGGGCTTCGAGTCCACGCGCGAGTTGCTCGAGGAACTCGACGACTGCATTAAGCTGACCGTCTTTAAGGGCGGTCGCCTGTATGCCACGGTCATCGCCAACGAGGCATGGGATGCCGCACTTGCCAAGGGCGAGGACAAGCCCAAGACCGCCAAGGGCGCTAAGCAGTCCTACAAAAAGAAAAAGCGCGGTGAGAAGGACCTCAAGGCTGTGCGCCCCAAGCACGTTAAGCGTCCCGAACCAGAAGCCGCGGTTGAAGCTGTGCCGGAATCCCAGCCCGAGGCAGAGATCGAAGTCGCTATTGAGGTAACAGCAGAAGCCGAAACCGAAATCGCCGCCATGACCGATCCCGAAGTCATGTCAGAACAGGAAGCCGCTGCGGAGCTCAACGAGGCTCCCAAGTCGACAACCGAAGAAGCCGCTGACCAATCCGAGACGCCTGCGTTCCAAAACAGCGATGTCTTTGGCGACGAGGCCGAGGACGATCAGTCCGACGAACCCGCCGATCAAGATGCTACCGAGTCAGCGCCGGAGCCCGAGACACCGCAGCCCGCCATCTCGCTCACAGTCGTCTACGACCCCGAGAACGCCAATGCCGGCATCACCACAATGGCGTCCACGCCGGTCGAGGCAAAGTCGTCTGTCGAGGCAGAGGACGCCCCGCGAGCCGATGCCAAAGCCGAGACTGAAGACACATCCGTCTCCGTGGAACCGACAGATTCCGCAGTTAAGCCGGAACCGGCGCCTGAGTCTGCACCCGTCATCGAGTCTGTGCCCACCGCTGCTTGCGAACAAATTCCCGCACCAGCACTGGTTTCGGCGCCCGTAGCGGCCCCAACCCCCGTACCCGCAGCACCGACCATCCCCGAGGACTTCCCCGTCGATTTCGCAACCGAGGTCTTCTGCCCCGGCCCGCTTCTACACCAGTTGTCGACCTATCTCCCCTACGGCGCCGACACGCTCGGCATCGTCGGCGAGTACTACTGGATCGCCCGCGAGCTCGGCACCATCGACGTCGCGCGCAACCGCGCAAGCTTCCCCCTGCGCTACACGCAGGCCGGCGAGCGCCGCGAGGTCACCGTGCGCATTCGCCGCAACACCACCGGCGGTCTCGGAGCCGCCTGAACCATCGATAAAGTCGAGCCTTCTACCAAGTAACAAAAAGGGACGATAACCCTCAAGGTTATCGTCCCTTTCTCGTTAGGTCACCTGAGCTCGACTAGTCACGCGTCAGCTTGCGGTGAATACGATGCGGCTGGGCTGCGTCCTCGCCCAGGCGCTCGATGCGGTTGGCCTGATAGGCCTCGAAGTTGCCCTCGAACCAATACCAGTTGCCCGGATTCTCGTCGGTGCCCTCCCACGCCAGAATGTGCGTGGCGACGCGGTCCAGGAACATACGATCGTGGCTAATGACCACCGAGCAGCCCGGGAACTCGAGCAGCGCCGCTTCGAGCGAGGACAGCGTCTCGACGTCGAGGTCGTTCGTGGGTTCGTCGAGGAGCAGCAGGTTGCCGCCCTGCTTGAGCGTAAGCGCCAAGTTCAGACGGTTGCGCTCGCCGCCGGAGAGCACGCCAGCGCGCTTCTGCTGGTCCTGGCCCTTAAAGCCAAAGCTCGCCACATAAGCGCGGCTCGGAACCTCGGTCTCGCCGACCATCATGTGGTCCAGGCCGTCCGAGACGACCTCCCACAGGTTCTTATCGGGGTCGATGCCGGAACGGTTCTGGTCGACGTAAGAAATCTTGACGGTCTCGCCCACCTCGAGCTCGCCCGAAGTCAGCGGCTCCAGACCCACGATGGTCTTGAAGAGCGTAGTCTTACCCACGCCGTTGGGGCCGATCACGCCCACGATGCCGTTGCGCGGCAGAGTGAACGAAAGATCGTCGATGAGCACGCGGCCGTCGAACTCCTTGTGCAGGTGATGGGCCTCAAGCACCTTGTTGCCCAGACGCGGGCCCACAGGGATGCGGATGTCAGTCCAGTCGAGCTTCTGGCTTGCGCGAGCCTCGGCCTCCATCTCCTCGTAGCGAGCCAGACGGGCCTTGTTCTTGGCCTGGCGAGCCTTGGGCGAGCTACGCACCCACTCTAGCTCGGCCTCCATGCGCTTGGCGAGCTTGGCGTCGCGGTTGCCCTGGGCCTCGATACGCGCAGCCTTGGTCTCCAGATAGGTGGAGTAGTTGCCCTTGTAGGGGTAAAGGTGGCCGCGATCGACCTCGCAGATCCACTCGGCGACGTTGTCCAGGAAGTAGCGGTCGTGCGTGACGGCAAGGACCGCACCCTGGTAGTTGTGCAGGAAGTGCTCGAGCCACAGGATCGACTCTGCGTCCAGGTGGTTGGTGGGCTCGTCCAGAAGCAGCAGGTCGGGAGCCTCGAGCAGCAGTTTGCACAGCGCCACGCGACGGCGCTCACCGCCGGAGAGCACGTTGACCGGCATGTCAGAATCGGGCAGCTGAAGGGCGTCCATGGCCTGGCCGAGCTTGGAATCGATATCCCAGCCGTCGGCGGCATCAATCTCGTCCTGGAGCTTGCCCATCTCGGCCATGAGGGCGTCCATGTCGCAGTCCGGGTCGCACATCTCCTCGCCGATCTTATTGAAGCGATCGACCTTGGCGATCATGTCGCCAAACGCCATGCGCACGTTCTCGATGACGGTCTTGTCGTCGTCGAGCGGCGGCTCCTGCTGCAGGATACCCACGGTGTAGCCGGGGGTGAGCCTGGCATCGCCGTTGGAGACCTCCTCGATACCGGCCATGATCTTGAGCAGGGTCGACTTACCCATGCCGTTGGGACCCACGACGCCGATCTTGGCACCGGGATAGAAGCTCAGGGTCACGTCGTCAAGAATCACCTTGTCGCCATGGGCCTTACGAGCCTGATACATCTGGTAGATAAACTCCGCCATTTGCCTGTTTTATCCTTTCTAACTGCTGTTTCCCTATTTTTGTTTCGCTTTAGTAGAAACGAAATAAGGAAACCAGCTCTGAAACTTAACGAAAAAGGGGCATGGTTGCCCACACCCCTAATACTACCTGGGAAAAGTCCCCCTTAACATACTATGAACTGCGTACGCTAGTTTTCCGCAACCTTAGCGAACGGCTCGCTGCGATTTGCGCCACAGCAGATACGAATAGACGTAGGCAGCTCCGGCTGAACCAAACGCCAGAACCGCAATCACCGCGGCGACGACTTCGCTCGAAAGTACGCTACCCGCCACGCCCATCACAATCAAACCAACACCCAGCACCATAAAGCAGGCACCGCCAAAGCGCTGCGTACGGCGCCAGTTCTCGGGATCGGCAAGCGCCCAAGGCGTCTTGATACCGAGCGTATAGTTCTGCTTCACACGCGGCAAGTAGTTGCCTACGCCGATGAACAGCAAACCGATAGCACCGGAAATCAGCACGTTGACCGAACCGACCGCCGGCACCACGCCCCAGACCGTAAGCTCACCCAACCAGCTTACGGCGCACATGAACAAGGTGAAGGCGATTACGAAGCCCTGATAGAACTTGCCCGAGGTTCGATATGCCTCACCTTTGGGATCGATGCGCGGCACCACGCAGAACATTGCGAGAAGCACCAGAGGCAGCACGCCGAGCGCGGAGGCCATCCAGCTGGGACCCCAACCGTCGACGGCGCCGTTCGCGCCCCAGTGCGTGGGAATCTGCCCAGGCAAGCTCGGCATCACCATGAGGTGCGCTACGACATTGGCGACGCACAGAGCGATCAGCGCAATCCACACACGCCGCGATACCCCCGTGGCGTGAATGCCCTTGTTTTCGTTATTCATCCTTATCACCTTCCGTGTTTGTAAAGCCCATAAACCAACCAATCAAATCCTGCATGACGGTGGTATTTAAGCTGTATACGATGTTTTGGCCATGGCGCTCGTCGGTCACCAACCCGGCGTTTTTGAGCGTCGCCAAGTGATGGCTCAACGACGGCTTGCTGATGTCAAAATGCTCGGCAAGCTCCCCGGCCGTGCGATTGCCCTCGCGCAGCAGTTCCAAAATGTGACGCCGTGTAGGATCGGCCAGCGCCTTAAAACCCTCTCCCGGCATAAGACCTCCTCTCATCATTTCGTTCGACGCGCACACTATACTCGATATTTAGATGTTTGTCTAACTATCTAACCGCAATGCTTCAAACCACATCAAAGCAAACGCCATCGCAGCCTATGGGCGATTACCTATAATGGCGATAGCTAGAACACGATTCACTTCCCCATCGGAGGATGTCTATGACTGAAACCACAGCCGCAACTCCCAACGAGACACGCGACACCAAGCTCGAGATCATCATGGGCCGCGAGGCACTCGATAAGCTCGCTGATGCCACGGTGCTGGTGCTCGGCTGCGGAGGCGTGGGATCTAACTGCTGCGAGGCACTTGCCCGCGGCGGCATCGGTCATTTCGTCATTCTGGACAAGGACATCGTCGCGCCCAGCAATATCAATCGCCAGGCTATCGCCTTTCACAGCACCGTCGGCAAACGCAAGGTCGATGTTATGGAAGCCATGATTCGCGATATCAATCCCGCCGCCACCGTTATCAAGCGCACCGAATACCTGCTGAGCGACAACATCGACGAGTTCTTCGCGAGCGTTTTGGAGCAAACAGACGGCAAGCTCGACTACGTCGTCGACGCCATCGACACCATCTCGGCCAAGCTCACCATTGCCAAATATGCTCAGGACCACGGCATTCGTTTGGTTAGCTCCATGGGCGGGGCCAACAAGCTCCATCCCGAGTGCCTCCGCTTTGCCGACATTTTCGATACGGTACGTGACCCCATGAGCCGCATCATGCGCAAAGAATGCAAGAAGCGCGGCATCAAGAGCCTACATGTACTGTTTAGCTGCGAGGAATCGGTTAAGACACAGCCCCGCGACCCTTCCAATATCCACGAGCGCACCGAGTTGGGCACCGCCAGCTTTATGCCGCCCATCATGGGCCAGATGATTGCCGGCGAGGTTATCCGCCAGATCAGCGGGCGCGGCACTGAGCGCGTACGCTCCGATGGCCAGCGCCTGGACTAGCAGGATGCCCTGCGATGGAACCGCGATTCTTTGACACGCATTGTCACCTTGATTTGATGCTCAGCCCCGATGCTGCAGCCAGTGAGTCGGCGGCGTTGGATCTGGGGCTCTTTGACTGCGGGGTCGACCCACGCGACTTCGCGGCAGCAAAAAAGCGGGCCAGCCGCTACCCAAACATTATCGCGGGCGCTGGCCTCCATCCCTGGTGGCTCGCCGACGGCCGTTGCGGTCCTGCCGAAGTCAATCTGCTTTGCGAAGTTGCTGACCAAGAGCGCTATATCGGCGAGGTAGGACTCGACTTTTCCGCGCGCTTTGCCGGAAGCGAACCGCTACAAATACAGGCATTTGACCGGCTCTGCAATGCCCTCGTGCAGCATCCTCTTGCAGGTCGCGTGATATCAATTCACGCCGTTCGTTCAGCAGGAGCCGTACTGGACGTCCTCGAATCGCATGGGCTACTCATCCCAAACCCCGACTCCCCCGCTATCATCTTCCACTGGTTTAGCGGCACTTCGGACGAACTCGCCCGCGCGCGTAATGCGGGCTGCTATTTTTCCGTCAACGAACGCATGCTCGCGACCAAGCGCGGTCGCGAATACGCACGACAGATTCCACTCGACCGCCTGCTGCTCGAGACCGATGCGCCGGCCGAGCCAAACACAGAAACAAGCGCGCAGTCGCTCATCAGATCGCTCGCAAGGACCTCGATGCGCATTGCCTCACTCAAAAACTGTGACGCAAAGCGCATCGAGTCGGTAGTTTTAGCAAATGCGCACTCTGTTTTTGACCTTCGCTAACCCCTGTGGGCAAAAATGCCAAGGGGCATGCGAATCGCACAACGCAGTCCCTATTGGTAGGCAGTACAATTCGGCAGCATTACACCAATTCGTGCATGAGATCACGGTTGCGTGCATACAATTCGTCAAAGATATGACGGCGCGACGCATATAACTCGTGGGCAGCCATATCGGGCACGATTGTTTGCGCAACGCCAAGGACTTGGGCGAGCTCATCCCATGATGCATAGGCGCCACCTGCGAGAGCTGCCATGATGGCATCACCGAAGCATGCACCCACCGTAACCTTGGCAACCGAGACCTCGCGCCCGCATACGTCGGCGATAGCCTGCATCCAAACTGGATTCTTGGTTCCACCTCCGACAAGCATAATGCGCCCAATTGGCAGTCCATGCTCTCGCTCGATAATGTCGACATGGGATGCAACGGTATACGCGACGCCTTCCAAGGCGGCGCGAACCATATGGGCTCGCGTATGCCTTCCGGTCAGGCCAAAGAAGACGCCACGCGCCTCGGGATCGTTGAGCGGAGTACGCTCCCCCGCAAAGTACGGCAGACACAGGAGCCCATCGGCACCCGGCGCCACATCGGCGGCATCATGCGCCATAACCGAATATGCATCGGGGCCACCGTGGTCCTCGGCCTCTACGGCGTCGCGATACAGCTCTTGGCGCAGCCACGATGTGAGTGCACCCGCCGTATTGGTCCCCGCGCAGATCCCGTAAGTTCCGGGAATGATAAACGTCCCCGGCCACAGGCGGGCATCATCGATCATATGATCGGCTAGGTAGATGAAATACGCCGTACTCCCCAACTGAATCATCATATCGCCGGGACGGAATACACCCGTCGAAATGGCCTCGGCACCAGAGTCGCCCGTTCCCACTAAGACAGGTGTCCCTGCCGCGAGCCCCGTCGCCTCAGCCGCACGCTGCGACGCTCGCGGACCTCATCGGCAAGCTCGCCCGAAGCACCACGACCGGCAGCCGAACTGCCGATGACCATCGCATCTGGAAGACAATTAAAGAGAAGTGAATCGGCAATGTCCGCAGTCGTGCGGTCGTCGAGATAAACCTCCCCCCCCCTCGCTCGTGATGAAGTGAAAAAGCTTGAGGTCGTCCAGGCGCAGCGCCGTCTTGCGACGCATGGTGTGAGTGAAATCTCGGTCAATCAGCCCGAGATCACCGGCCCAGGCACCGCTAAAAATGCAGCGCGTGAACTGCGCTTGGCGGCTTCCACGACTTGCGACACGCTTCCGCCCGGATAATACAACGGATCACCTGGCAGAGGACGCAGACTAAACTGAAGGGACTGACCCCGGAGGAGTTCCGGAGCCAGTCCCTTGCGGCGTAGTTCTTATTTAAGCCGTCCAAGTTTTGGGGTGCAGCTCATTATTGCAGGAACGTTATTCCCCCAGCACCTCGACGTACACTTTTCGCTTCTGCGGACCGTCAAACTCCGCAAGATAGATGTTCTGGGCACCTCCGCACACGATGTGGCCATCTTGGACGGGAAAGAAGCAACTGTTTCCACAAATCATGCTCTTGATATGCCCACAGGAGTTGTTGCCGGTGGCTCCATAGCTCGGCAGGAAGTGTGCATGCGCATAGGGAGCATCGAGTGGGGCGATGCGATCAAGCGTCTCCATAAGATCCGTCTCCACGCAGGGCAGCCCCTCGTTTACCACGATTCCACAGGTCGTATGCGACAAAATAATCGCTGCCAAGCCATTCGTCACCGAGCTGCGTTCGATGGCAGCGTGCACGTCTTCGGTAATATCGATGAACTGGTCCGGAGCAGTCGATAGATAGCTCAATGTCTCGAGCGTCACCATGTTCACTCATCCCCTTCAAGAAAACGCAGGGCATTACCCCAGTAGAGCCTTTCTCGCGCATCATCGCGCATGGACACGGTATCGAGCGCCCGCTTGAGTTTGAACGCACGGAAGCGCGGCGTATTGCTGGCGAACATCACTTGATGCGATAGCGCACGCTCATACCACAGCGGCCCCATATCGACCGTGAAAAGACGCTGCATCATCTCCTCGGGCGAATCGATGTAAGTGATAGAGGTGTCCGTGTAGCAGTTGGGATACTTGAGCAGCATCGCCACGGTCTCGCGCACCCAGGGCCAGCCAAAGTGAGTCAAACTAAAGCGCACATTTGGATGCGTTGCGATTGTGTGCTCAAATGCAAGCGGGTTACTGCGCGAGAGCTCTGCGCCAGGCTCCCAAGACATACCGGCATGGAAAACCACCGGCTTGTTATAGCGCTCGCACAGCTCGTAAAGCGGCTCGGCCACAGCATCATCGGGGGCAAAACCCTGCTTTGCAGGATGCAGGCAAAGCCCCTTTGCCCCCAACTCGGTAAAGGCGCGCTCCAATTCGTCTGCGGCACCGCTCACCTGCGGGTCTACGCTCGCAAATCCCCACAGACGATCGGGATGCGCGGCAACCAGCATGGCAATCTGGTCGTTGGTGCCAAAGTGTCCTCCGCATGCCGTGGTTACATCGAGCGGCATGAGCACGCTCTTCTGCACATCGCAGACGTCCATCTCGACTTGAAGCTCATCCCAATCCATGGGGCCCATATGCCCCATACCAAATTCTCGTGACCAAAAGCCGAATCCATCAGGCTCATCACCCGGCTTACAGATCTCGCCGTAGAGCATAGGATGGACCAACATGTCGATAACCATTTCGTACTCCTTTCCAGGCATTTGACCCTAGTACGGCTCAAACGAACCAATCACTCGGGACGACAGCTCAGCGCCCGCTTTCATACACGCCGGAATATCAAGGCCATCGATCACGCCCTTGGTAAACCCGGCAATATACGAGTCGCCGGCACCCACGGTATTAACGACCTTCTCCGCCGGTACGATCCCGCACTCATAGAAGCGCTCACCGTCATAGGCAATGCTTCCCTTCTCGCCAAGCGTGGCAACCGCAACGCGCGGTCCCAATTCCTGCACGTGGCGTACCCAGTCTCGCAGCTCCGGAGTGTCCTCTTCAAACGACATGAACGCATAGTCTACGTAAGGAAAATGAGCCTCGCATGCATATTCGGGATCCTGGCTGAACACCGAGAAGTCCATAACCACCGTCCTGCCCGCATCATGCCATTCGGGCAGGAGGTCCAAACAATTGCCAAACAGGTCGGTATGAATGATGTCATGCTCTAGGATAAACGCCCGGTCATCTTCATTCGGACGATATGTCTCCATTACGCCATCGATTGCCTCGAGATGCACGCGATCGACGCCGTCTTTCAATGCCATGAGCATCACCGAGGTGTCGCCATCCTCCACCCGCAGATGTGAGATATCGAACCCCTCAGCGGCCAGCGCCTCTCTCATCTTGTCTCCGTACTCGTCCTTGCCGACAACCGACACGGCGGATACCGAAACGCCCATTCGTGCAAGATGGATACCCCAGTCAATGCCGTTACCAGTCGGATAGAACACGCCGATGTTCTGATAGACGTCCGCGCAGCAAAAACCAGCCGCGCACGCTTTAATACCCATGGTCTTCTCCAATGTTCAAAAGGGGACCCACCACATGGCGAGCCCCCTTTTCGCGTTTTGCTTATTGTTTTGCATCGGCTGTCCAAGACCTCATAGCCAGACCGCCGTACGCTTTCTTAAGCTATTCGACGATTGGCGCTCCGTGGCCCCAAGAACCTTCCATGCCGCACACGGTCGAGGCAAACCCGGCAGCAAAGTCGAGCGCGCGCTCGATGGCCTCGGCGCCATCCTCACCACGCTTGGCGGAATCGAGATAGCACATCAAAAACGAGGTGAGGAACGAGTCGCCCGCCCCCATGGTGTCCTTCATGTCCGTTACCGGTTTAGCCAGCTGGCGGTAATAACGCTCGCCGTCGTAAGCAATGCAGCCCTCGGCGCCCGCCGTAGCCGACACAAAACGCGGACCCAGGCCCTTCACCCATGCCAGACGCTCGCGAATCTCGTCCTCACTCGCGGCATCCGCCGCACTAAAGAAAGCGAAATCGACGTAGGGCGCAATCTGCTCGTAGTACTCGTCGGTGGAGTCGTCCGAAAAGTCAAAAGAGACCGTGACGCCCGCAGCCTTCAACTTGGGCAGCTCGCGCTCGGTAAAGCAGTAGTTGCCCGAATGAACCACATCGAACTGCTTCATGTACGCAAGGTCAAAGCGATCAAGGACATAGCGCACATCGCCACGGATACCGCCCTCGTTGGAGCCAAGGAAGACACGGTCACCGTCAACGACGGTCACGCGAGCCGCCCCGTTCTCGCCAATCATCTGCTCGCACTTGTCAAGCTCGATACCCTCATCCTCGAGGCTTGCAATGACATGCTCGGCAGCGGCGTCATTGCCAAAAATGCCCATGTATGCAGAGCGTGCGGCACCGCATTTCTTGGCATAAACGGCGAAGTTCACCGCATTGCCGCCGGGATACATGGTGTGGATATGCTCGTAGCGATCGACGACGTTGTCGCCAAATCCGAGCGCGTTAACGTTAAATGCCATGGCCTTTGCTCCTTCTAGTACTCGACAACACCCATATAGCGACGGAAATCGGGATCGTGATCAAACACCTTGCCGCGTGCGGCACGCAGCTCGCAGTTCATGGCATAGAACAGCACCGGGTCCAGATAGGCACGGACGCTCGCCGGCACGGCTTCCATACCGTACTCCTTGGCATCGAGCACCATCAGCGTATCGGTATGCGTCTTAAGGAACGCCAGGGCGCGCTCGTCCATAGCACGGCACTCGCTGGAGCCCATCTGCAGGAAGTAAAAAACGCCATCCTGAGTAGCCTCGAAGGGGCCATGGAAGTACTCGGCAGAGTGGATGTAGCTGCAGTGCTGCCACTGCATCTCCATAAGAGAGCAGATAGCGAAACCGTAGGTCTGGCTAAAGTTGGGACCGCTGCCCAGAATATAGAAGAACTCGTGCTCCTGGCAAAGCTTGGCAAAGCGATCGCCCAGCTCGGCATTTACCTTCTCGCGTGCCGGGGGAAGAATCTTATCCATCTCGGCGATACCGGCATACATATCGGCAAGATCGGCGTAACCCTCCTGCTGATCGAGCAGCTCTGCCGCAAGCGACAGCGAAATGCCAGCGGGGACCTCGGCCTGCGGCACGCCCTCGCCCCACGGGTAGACCCACGTGGTCCATTTACCGGTGTCGATCTTAGATCCAGCGTTGTCGGTCTGGGCGATCACCGTAGCGCCGGCAGCAAGGGCAATCTCGCAGCCCTCGACGACCTCAGGGGTGTTGCCACTGTGGCTACAAGCGATGACCAGGGACTTCTCGCCCAGACGACGCGGACGCATGATATCGAACTCGCGAGCCGTATAGATATACGAAGTGAAGGTGGTTGCCTCGCGCTGCAGAAGCTCATGGGCCGGGATCAAATCAATCATGGAGCCACCGCAAGCAATCCAGTAGACGCTGTCGAACTTGCCCTTCTCGGCAATTGCCTCTTTGATCAGATCGTGTGCGTTCATATCCAGTTCCTTTCTTGTTTGGCCGCAATCAATGACGTTGGCTGCGTGGCCGATAGTTGTTTTAGTCAATCAGATATTTCTCGAATGCGGCCATGTTCTTGGCATCTGCCGCCGCCGGATCATCGTAGTAACGACCGTCCGTGATTTCCTGGCCCAGCATGCCGTCGAAACCATGGGCGTTGAGCGTGGCGACGAAGGCGTCCATATCGTGCTTGCCATCGCCCCACACCAGATGGCCATACGGGTCACCGTCGATAAAGTGCATCTCGTGAATTGCCCCATCACCAAAGGCGGCAAACCAGTCCTCGAGCGTCTCGCCTGCAACGCCCATCGCGGTTGTATCAACCATAGGCTGTAAGTACGGGCTCGCGACCTCGTCAATCATGCGCTTCGCATCGGAAACCGTCGTCACAAGGTTGCTCTCCTCGGGACGCAGACTTTCCATCGTAAGCACCAGACCGTGCTCGCCGGCATACTCCGCCAGAATGGACAAGTGCTCGCGGCTGCGCTTCCAGGCTTCCTCGCGGTCCTCGTCCCAGTCGCCCCAGCCCGAGTTGACGGACATACGGTCGCACCCAAGTACCTCGGCAAGCTCAATGCCGTGCTTAAAGTACGCCAGGCTGCGCTGTTCATGCAGCGGTTTGCGTGCGCAGTACTGCCAAGGATAGACAACATTCTCGGGGCACAGAGTACGATACCTAAGCCCACGGTCTGCAGCCTTTTTCGCCAGGACCTCAGCCTCAAAGTAGCCCGTGTGGTCGAGCGTCACATGCGGCTCCGCACACCACAGCTCAATGGACTCAAAGCCCAAGCGCTGCTGCACATCAAGGAAGTAATCGAGCGACCACATGATGTAGTGGATATTCATGCCCGCAATCTGCTCGCGGCGCAGCGTCGGTTTGGATTCAGGCATCTTATGCCTCCTTATTTCGATCGAACACGATTTGTCCGTCCGACATCGTCATGTCAACCGCAAGATCGCGTGCGTCGCGATAATCGAGGTCGAACACATCCCGATCGAGCACGCAGATATCGGCAAGCTTGCCAACCTCAAGCGTACCCAGCTCGTCTTCGCGCATCAGGTCGTACGCGCCCCCGGCAGTCCAAGCGCACAAGAGCTCGACAAGCGTCAGCGTGTTGACCTCATTCACGGGCAGTCCGTCGTCGAAGTATCCGCCGCACGCACTGTAGATTGACTCGCCCAAGCTCGGAATCAACAGCGGCAAATCCGTGCCACAGCACACTGTGCATCCGGAATCTTCCATGCCGCGGCGATTCCAGCTGTGCAAAAGTCGCGTCTCGCCAATTTGTCGACGCATCATCGACAGGCAATCCTCGCGCCGGTCCAGCGTCAGAATCTGCGGATAGACCTCGCAAATTCCACCTAACTTGCCAAACTCGACAAGATCGGTCGGGTCAGAGTTCTCGAGATCGGTAATCGCATGACGGCGAAGCATCCGTCCATGCTCGTCTCGAGGCAGCGAGGCATAGAGCGCCACGGTGCGACGAACGGCGCCATCGCCCTGGCAATGCAAGGAATATCGGAAGCCGTCAGCATCAATTGCACGCAGCTCGTTCTCAATCAGATCCCACTCTGGCTCCTCGACGACCGTCTTGCCGGCAGCGCCCGCATCGGCCGAGTCCTCATAGGGGTCAATCATCTCGGCAAGCCCCGCCCATACGCCGCGATCGGTCATACGGTTGAAGCCAGAAAAACGAACGAACGGTCCCCGGAAGCGCGCTCGTGCCTCGCGGGCATATGCCAGATTTGCACCGGCACCCACCGGCTGCGACATCATAGAGACGCGAACCGTCAGCTCACCAGATTCCTCACGGCGAGCCATTTCGTCGGCAAAACCGTAGTAGTCATCAAACGCCATCTCCTTGATGGCGGTAACGCCGCGCTCGTTAAGCATGCTCATGTAGTCCGAATACCCCGCACGTACCTCGGGCAGCGCGAGGAAATCGCTCATCATGCGCCAGATCTTCTCGGCATAGCACGCCTGGGGTGTAAAGCCGTATCGTGCACTGGCGGCAGCATTGAGAACGCAGGTCTCCGCACCCGGTGTAAAGCAGACGACAGGAATATCGCCAAAACAATCGTCAAACACAGCTGCCGTATTTGCGTTCTCGGCATCCGATGCCAACGTTTCGGGTAGGCTGTGGCCAAAAGCCGCCGCGCAATCCGGATGATCTTCTTTCCATGCACGCAAGAGCGACACGGCCTCTTTGGCATCAGCGATGCCGGACAGATCAGACCCCAACGTCCGCAGCGCCCAGCCTGTATAGAAGGTATGCACATCGATCAGGCCAGGCATGACGGTGCGGTCGCCCAGGTCAACTACCTCGTCCGCTTGGGTCAAATACGAAGCTACCTCACACTTGGTGCCAACAGCCTCAATTCGATTGCCACGGACCGCTACGAAACCTTCAAACGGCAGGTCACCCGTACCGGTAAAGACGCTCTTAGACGTCAGGACCGTCAAACGATCAGACATCACAACCACCTACACCGGAAGCATGCCAGAGATTGCCGTTACGATCAGGCCAAAGACGACCATGAAAATGAAGAACTTCCAAATGGTCTTCCACCATTGGCCAAACGAAATCTTAGCCACGGCAAGGCCGGCGACCGTCATGCCCGCCACGGGACTGATAGTGTTGATGGTCTGATTAGCAAACTGGAGCGCGGTAACGGCAGCCTCGGGATTGAGGCCCATAAGCTCGGTCAGCGGACCCATGACGGGCATGGTGAGCGCCGCAAGTCCAGAACTCGAGGGAACCAGCAAAGAGAGCAGGCCAAGGACGATATACATAAACGTGGTGTAGACGGCGGCGGGTGCACCGGCGAGCGCAGTAGCGAGCGCCTGGAGGATGGTGTCGATGATCATGCCGCCCTCGGCGATGACCAGAATACCGCGAGCGATACCGATAACGATGGCAGCGTACGCAAAGTCGGCAAGACCCTTAACGAACTCCTCTGCGATCGTCTGCTGGTCAAGACCGCCCAGGATACCGGCAAGCAGGCCCATGCCAAGGAACACGGCGGAAATCTCATTCATGTACCAACCCTGGGTAACAAGACCCCAGACGATAATGCCCATACCGCAAGCAAAATCGATAAGCACGAGCTTCTGACGGATAGTGAACTCTTCCTCGATGGAGGCATCGGTCACGGAAAACTCAATACGCTTGAGCTTATCGTCCTCGTACGTAATGGACGACTCGGGGTTTTTCTTGACGCGCATGGCATAGCGCATGGCCCATGCGATACCGACGGCAGTGAAGATGACCCAAGAAACGGCGCGCAGCCACAGTTGCGGATTGCCCTCGATGCCAATGATGCCTTGGGCGATCAAAACATTAAACGGGTCGATGGTCGAAGCACAATATCCCAGGTTGGGACCAAGGAAGCAGATGATGAATGCCGTCATCGAGTCATAGCCGATACCCATCATGATGGGAATGAAGATGGCATAGAACGGCAGGGCTTCCTCAGACATACCAAACGTAGTGCCGCAAATGGACAGCAACGTCATCGTGATGGGAATGATGAGGATGTCCTTGTTCTTGAGCTTTTTAACCACACGGCTCATGCCGGCATTCAAAGCATTGGTCTTGGTGATGATTGCGAACGATCCGCCAATCAATAAGACGAACGCAACGACGTCGGCAGCTTCTTGGATACCCTTGGTGGGCGCTTGCAGGACCGCGAAGATATCCTGGCCCAGATTGATGGTCTCGCCGGTCTCGGAATCGGTGTAGTTCTTATCGACCTGTTCATAGGTTCCAGCAACGGCGACTTCACGCTCGCCCGCCGCTGTCGAAATCGTCTTGCGCTGATACTGACCAGAGGGAACGATCCAAGTCAGGACCGCAAAGACAACGATCAGCAAGAACATGATCGTATAGACATGCGGTAATTTGAACTTAAAACGTCTGTTTGTCTTCTTCGCCTTCGTATCTGACATAGATACCTCCAAAGAACTCGAGACTGCATCGCATCTCGCTTCAACGTTTGCACAATGCAAACGTTCTATGACGTCCCATAGATTACCAGCAGCTTTTCTCGTCATCAAGATAATTTCAAACTGATTGCCGCGACACGGTTGAACGGTTGCGTTCGCGCCGTGAACGGTATGGTGACGCCCGGTGAGATGATCCACCGGGCGTCTCCATTCGCAATGTCCTAGATGTCAAAAACGTAGCGAGACCCAACGATCCGCTGACGACCGATGATAAACGGCCGCCGCTGCTCATCGAAAAAGAAGGCATCCATGTAAAACAAGGGTTCGCCAACGGAAACCGCCAACAGCCGAGCGACCTCGGGCGAGGCGCACGCGATCTCGAGCGTGCACGGGTCGGTAAACGCGGGCGTACGGCCCGTCCGGTTGCGCACGAACTCAAAAATGGATTGGTTAGATAGAGGTGCCGTTGATAGATAAGCGTTGTCCTCGTAAACGTATATGTTGTTCTCAAGCATGACGGGGACCCCATCGGCAGTACGCACACGCTCAACGCAAATCAAATCAGTTCCAACGGGAACACCAAAGAACTGCGCTTCGGTGGAATCCGCCGGCAGTATCTTTCTCGAAATGACGCGCGCCCCCGGTTCCATTCCGTTAACGCGGCATGCGTCCGAAAAACTCTGGACGTCATCCTTCTGGCGAATCTTGCGCTTAAGCTTGGGGGCATTGACAAACGTGCCTTTCCCCTGTCGCTTCGTTAGATAGCCCTGCTGGACAAGCTCCTCAATAGCGCGCCGCACGGTAACACGGCCAACTTTATAGCTTTCAGCTAATTCAAATTCGTTGGGAATCCGCTCGCCCGCCTTGTAGGCACCGGAGTTGATTTCGTTTTTGATGATATCGATAACCTGTTGGTACAGCGGTATCGCAGCTTTACCGTCAGTTAGCCCTTCAGTCGGTGGCATATACCCTCTCCCAGCGCAATTAAGTCTAAAGCGGGCTCAAGGACATTCAACAAGCCCTTGAGCCCGCATTAGCATAAAGTATGCTTGCTATCGCACCAAAATGTCGGGTATTTACTCATCTGACCCGAAAAACGCGCAACTACCGCGCTCCTAAGAAAGCGTGAGCAGCTCCGGCAACTGGTCGATAATCTTGTCCGCGGCATCCTGGCTAAAGCCGAAGCGCTCCTCGCGCTTGGCAATGACCGTCAGGCCGGCTCGCTTGCCGGCAGTGATGCCGGGCACCGAATCCTCAACGCAGCAGCAGCGATTCGCGGGCAGCCCCAGCAGGTCCAGCGCATGCAGGTAGATGTCGGGCTCGGGCTTGCTCTCCTTAAACTGCTCGCCGCTCACCACATACTCAAAGGCATCCGACAGCCCGCACGCATTGAGCACTTCCTCGATGCTATCCATGGGAGACGAGCTGGCAAGCGCCACGCGAACGCCCCGGCGCGGCAGCTCTCGAATCGTATCCACGGCGCCTGGGTTAATCAAAGTCTGATAGTCGCGCGGACGCTCATGCGCCCACTCATCCCAACGGGCCAACGCTTCCTCGCCAGTAAAATGCCCCTTACCGGCGCGCTCAAACCAATCGACCAGCATATGCAGGAAGAACTGATGCGAGGTACCAACCTGCCCATTCAACTCCTCTTGAGTCAGGTTAAGCCCAAGCTCCTTGGCAAACGCGGCAGTCTCGCCCAGGTAGTAATACTCGGTATCGACAATGACGCCGTCCATGTCAAAGATAACGGCGTCGAACGGAAATGCGGACACGGCACCCTCCCTAACAAAAGGGCGCCTGTAAGCAGGCGCCCGAACCATGCATTATCGGCGATTCTAACCCAGCAGCTTATCCAACGCCACCGCAATACCGTCTTCGTTGTTATTGGCGGTCACCATCTGGGCTACCGCCTTAACCTCATCGACTGCGTTGCCCATGGCAACACCGGTGCCGGCCCACTCAATCATGGACTTGTCGTTCTGGCCGTCACCAAACGATACGACCTCGCTGGCATCGATACCGAGCTTGGGCAGGGCGCCCTCGAGCGCGCGGGCCTTGTCGATACCAGGCGCCGTGTACTCAAAGTACCAGTCGGCCGTAAACATGCCCGAAAGCGTCTGGGTAAAGGGCGCATACATCTCCTCGTAATGCGCCTGCAGGTAGGCCGGATCGCCCGCCGTCAGCAGCTTGTCCACGGGATAAGCGTCCGCGACCTCATGCAAGCTCTCGACCTCGCGGATCTTAAGGTCGCACGCATCGCGCTCGTATTTGACGATGTTTTTCTGCGAGCCATCCGGCAGCGTAATCATGCAGCGATACGAATCCTCGACATGCAGATCGCGACCGAGCGAAATCATAGGGATCACGTCGAAATTGCGCAGATGATCAATCAGACGGTGCAGCTCGTCAGCCGGCATGGCCTGGTCAAAAAGGACCTCATCGGTCTGAGCGTCGACCACATGCGCACCATTAAAGGCAACTAGCAGACCGTCATGGTTTTGAAGGTCGAGCTCCTGCGCCAAGGCGTGCAGCCCCCATGCGGGACGGCCCGAAGCCAAGATGAGCTTAATGCCCGACTCCTGCGCCGCGAGCAGCTTCTCGCGCGTACGCGGGCTGATGACCTTTTGGTCGTTGGTGAGCGTACCGTCGATATCCATTGCGATGGCTTTGATTGCCATATATGCCTCCCTGTCATTGAATAACCTTGTCTGAGTCATCATACAGAACAGCCACCGCGACTCCGTTTGCAACGGGAAAAATGTCATATTGTCCCGAACATGAACGGCGTGTGGTCGTGAAGCTTTATCGCTCAGGTCAAATACGTCTGCTAGCGACGCTCATCCGTCGGTGCGCCCTCGACGATCGCGATGCCCGCCGATGCACCTAACGCGCTGGCGCCGGCCTCGATGAATGCGCAAGCCTCTTCGTAATTATGGATACCGCCCGCCGCCTTGATTGCCACGGCATCGCCGAGCACCTCGTGCATCAGCCGCACGTCCTCGAGCTTAGCACCGCCAAAGCTTCTGCCGGTCGATGTCTTAAGGAATCCCGGCTTGGCCTCCAGCGCGATCTCGCATACACGGCGCTTGGCGGCGTCGTCGCCGTCCAGCTTGCACATCTCGACGATTACCTTGTCAGTGATGCCATGCGCGCGACAAAAATCAGCAATGGTAGTCATCTCGCGCTCGATGGCATCAAAATCGCGGTTCTCGATCGACCCCTGATTCAAAACGTAGTCAATCTCGGTAAAGCCACACGCAGCGTATTCCTCAAACCTCGCAAGCTTCTCCTCAAGCGTCATAGTGCCCTGGGGAAAGTCGATGGCGCCGGCAAGGATGATGTCAGAGCCCTCGAGCATGGCGCGGCCCGTCTCGTACTCCTGAAGGTTCGCAAATACGCAGCGAAAGTTGTACTTTAACGCCTTCTCGACATACTGCTCAAACGTGTCCTCGGGGGCATCGATATAGTCGATGTATTTATTGATGGGTTTGGCAAGCGTCATGCTGGGCCTCCTTGTTCAGGACTGACAACCGATTCGTGGTTTCACGCGAAAAACCACGTTCAATGTACGCCCGACATGCAAGGACAGCGTCCGCATTCCGACAAGTGGTATGAAATTAGCTGTAAACGTATATTTACAGACAGACACTATGACCCAATCCGAGGGCACTAAAAAGATAGGAGCCCCCGCTCGTGACCGCGGGTCGGGGCTGCGACAATGATGTTGAAGTGCCATAGGCGCAGCCGCGCCGCAACGAGGTTGGGAGGCTCCCATGCCAAAGCATTCTACCGCGTTCGGGATGGACGTCCACCTGAGGTCGACCACCGTCTGCGCCCTCGACGCGGACACCGGCGAGGCCGTGACGAGGAGGTTCCCCGGCAACCCCTGGGGCGAGATCGCCGGGTGGATGGATGGGTTCCCCGGGCCGTCGCTCGCGGCCTACGAGAGCGGCTACCTCGGCTTCGCCCCGCAAAGGGAGCTCGCCGGGCTCGGCGTCGAGTGCGTCGTCGCCGCGGTCTCGAAGATCCCCAGGTCGGCCGCCGACTCGGCCTCCAAGAACGACAGGAACGACGCCGCCAGGATGGCCAAGGCGATACTCGCCCACGACATCTCCCCCGTATGGATCCCCTCCCCCGAGGTCGAAGGCATCAGGGACCTCGCCGGCGCCTACGACGGGGCGACCGCGCGCCTGGCGACCGCCAAGCAGCGGCTGCTCGCCTTCCTCGCAAGGCGAGGGTTCGTCTACGGCGGCACCACGCCCGCCGGCAACCCGAGGAAGTACTGGACCTACGACTTCCTGAGGTGGCTCGACAAGGTCAGGCCGGAGGACGATGGCGGGGTTCGGACGCTCGCCGCCCTGAGGAACGAGGTCGAGGCCGCGGCGGAGGCCCGGGCGGACCTGCTCTCCGAGTACGGGGCCGCCGTGGATGCCAGCCCGATCGCCGCGGAGGTGGCCGCCCTCCAGTCGATCAAGGGCTGCGCCTTCGCGCTGGCCGCGGCCTTCTCGGCCGAGGTCGGCGACTTCACGAGGTTCCGTTCCGGAAGGCAGGTCACGGCCTATTTCGGCCTCGCGCCGAGTCAGAGGTCGAGTGGCGACTCCGTGCGGCTCGGAGGCATCAGCGGTGCGGGCAACGCGCTCGTGAGGAAGCTGGCCGTTGAGGGTTCATGGTGCTACGCCGCGGCACGGCACCAGCCGAAGCTCATGCCGAGGGACACGGGCGTGCCCCTCGAGATAAGGATGCACGGGAGGAAGGGGTCCGAGCGGCTCCTGCGGCGGCGCGAGGAGATGCTCGCCCGCGGCGTGCCCGCGGCGAAGGCCAACGCGGCCACCGCGGCCGAGCTCGTGAGGTGGCTCTGGGCCCTCGGCATGATGTGCCGGGAGGGCGCGGAATAGACATAGCCCCCGTCCCGGCGAGCCGGGCGGCCTTCGGGGATACCCCCTATTTCGCTGTGCGCGCGGAGCCCTCCGCATGCGCCTCGACAGACTTGGGGAACCCCGCCGAAGGAATGGAGTGCGGGCCGACAGAACGGTATCCGCGGATATGAGACTGAGCCGAAGGCGTCGACGACATGCCGGGGGCGGACCGGGACGGGTTCAACGGCAGGCCCCGCCGACCGATTGCAAGCGGTCGGCGGGGCCATTGTGGCTCTTGACAGCGGATTGGGTCATATGAGCGAATGGCACCGCACGCGGATGCCGACAGCAAGACATCCCCCCTCAATACACCCTCATGCCCATTTAAATAGCAAGGGGCCCGTATCTGTTGGGATACGGGCCCCTTTCGGCCGTGACCTATCTCAGCAACAAAGACTACTTGCAGTGAGCGCGGTAGAACTCGATCGCACTATCTTATCCGAGCCGGGGCACGTTCGCACAGCGCACGTATGACGGTTGCAAAACCACCCCATTTGAAACAAAGGCAAAAAAGTACTTGCAAAGACGCGTTCCGACATATAAGTTGATATAAGACCGCCGTTGCGGTTTTAAGTAGATCGAGCATATGAAGTTTGAGTTTTAGCGTGTAAGAGAAGGAAGATCGGCAAAGTACAACCCCAAACGTAATGACAACTTAATGAGGTAACTGCCACATGTGAGGCACCTAGGGCATTGCTGTCTCGATTTTGAGCACGATGTCTTCCGCCTTGCATGGGCCGTTCCATCCCGCCCCTGCAGCAACTGTCTCACGGGCTCATTGAAAACCGCATAGCACCCCAACGTCAGCACATCACCCACGGCAAGCACATCACTCACGACAACCAACACATCAACAAACAGCACGAACATCAACCGATTGGAGAAGCTATGACAAACCACCACGCTGAAGACGGCGATAAGAAAAGCATTCTGGATGCCCGCATTGAGCGAGCATATGCAAACGAATATGACGCCGCCTTTGCCGCCGCGACCATCAAGAACTACGCGTCGCTACCGCTCGCGACGATCTTGGCCGACCACCCTCAACTGCTGAAGCGCTGCACAAAGATCATGGGCGACCCCGACATTCGCAAGCTGACAGACCCCTATGCCCCAAAACGCGACAACGATTCGTACGTTCTTACCGTAGGCTGCCTAGCCCATATGCTTACGGCACTCGACACGAAACTCAAGCTCGAATGGAAACCCGACGAGCGTCATGAACTCGAAAGCAAGCGGAACACCCTGCACACCGCACTGTTCCTTCCGTTGGACGGCCTCAAGCGCTGCAACGTCGAGCTCAATACACAGGCGCGGCAAAAGTCCGGGACCACGGGGCAGAAAACTCCAAGACCCCATGCGGCCATCGTCGACCGCAACCGATATAACCGCGTGACCGCGCACTTTTCTGCCGAGGGAGCAACCATAAGGACGCTGATCGACCTGCTGTGCCTCCTGAGCATCAACGAGCTATTTGAGGGCTATCTCGCCCTTGTTCCCGCGACGGCACCCAAGTCGGTAGCAAAGATCATCGAGACCTGCAGACGCCAGTTTGAGCGCCATCGCAATGGCAGCGAGATGAACGCCAGCATCGCCCAGTACTACGCGGCTCATTACAAAAATGACGGATGTGCCCCTGTCGAGCATCAGCTGCGGCTCGCCTACACCACGCCCGCCGCAACGCTCCATCGCTTTGGAGCCCTTGGCGCTTGCGAGCCGCACGAACAGGCAGTCTGCCCCACAACCGAGCTCGATCTGAGGCTCAGACGAACCCTGTAGCCCGCCAGCCCCTCCGCGGGCAACAATCCTATTCCACAACACAACCAACAGAAAGGAGTCCTCATGGACACCAATCATTCCCCCATCATCAGCCCCCTCACCATGCGTGAATCCGCCCGAGGTATCACGCTCACCAGCATTTACGATGAGATGCTCGCCCGTCGCGAGCTCTCCGTCATGGGAAACATCGAAACCCCGATGGCCCACGACCTATGCCAGCAGATCCGCCTGCTCGATGCCACCGACCCCAGCCGCCCCATCACCATATTTGTCGCCAGCGCCGGCGGAAGCGTGCGATCGGGTCTTGCGATCTATGACGCCATGCGCCTCGCATCGTGCCCCATCCGCACCGTCTGCCTTGAATTCGCCGCATCCATGGGCGCCGTGATCTTTATGGGCGGCGACGATCGCCGTATGGCGCCCCATGCAGAGCTCATGATTCACGACCCGCTGATCCCCCAGGGGGCAGGCGGCTCGGCACTTGCGCTGCAGGAAACCAGCCGGCGTCTCATGCAGACCCGCAAGACCCTCACGCAAATCCTCTCGGACCGCAGCGGTCTCACGCCCAAGCGCATCCAGTCCCTCACTGCAAAAGACACCTACCTTTCGGCCGAGCGCGCCGTCGAGCTCGGCTTTGCCCACGAAATCCTCTCGACCACCAAGGAGGTCGCCCATGTCTAACCTCGCCAGCCGCCTCGCCGCATCTGAGTCCGCATCGTCCACCATCCTCGCCAAGGATCGAACGCTTTCCTGCGACACCCGCCAAACGGGACTCAACAACAACGCACTTGTGATCGGCCCCTCGGGAGCCGGCAAGACCCGAAACGTCCTCAAGCCCAACCTGCTGCAAATGAACGCAAGCTACATCGTGCTCGACACCAAAGGCACGCTCTGTCGCGAAGTGGGACCCGTGCTGGCAGCCCACGGTTACCGCGTGCAATGTCTCAACTTCGCCGACCTCAACACCGTCCCGGCCCCTGCGCCCGGCATCGAGCGCTGCGGCTACAACCCCCTGAGGCACATTCGCCGCAAGGCGGACGGCAGGCCCAACCAGCAGGACATCCTCTCGGTGGCAAAGGCCATCTGCCCCATCGAGGACAACAACCAGCCTTTTTGGGATCAGGCGGCGGCAAACCTGCTGTCGTGTCTTATCGCCTACGTCACCGAACAGCTACCCGCCGACGAGCAGACGATCAGCTCGGTCATCAAGCTGATCGAGCACCTGCAGGACGGTGCCACGGGTCGATTGTTTGACGACCTGATCACGACCGACCCCCAAAGCTATGCCCTCTCGCTATGGCGGCGCTACGCCATTACGCAAAATGCCGAGCGCATGCACGCGAGCATCGTCGGCATCCTTGCCGAAAAGGTCATGTGTCTGGGATTCGACGGTGCGGCACAGCTCTATCGTGAGTGCCATCAGGTGGACTTCGCTTCCATGGGACACACCCCCTGCGCCCTGTTTGTAACCGTGAGCGATATTGACCGCAATCTCGATCCGCTGACCGGCCTCTTTATTTCGCAGGCGTTTATGGGCCTCATTCGTGAGGCCGATAGGCAGCCCGACGGCAGCCTGCCCGTGCCCGTGCGCTTTATGCTCGATGACTTCGCAAATCTGCAGATCCCCCAGATCGACAACGTGCTCTCGATTATCCGAAGCCGCAACATCTGGGCAACGCTGCTGCTGCAGTCGACCAACCAGCTCGATGCGCTCTATGGCGAGGCACGCGCACGCTCCATCATGGGCAACTGCGACACGCATCTGGTGCTGGCGTTCCAGGATCCCGAGAGTGCCCGGGTGTTTTCCGACCGCGCCGACGCGCTGCCCAGCACGCTCATGGCGACGCCGATTGATCGCTCGTGGCTCTTTGTACGCGGTCGCACTCCCGAACAGGTCGAGCGCTTTAGGCTCGAAGACCATCCGCTCTACGGGGAGCTGCCCGAGGCGCAGCGAGGCCATGCGGAGGCCGAGATCTAGGCGCAGGGTTCTCGCAGCGCGCGGCGCCCCGGCGATGTTCCACAAAGGCCGTGCGCCCCGGGACCACGGCAAAGCAAAGGGGCCCGCATCCGATAGGATACGGGCCCCTGACTATAAGACGCGATGCGTTAACAGCAGCGACTACTTGCGATGTGCGCGATAGAACTCGATGAGCGCCTGGGTCGAAGCGTCCTGCTCGGCCTTGGCGGTGTCGTCGTGGAAGGCCGGGGTGATCTGCTTGGCAAGCTGCTTGCCCAGCTCGACGCCCCACTGA
The DNA here is from genome assembly GCA_959605475.1 of uncultured Collinsella sp. Lineage (GTDB taxonomy): Bacteria > Actinomycetota > Coriobacteriia > Coriobacteriales > Coriobacteriaceae > Collinsella. Next base: position 16,762 of record CAUHFS010000003.1, on the reverse strand, counting down.
TCGTAGGAGTCGATGCCCCAGACCGTGCCCTCGACAAACGTGATGTGCTCGTACAGGGCGATGAGCTCGCCGAGTGCGAACGGGGTCAACGTGTCGCCAAAGATCGAGGTCGTCGGACGGTTGCCCTCAAAGCAGCGGGCCGGGACGATCTGCTCGGGCGTGCCCTCGGCGCGCACCTCATCGGCCGTCTTACCAAAGGCGAGCGCCTTGGTCTGGGCCAGGAAGTTGCCCAGGAACAGCTCGTGCACGTCCTGGCCGCTGTCGGTCGCAGGGTTGGCGGTATTGGCGAAGGCAATGAAATCGGCCGGAACCACCACGGTGCCCTGGTGCAGCAGCTGGTAGAAGGCGTGCTGGCCGTTGGTGCCGGGCTCGCCCCAGAAGATCTCACCGGTGTCGGAGGTCACGGCGCTGCCGTCCCAGCGGACATGCTTGCCGTTGGACTCCATGGTGAGCTGCTGCAGGTAGGCCGGGAAACGATGCAGGTACTGGCAGTACGGCAGCACGGCGTGGCTCTTGGAACCGAAGAAGTTGACGTACCAGACGTTGAGCAGGCCCATCAGCGCAACGGCATTGTTCTCGAGCGGCGTGTTGCAGAAGTACTCGTCGATAGCGTGGAAGCCCTCGAGGAACTGCTGGAAGCGTTCGGGACCGAGCACGACGATCAGCGACAGGCCCACGGCGGAGTCGACGGAGTAGCGGCCGCCGACCCAGTTCCAGAAGCCGAAGGCGTTGGCGGGGTCGATACCGAAGGCCTCAACCTTCTCGAGTGCGGTGGAAACGGCGACGAAGTGCTTTGCCACGGCCTCGGCGTTCTGCTCATCGGAGCCGTCGATGGCGCCCTGGGCCTTGAGCTGCTCGAGCATCCAGGTCTTGACCTCGCGGGCGTTGGTGAGGGTCTCGAGCGTGGTGAAGGTCTTGGAGACGATAATCACGAGCGTGGTCTCGGGATCCAGGCCCTTAAGCTTCTCGGCCTGGTCGTTGGGGTCGATGTTGGAGATATAGCGGCAGTCGATACCGGCGTCGGCATAGGGACGCAGAGCCTCGTAGGCCATGACCGGGCCCAGATCGGAGCCGCCGATGCCGATGGACACCAGGTGCTCGATCTTCTTGCCGGTAACGCCCTTCCACTCACCGGAGCGCACGCGCTCGGCGAAGGCATACATGCGGTCGAGGACCTCGTGCACGTCGGCGACGACATCCTGGCCGTCGACGATGAGCTGGCCCCTCTCGGTTGCGGGGCGGCGAAGCGCGGTGTGCAGGACGGCGCGGTCCTCGGTGGTGTTAATGTGCTCGCCGGAGAACATGGCGTCGCGGCGCTCCTCGAGCTTCACCTCGCGGGCAAGATCGCACAGCAGCTTGACGGTCTCATCGGTCACCAGGTTCTTCGACAGATCGAAGTGCAGGTCACCGGCGTCAAAGCTCAGCTTGTTCACGCGCTCGGCATCGGCAGCGAACCAGGCCTTGAGGTCGATACCATCGGCCTCGAGCTTCTCCTGATGAGCCTCGAGTGCCTTCCAAGCGGCAGTCGACGTAGCATCGATAGGTGCGGCAACAGTTGCCATAGAGTCCTCCTCAGCATACGGGCGCACGCCTCCATGCGCCCGGACATTCAGATGCCACTATTCTAGCGCAGGTCAAGACTACAATCAGCGAGCGTTGCCAATCGGCCCCCAAACGGCAACCGATCAAAAAGGGACAGGCTTATTTTGGCAGGTCAAACGCTTTACCAACCAAAAATAACCCGTCCTTTTATGGCAAATATTAGGCCGCGGCGCAGACGCTACCGAGTAACTCACGCAGAGGAGACCCGATGCCCTCCAGCAGTTCGGGCGCGATAATGGCAAAAACGGGAACCTCGCCGGTGCCCACGACAGCAGGCACCTTGCCCTCCGAGACAATGCATCCATAAGGCACAAAGCCGTCTTCGCCGGCATCGAGCGCCGCCATGCGACGCGCGAGCTCGCGCGCAAAGCCGGCAGTATCGGCATCGCCAATCGCCAGGACAAAGTCCACGCCTTCGTCGGTCGCCAGGGCTACGGCCTCATCGACCAAATCGTCTCCCCCATCGCCCCCGACCAAGCCGCAGCGAAAAAGCACGCGTTCGAGCAGAGCTCGATCAAGCGAGCCGAGCGCCGCCGAGACGAGCTCATCGTGCGTATGTTTGTCACCGCCCAACACGACCAGCGCCTTGGTGCCACCGTAGTGAGCGACCAATCGTCCGCACCAGCGAGCCACGTCTCCATCCGCAACAAGGCGCGTCGGCATACCAAACCCATAATTGACCATCTTTTCCACAACCCTTCCGTGCGTATAGGCGGTATCAATCGTTAGGCTCATGCTACGAAGCGAGGTTTTCCGAGCTGTTTCGCACTCTTTAGAGCTGCGTTAAAACCCGATCCAACCGCACGACCATACCTACCAAAACAAACCAGTCCCTTTTTGACAGGTTTTGACGACGTCCGGACGAGCGGGTATTATCGAACAGGTATTCGATAAGAACATGTGTTTGATGAAAGGACACGGATGGCGCACGAGCAGCACACCTATATCTGCATCGACCTCAAGACGTTTTATGCCAGCGTCGAGTGCGTCGACCGTGGGCTCGATCCGCTCACCACCAACCTGGTCGTTGCCGACGAATCGCGCGGGCGCACGACCATCTGCCTCGCCATCACGCAGGCCATGAAGGACTTAGGGATTCACAATCGCTGCCGCCTATTCGAGGTTCCCGATGGCATCGACTACATCACGGCCGTACCGCGCATGCAGCACTATATGGAGGTGTCGGCGCAAATCTACGGCATCTATCTGGAATACGTAAGTCCGCAAGACATTCACGTCTATTCAATCGATGAATGCTTTATCGACGTGACGCCCTATCTGGACCTCTATCACACAGATGCGGAAGGGTTCGCCTGCACGCTGCGCGACGAGGTCCTCGCGCGCACCGGCATCACGGCGACGGTCGGCATCGGCCCCAACCTATTCCAGGCCAAGGTAGCGCTCGACATTACCGCCAAGCACGTACCCAGCCGCATCGGCATACTCGACGACGAGACCTTTCGCAAGGAGATCTGGCCCCATCGTCCCATCACCGATATCTGGGGCATCGGTCCCGGCGTGGCAGCCCGCCTCGAGAAATACGGCGTCTACGATCTGATGGGCGTCGCGGCGCTCGACGAAAACCTGCTTTACGACGAGCTCGGCGTCAATGCCGAATATCTCATCGACCATGCCTTCGGGCGCGAGCCGACAACCATCGCCGATATCCAAGCCTATCGCCCGCAAGCAACTTCGACCACCACAGGACAGGTGCTCTCGAAGGGTTATGCCTACGAACAGGCCTATACCGTCTTGCGCGAGATGGTCGACAACGCCGTTTTAGACTTGGTCGATAAGCACGTGGTCTGCGACAGCATCTCGCTCTTTGTGGGCTACGCGAGCGAACGCGCCGACATACGCCGCCTCGACGCCAGCGGTACAGCGCAGTATGTGGACGGATGCGGGCACCTGCGCTCGAGCACATCGAGTATCGAACCCACCGCAACCGCCGGCCCCGAGCTCGCGCCCCGTGCGCCCAAGCCCGTCCAGCGCGATGACGAACGGCGTCGCCTGGTGCGCGAAGCGCAGGCAATCGATGGCATCTTTGTGGGAGAGCATGGCGGCAAACCGCGCGGTGGCTATGCCGCACTCTTTGCGCACTCTAACGCCTCGCGAAAGCTGAGCGAGCGTACCAATTCGTTTAAGAAGATCATGGGCTATTTCGATGAGCTCTGGGCGCATACTGTCGATCCCAAACGACCAGTCAAGCGCATCAACCTGGGATTTGGCAACCTCATGCCCGAGGAATTTGCCACCATCGATCTGTTCAGCGATATCGAGGCCGATGAGCGCGAGCGCGACCTGGCGCACGCCGTCCTGGCCGTGAAAGGCAAGTACGGCAAGAACGCGCTCGTCAAGGGATTAAGCTTTACCGCCGGCGCCACCGCGCGCGAACGCAACGATCAGGTAGGAGGACATCGTGCCTAAGTCCCAACAACAGCCGATGCGGCCACCGACACCTTTTGAACGCCTAGCGGACCCCGAGGGAAGACGTCGCTCCGCCGACCCAAAGCTCACCGCCAACGGCACCGTCCGTGCCGGCCGTGCCGCGCAGTTTATGCCCTTTGCCGCCCTCACGGGATACTACGAGCTCGTGCGTAAACAAGAGATCACCGCCGAGCCAAAATGCGAACTCACAGAAGAAAAAGCCCTCGAACTTTCGAAAAAGCTCGAGGGCCTCAAGCGCGGCGACTTGGTTCGTGTCACCTATTACGATACATACGGCTATCGCAGCCGCACCGGCATCCTCGACGAGGCGCTCCCTGCTTTCAAACTCCTCAAGCTCAAAGATATCGCCATCGACTTCGACGACATCCAGGACATCGAGCTACGCGGACGAGCCTAGACAAGGACGCGCATCCAAGGCAAGGCCTACAGCGTCATGACGTAGTAACCCGCATCTCTCACGGCAGCCTCAAGGACACCGCGATCGATCCGCCGCTTGGAGCGCACGCGCGCTGTGTGGTCCGCATACGTCACCGTTGCCCACACGCCATCCAGCGCATTGAGGGCATTGGCTACGTTCTGAGCGCAGCCGTCACAGCTCATGCCGCCGATGAGCAGCTCATCGCTATAGGGATAGTGTGATGCATCGGTATCCACCACAACAACCTTTTTGGCCTTCTTACCGCTCGCGCCATCGCTGCAGCAGCTCTTTCCGTGTGTCGAAGCGACAATGCGACGCAGTCCAAAAAACATGCCGACGGCAATGACGGCCAACACGATGAGATTCGCAGGGTTGAGCAAGTCGCTCATGCGTTCCCCTTTCAAGTAGCACTATCTAGATACCCCCATGGGGTGTCCCCATCTTAACCCAAAATCGTGTCCGTTCGGTCAATTAGTTTCCCTCTTCAAACTTTTTTGTTGACCATGGCTTACTTTCGTGTATAAGTTTTCCTAGGCTAACAACTGAGGACCCGAAAGGGGCATCGTGACTCGAACCATTGACATCCCAACATACCAAACGGCTGTCGTGCGCAACTGCTCCCCTACGCTCGCAGGTATCAAGCCGGCTTCGCTCTTTACCTATCCCGGCGTTTACGCCAACCAAAACGGAAAACCCGGCGCCGACCATATCGAAGAGCGACGCTCTCGCCTGCTCTCCGTCATAACCCAATGCAACCGCGAGCTCCAGCCACTCGGGATCCATATGAGCGTTTTGGTCTGGCGCCCCTGCGGAGCGCTCATCTATGTGTACCGCCCTGCGGACCTCATGCGATACCTCTCCGACCCCCGTGCCACGACGGCGCTAGCCGCCGAAGGTTACGATATCCACAACCTGCCCGCATCCCTGGTGCATCTCGCCGCGCGCATCACGCTGGCAAGCAGCAATGCCGCAGAAAGCGCCTATGACGGCAGCGTCTGCGCACTCGCGCGAAATAGACACTGCGATACGGGGTGCATATGCGAGTTCCCCCACGAAATTGGCTATTTTTTGGGCTATCCCTACGAAGATGTCCATCAGTTTATCGTCCAGCACGGCGAAAACTATAAGGTCTTTGGCGCATGGAAGGTATACACAAACGTTGAGCAGGCGCTCACGACCTTCGATTCCTATCGCGCATGCACGCAATACCTTACCTACATCTATCAACAGGGCTGCACCCTGGGACAACTTGTCCAGGCAACCCGATAGAGCATACAAAACGCGGCCGCACGCCGCACAACCGAAAGGAAGACATATGAGCAAGATCGCCGTCGTCTACTGGAGCGGTACAGGCAACACCGAGGCCATGGCAAACCTCGTCGCCGAAGGCGCCACGTCCGCGGGCGCCGAGACTGAGGTCATCCCCTGCGCCGACTTCTCTGCCGACAAGGCCACCGAATATGATGCCTTCGCCTTCGGCTGCCCCGCCATGGGCTCCGAGGAACTCGAGTACGATGAGTTCCAGCCGATGTGGGACGAGGTCAAGGAGACTCTCGGCGACAAGAAGGTCGTCCTCTTTGGCTCCTATTCGTGGGCCGAGGGCGAGTGGATGGACAACTGGAAGGCCGACGCCGACGAGGCCGGCGTCAACGTCGTGGACTCCACCATCTGCTACGACGCGCCCGACGACGAGGGCGAGACCGCTTGCAAGGCCCTCGGAGCCGAGCTCGCATAACGAACCCAGGACCTCCAAAAGAGCCTGCATCAAAGCGCATCCCCATCCCTACAAAAGAGCGGGGGCTGGATTCAAGTCCAGCCCCCGCTCTTTAATAACGGCAGTTACATCAACCGGCTACGAGATATTGCCCAAAAACGCCTTGGTGCGTTCGCTCTTGGGGTGGTCGAAGACCTCGCTCGGCGTACCCTCTTCTACAATGACGCCTCCGTCCATAAAGACGACGCGGTCGGCGACATCGCGGGCAAAGCCCATCTCGTGCGTCACGACGATCATGGTCATACCGTCGTGCGCCAGGTCGCGCATGACGCCAAGGACGTCGCGGACAAGCTCGGGATCAAGCGCCGACGTGGCCTCATCAAAGAGCATCACATGCGGATTCATCGACAGGGCGCGGGCGATGGCAACGCGCTGCTGCTGGCCGCCCGAGAGTTGGCTCGGCATAAAGTCGATACGCTCGGCAAGACCGACCTTGGTCAGCTCCTCGACGGCAATCTTCTCGGCCTCTTCCTTGCTGCGCTTGAGTACCTTCTGCTGCGCGAGCATGACGTTCTTTTTGACTGACAGGTGCGGGAACAAATTGAACTGCTGGAACACCATACCCAGATGCGTACGTACCTTGTTAAGGTCGACGCCCTTGGCGCACACGTCCACGCCCTCAACGACAATCGAGCCGCTCGTGGGATGCTCCAGACGATTGATGCAGCGAAGCATCGTCGACTTGCCCGAGCCCGAGGGGCCCAAGACCACAACGACCTCACCCTTGTGAACATCCAGATCGATATCGCGCAGGACCACGTTGTCGCCAAAGGCCTTCTGGAGGTTCTTGATACTGACGACGACCTCGTTCGAGTTATTGGTTTCGCTCATGATAGGACCTCCTTACAGACCGGCGATGTGATCGGCAGGCGTCGCGACAACCTGTCCGGCGCTCTTGGCGGGACGCTTCTTCTTGGTCTCGGCCGTGCCCAAAAGCCTCGCCTCAAGACCGCTCACCAAGCGAGCGAGCGGCAGGGTGATGACCAGATAGAACAGGGCGGCAACCACATACGGCGTGATGGAGCCCGTCGTGGCCACGATGGTACGGGCGTTCATGACGATCTCGACCACACCCACGGCCGCAAGCAGCGACGTATCCTTGTAAAGCAAGATAAACTCGCTGGTCAGCGTAGGCAAAACATTGCGGAACGTCTGCGGAATCATAACGTAGAGCAGTGTCTGGAAGGCATTCATGCCCAGAGAGCGAGCAGCCTCGTTTTGACCCTTGGGGATCGATTGAATACCGGCACGGAAGATCTCACACAGATAGGCAGACGAATTCATGGCCATGACGATGACGCCGAGCACATAGTCATCAACCTTGACGCCGGCCAACGGCAGACCGAAGAACGCGATATAGATCTGCAGGAACGCCGGCGTACCGCGAATGATATTCACGTAGATACCGGCAAGGCAGCGCAGGATGCGCGACTTGGAAATGCGCATGAGCGATAGGGCGAAACCGAAGGGAATTGCCAGCGGAAACGCCACAAGCACGATCGAGAGCGACATGAGGAAGCCCTTGAAGACGATCGGCAGGCTCTGGACCAAAATGACCGGGTTCAAGAACAGGCGCAGGAACATATTGGAGTTCCAGGCCTCGACCCACGGCTGCTCCTTAAGATCGGCCAGGAAGTTATCGAAGGCCGTCACGCCCTTGATCTCCACCGACGGAATCTTGGAGATCTTCTTGGTCGACCCGTCAGCGAGCGTATAGGTGCCGCTAAAGACCTCATCGCCGCCCTCGACGGGAAACGTCACACCATAAACCTCGACACGGAAAAAGCCGCCGGCAGGCGCCGTCTCGCCAAAGTCGATCTTGAGCGTCTGACCATCAGCCGTGCACGTGGGTTTCATGGGCGTACGATCCATGAGGTCCTCGCCCGAGAGCATCGTCAATCGCGTGTCATCGGTACCAAATGTCGTGCCGTCGACAAACGTCAAAGAAAGACCGCTCAGCTCCTCGTCGGCATCGGCCTGAACTTCCCAAGTGATGCGCGTCTCGGTGCCGCCGACCACATCGCTACCCGAACCGGTATTGGGTCGGGCGGTAATCTTTGCGGTCTCAAGCGCCTGGGCGGTCGTGGGCACGCAGGCCCCCGCGCATACCAGGGCGAGCGCCACAGCCAGGGCACAGGCCAGCTTTTGGAGCATCGAGGGCAGTGGAAAACGCTGCTCCGCGGCCCCTTTGTTCAGTCGAGACAAGGTGGCTCCTATCGTAGAAGTTGCCGGCAAAACGAGACGGAAAAGCTCTCCGTCAAGAGAAGCGCAAAGGCCCTCTCCGCCAAAACGGAAAGGGCCCGCGCGCAATCAAGTAGTTATTTTACTTGATGTTGTACTTAGCCATGAGGGCGTCGACGGTACCGTCGTCGGTCAGGTCCTTGATGGCCTGGTTGATGTCATCCTTGAGCTTGGTGTTGCCCTGGTTGATGGCAATGGCGTACTCCTCGCCGGTGCTAATCTGCTTGATGGTCTGGCAGGTGTTGAACTGCTCGGCGGTCAGCTGGCTGGCAACGGAGCGGTTGGTGACTACAGCGTCGCCCTTATCGGACTGCAGAGCGCTAAAGCACTCGGTAGCGTCCTTGTAGGGGACAATCTTGGCCTTGGGGAAGTTCTCCTGGGCAAAGGCCTCGGCGGTCGAGCCAGACTGGACGATGATGGTAGCGTCAGCGTTGTTGAGCTTCTCGCTGTAGTTGTCGGCCGTGATGTCGGTGCTATCGACCTTGGTCACAATAGCCTGATCGTCCATGTAGTAGGAATCAGAGAAAGTGACTTCCTTCTCACGCTCGGGCGTGTCGGTGATAGCCGCAATGGAAACGTCATACTTGGCGCCCGAAGCGACACCCGGAACCAGCGTGTCAAAGTCATTGTTGACATACTCGACATCCAGGCCCAGCTTGTCGCCGATGGCCTTGATGAGCTCAAGGTCAAAGCCCTGATAATCGCCGTTGTCATCCTTGTACTCAAACGGAGCGTACTCGGCAGAGGTGCCGACGGTCAGCGTACCATCCTTGACGAGCGCGTACTCCTTGGAGCCGTCGACCTTCTCGACCTTAGCGTCGTCAGAGCTGCTGGAACCGGCATCAGAACCAGAGGTGGCGTTGGACGAGCCGCAGCCCGTCAGTGCGAGGGCGAGCGCCATGGCACCCGTGGCGGCAAATGCGCCAAGCTTCTTGAGCTTCATAATCAGTCTCCTTCCGGTGACCTCGTTTGATTCAGAGGCCTGCAAAAACTGTTGGCTATTATGCACCTGGAATTACGAATCTGCAATGAGAAAACTGATTGAAACAAACCCATAACGTGAATGGAATACTCTACTTTGTGACAGTCATTACTGCTGCAATGACCTTAATAATCTAATTTCAGCTGCATAACCTGCAAGTTCGTTCGGAGTCTCCAAAATAAACGGCAGCGAACACAAACGGCCATTCGATACAATATTCTGCATAACCTGCATACCGCCACCAAATTCCTCGCTGCCAAGGTATCCCTTGCCGATGCACTCGTGACGATCTTTATGGGCGCCACAAGGGTTCTTCGAATCGTTGATGTGTACGGCATGCAAGCGATCGATACCCACCACGCGGTCAAACTCGTCGAGTACGCCGTCCAGATCATGGATGATGTCGTAGCCGGCATCGCTCACATGGCAGGTGTCCAAACAAACGCCCAGCTTATCGGACAGCTCTGGGCACTTGGCGGCAACGCCCTCGATAATGCACGCCAGTTCTTCAAAGCTACGGCCCACCTCGGTGCCCTTGCCTGCCATGGTCTCAAGCAATACCGTCGTCTGCTGTCCCTCAAACATCACCTGGCACAGCGTGTCGACAATCATCTGAATGCCGACGTCTGCCCCCTGTCCCACATGCGCACCGGGATGAAAATTGTAGTAGTTGCCGGGCAGCGCTTCCATGCGCTGCAGATCCTCGGCCATGGCCTCCAGGGCAAACTCGCGCGCCCGCTCCTTAGCGGAGCAGGGGTTATAGGTATACGGGGCATGAGCCACGAGCGGGCCAAAGTCGTTTTGCTCCATAAGCTCGCGCAGGGCCGCCACGTCATCCATGTCAAGGTCTTTTGCCTTGCCACCGCGCGGGTTGCGCGTAAAGAACGCAAAGGTATTGGCGCCAATGGACAACGCCGTCTCCCCCATCGCCCGATAGCCCTTCGTCGTCGAAAGATGGCACCCGATCGTCAGCATCTCCAACTCCCCCTCATCAGTTGCGGTGAAATACGGTCTATTGGTGCCTTATTTTGGCGCAAACAGACCGTATTCCACCGCAAGTTATAAAAGGGGCATCAGAGATGTGGGCCGCCAGGCACCACGGGCGCCGGCGTCATGATCCCCTACGCGTCAGCGCCAAGTCCTAGAGGGCTAGACGGATTGCATCGATGATGTGCGCGCAGCGCTGCGTGGCGGCTAGGGACATGATGGGGCTTTCGAGTTTCCCCGCCTGAATGAGCTGCGTCGCATGCTGGATTTCGCCGTAGAAATCATCGACCTCAAACGGGGCATTTATTTCGAGCGTTCGCCCGTCGGAGTACTTCACATGGGCGAGCTCGGGGCGATGGAGACGCTCGATTTCCAACGAACCCCGCTCACAGGCAATCGTTAAGCGGCTTTCATATGTTGCTTTGCCGTCGCACACCATATGAATGGGTATACCGCCGACGCTCATATGGATCTCGTCGGCCCAATCGACGCGACCGCCCGATACGTCACGCCAGCGAACTTCACGGGACGAAACCTCGCACGCGCCCGCGAGCAAATCCTCAAACCAACCAACCGCATAGCAGCCCATGTCATATAGACAGCCGCCCTGCAACGGATCAAGCAGATAGCCCGAAGGAGACTCGCCGTAATCGAGCTTTTGCACGCTTTCAATCGAGACAATACGGCCAAGCTCACCCGACGCAAGCAAGTCCTTCACGCGAGTGCGCATCGGGCAAAACCGATTCTTCATCGCCTCCATAAACAGCACGCCGCGCTCGCGAGAGATGGAGGCAATCGAGAGAGCCTCTTCCTCACTCAAAACGGCCGGCTTTTCGCACAGCACGGCCTTTCCGGCGCGCAGCGCGCGACAGGCCCAACGCGTATGCATGCCATGCGGAAGAGCCAAGTAGATTGCGTCGACATCGGGGTCGGCAATCAGCGCGCCATAAGCCGCGTCGCCGTTATTGTCGACCGAGGCATGGCCATGCGCAGCATCGATCGAAAACGCTCGGCAAAATTCCTCGACATGTGCAGGAGTGCGGCCGGCCGCAGCCACAAGCCGTGCCCCGTCCACCTCCTTGAGCGACGATGCAAATCGATGCGAAATGTGCCCGGCGCCCAAAACGCCCCAACGAACCTCACGCAAATCATCACATGAATCTCGATGACCCACGACAGCCCCCTTCAGTTGCGGTGAAATAGTTCCTGTTTGGCCCCTATTCTGCCGCAAACAGGAACTATTCCACCGCAAGTTATAAAAGGGTCATGAGGAGCGCGTTTTGCCGAAGGCCTTAAGCACCGCCGTCACGGGACCAGGCTGGAAACGTCGGCGCACATCGTCGAGACGCTCGGGAATATCGATGTGCTGCGGGCAGTGCCGCGCGCATTTGCCGCATTTGACGCAATTGCTCACCAACTTGGGCTCGCTTGTGCGCACCGCGCTCGCCGTAAAGTATTGAGACAGCCCCGTAAACCAGCTGTGCGCATAGCTTGCGTTGTAGGCGGCAAAACATCCAGGGATATTGATGCCTTTAGGGCACGGCATGCAATAGCCGCATCCCGTGCAGGGCACACGGTTCGATTTCTCAAACTCCATCAACACGCGCGCAATCGTGTCGAGCTGGTTGGCCGTCATCGAATTCGGCAACGCGAGGTCTGCCAGTGACGAATTCTCGTCCACCTGCGCGGTATCGGTCATACCCGAAAGCAACATGGTCACCTGGGGATGATTCCACACCCACGAGAGCCCCCAAGCGGCAGGCATATGCAAATGCCGATCGCATGCACCATCGAGAACAGCGCGCGCCCGCGGAGGCAATTTGCCTGCCAAGCGTCCGCCCAAAAGCGGCTCCATCACAAACACCGCGAGACCTCGCTCGGCGGCGGCCATGAGCCCCGCCGTTCCCGCCTGATATCGTTCTCCAGCGTAGTTGTACTGGATCTGGCAAAAGTCCCACTCATACGCATCGAGCATCGTAAGGAAGTCCGCCGCGCTGCCGTGGTACGAAAAGCCTATCTGACGAATACGCCCTGCAGCCTTTTGCTGCGCGATCCAGTCCTCGATGCCCAACGCCACCACACGTTCCCACTGGGCGGGCGAGGTAATGTTGTGCATGAGGTAATAGTCGATATGGTCAGTCCGTAGGCGGCGCAGTTGCTCGTCGAAGAACCGGTCGAAATCCTCCGCGCATTTGCACGAAGCATGCGGCAGCTTGGTTGCGAGCAAAACCTGGTCGCGCAAGCCCAGGCGCTCAAGCGACGCACCCACGCACGCCTCGTTGCCGGGATAGAGATAGGCCGTGTCCAGGTAGTTAATCCCCTGCTCCACCGCACGGGAAATGATGGCATCGGCTGTCTTCGCATCCGGACGTCCCGGCGCACCGGGAAACCTCATGCAGCCCAGACCCAGAGCGGATATTCGGTTACCACTTTTAGGGTCAACGCGGTATTGCACGGCCCCTCCCCTCCCATCGAAGCCCTGACAAGGCGAAACAAACCCGTCACGTCATCGAAACACATCGGAATCGCAATTGAGAACGTATCGTAACGCAGCAGAAATCGAGCCGTCACGGCACCGCTTTAACATCAGCAAAAAGCCCGATGAAAGGAGCCGGGCATCACCACGTGCGAGGACGCCTACCCCTACCCCGGCGAGCAATACATCCTCTCGGTCGACCGCCATCAGATCGAAGTCATGGACCATCTGGACGAGCTTCCCGCCACAGGCGCCGTCATCTTCTGCACCTTCCCCAAGGTCCGCGATGGCGTCGGATACCCCGCCCGCGTCTTTGCGGTCTGCCCCGCGGCATAAGCGCACAGCGCAATAGTTTCTTTTTCATAACAGCCGCCCCGCGCACCCACCAATCACCCTGGCAGCATACAATCCATCAGGCGCCCCTTACGCGGGCGCCTTTTACATGGGGAGATGATTCACATGCAGATCAACAAGGTCGCCTTTATCGGCAAGGGCGGCGTCGGCCTGCTCTACGGCAGCATGATTGCCAAGGCCCTCGGCAATGACGCCGTCGAATACGTTATGGATGACACCCGTTTTGAGCGTCACGCGAACGACGCGCTCACCGTCAACGGCAAGCCCTGCGATCTCACGTCCGTCCGTGCCAGCGAGGCGACGCCCGCCGATCTGGTCATCCTGACAGTCAAGACCACCGGTCTCGACCAAGCACTCAAGACTATGGAGCGCGTCGTGGGACCCAACACGCTCATCGCCTCGCTGTGCAACGGCATTACGAGCGAGCAAAAGATTGCCGAACGCTTTGGCTGGGAGCATACCGTTCTTGGTATCTGCCAGGGCATGGACGCCGTGTTTCTCAACGGCGCGCTCACCTTTACCAATGCGGGCGAAATCCGCTTTGGCGCGGCGGCCGGCACGAACCCCGCAACCATCACCGCAATCGACGAGCTCTATACGCGCTGCGGCATCGCCCATACCGTCGAGGACGACATCGCCCACCGCATGTGGGCCAAACTCATGCTCAACGACGGCATCAACCAGACCTGCATGGCCTACGGCGGGACCTACGGAAGCGCCACGGAGCCGGGCTCCGAGCAGCGTCGCTGCTTTGTTTCCGCCATGCGCGAAACGCTTGCGGTCGCCAACGCCGAGGGCGTTGAACTGACCGAGGCAGACCTGACGCAAATGGTGCACCTCATCGAGGGAATCGACCCCGCCGGTATGCCCTCGATGGCTCAAGACCGCATCGCAAGGCGCAAAACCGAGGTTGATGAGTTCGCGGGCACCATCTGCCGCCTCGCAGCCAAACACGATATCCAGGCACCGCAAAACGAGTGGCTCTATCGGCGCATCCGCGATATCGAGAAAAGCTGGTAGCGCCGACGCGCCGCATTCAACAGCCTTAACAGCAAAACCGCCGCAAGGGAACCTTTCCCCTGCGGCGGCCTTCATCTTCGTCTATGACCGGCGGCCGATCTCACAACAGTTAGCGTTGCGACCCCGGCACCTCGTCCTCATCGTCGCGGCAAAGAACCACGCCTGCGCTTCCCAGCAGCGTGGCCGCGATCAGCGCGCCGACCACGATAGGAGCAGCCCCGCATGTCCCCTGCATGTCCGCGACGAGCGCGGCCGTGGGACCAAGGCAGCCAAGCATCAACGCGACGGCGGCAACGGCAATATCTCGAGCATTCACAAGACCACTTCCTCCAAGAGAAAGACCTTATTTCTCAAGAACCAGTGTGCCCCGCATCCATACGCCCAGCGTACCGCCACGGTAAGGGCTCTGTTAACTCAAACGCATACATAGAACGGACGTCCTTACGTTGCCCTAAAGCTCGGTAAAGACGCCCGTCCGCCAAATATCCGTGATGCAGAAAAATTACCAACCGGTGTAGTAATCGGTGGTTCCGGCAGCGCAGCCGGAGTCATAGACCTTGCAATCACCCTTGGAGCCCGTAAAGGTCGAGCCCTGGGCCATATCGCCCGCGGCAACAACGTAATAGCCGTCGGAATCGCGCCAGAAGCCCTCAGAATCCTGAGTCCATTCGCCCGTGCGATAGTGATAAAGCACATTGCTGCTGTAATAGGTCTCGCGGCGCCCGTTGTAGTTATTGACACCCGCAGAGCGCGTCAGGCCCGATCCGTTCGCGTAGGACGCGGCAGACGCGTAAGACGGAGTGTAACCGGCGTTGTAGTACGAAGCCTGGGCGGCCTCGGCAGCCTCCGCCTCGGCGGCAGCCTCGAGCGCTTCGCGCTTGGCATCCTCAAGCGCAGCGCGCAGCTCATCGAGCTCGGTCGACTTGGCGTCGACCTCCCCCATCGTCAACAGGCTACCCGCACCGTCGATGCAACCCTGCAGCACAGCACGCTCGTCATCGGTAGCATAGTCGCCATACATATTCATAATGATCTGAGCGCGCATCTCAAGGGAATCGCGCTTGGCCTCCATCGAGGCGTTCCACTCCTGCATGGAACCATAACCATCGCCGCGATAGTCAACGGGCTGCACCAGCGTCGCCTCGGACGGCGTAGGTCCAACCGTATCGGATAGTGTTGCCGCGTGGGCATCGGTTGCACCGGCGCCCGCCAAAAGTGCCACGGTCAGAGCGGCGGAAAGGGCGGCGGCTTTCGGTTTTCGTGAATCGATCCTCATGTAGCTAGAAACCTCCGTAGTGCGTTTTTGCTGCGTTTGAGCTGCGTGTGATTCGATCGCGCTGCATAGTACCCCGAGCAAATCGCGACCTGCGGTTTTACTCAAAAGGCGCACGTCAATTGCGTAAAACTCACATCCTCTTAACAGGAGTTTTCCACATCTCGATTGCATAAAGCATGCCAAAAACCCTGTTTTTGCACCCGCTCTATGCAAAAAAGGCGCCTGTGCAACCATTGTTCGCACAGGCGCCTTGAGCAGGCATTTTATGCAGTTATACCTATCGAGTCGCAAGGGGTCCTTGCACAAGTCGCCTTACTCGTCCAGCGCGGCGAAGGCCTGCTTCAGATCCCAAATGATATCCTCGGCGTTCTCGGTACCGATGGAAAGACGGATCGTGGAGGGCGTGATGTTCTGCTCGGCGAGCTCCTCGGCAGAGAGCTGGGAGTGCGTAGTGGTAGCCGGGTGCACGACGAGCGACTTGACGTCGGCCACGTTGGCGAGCAGCGAGAAGACCTGCAGATGGTCGATGAACTTCCAAGCTGCCTCCTGGCCACCCTTAATCTCAAAGGTAAAGATCGAGGCACCGCCGTTGGGGAAGTACTTCTGATAGAGCTCGTGATCGGGGTGCTCAGACAGGCTCGGGTGGTTCACCTTGGCGACATGGCTATCACCAGCCAGGAACTCAACGACCTTCTTGGTGTTCTCGACATGACGGTCAACGCGCAGCGACAGAGTCTCGGTGCCCTGGAGCAGGATCCAAGCGTTGAACGGGCTGATGCAGGCGCCCTCGTCACGCAGCAGGATGGCGCGGACATAGGTTGCGAAGGCGGCGGGACCGGCAGCCTCGGCAAACGAGACGCCATGGTAGGAGGGGTTGGGCTCGGCGATCTGCTCATACTTGCCGCTCGCCTTCCAATCGAAGTTACCGCCGTCGACGATCACACCGCCCAGCGAGGTGCCGTGGCCGCCGATGAACTTGGTTGCGGAGTGGACGACGATGTTGGCACCATGCTCCAGCGGACGGAACAGATACGGGGTGCCGAAGGTGTTGTCGACGACAACCGGCAGACCGTGCTTCTTGGCGATCTCGGAGATGGCGTCGATGTTGGGGATGTCAGAGTTGGGGTTGCCGAGCGTCTCGAGATAGATGACCGTGGTGTTGTCCTTGATGGCACCCTCAACCT
>CAUHFS010000002.1 GCA_959605475.1 uncultured Collinsella sp. | reverse complement strand
GCAAGATCCTCCTGGGACAAACCAGCATCGAGTCGATACTGTTTAAGGTGTTTTGGCAGCTGCATGGCGTTCCCTTCGAATGCATCTCAACTCTTATTGGGCGGCTACACAACAGAAGCCGGCAAGCAAAGCGTAATCCCAAAATCAAACCCATACGGATGGCTGCGCGCAGATTAGAGTGTCAAAAATCTTTGACACATACGCTACCTGCTCTTTCTTGCAACTCGGACGCTATCGAATTGATCGGTTTGGCTACGTCCCAAATCGATCACATCCCAAATCAATCAAAAAGGGGCGCTTCCGGATTGGAAGCGCCCCTTTAAGATGCAAGAAGCAATTAAGCCTCGAGAGCCTTCTTGGCGATGGTAGCCAGCTCGTTGAAGGACTCGATGTCCTCGTAAGCCATCTGAGCCAGGACCTTGCGGTCGAGCTCGATGCCGGCAACCTTCAGGCCGTGCATGAACTGAGAGTAAGAAATATCGTTCAGGCGAGCAGCAGCGTTGATACGAGTGATCCAGAGAGAACGGATCTCGCGCTTCTTGTTGCGGCGATCACGATACTGATACTGCAGGGAGTGCTGGACCTGCTCTTTAGCATGCTTGTAAGTACGCGAAGCGGCACCGTAGTAACCCTTCGCACGGTGCATAACGGTACGGCGCTTCTTCTTGGCGGCAACAGCGCGCTTAATACGTGCCATGTTCTATCAACTCCTAGATGGTAAAACGAAAACGGGAACGCGAACTTAGGCGAGACGCGACTTGATGACCTTGCGGTCGGCAGCGGCGATCTCGGTCTCCTGACGGAAGCCACGCTTACGCTTGGTGGACTTCTTGCTCAGGATGTGGCTCTTGAAAGCCTTGGCGCGCATAAGCTTGCCGGTACCAGTCTTGCGGAAACGCTTCTTGGTGCCGCTGTGGGACTTCATCTTAGGCATGAAATACTCCTTAATCGGTTACAGAACACTAGTTACTTGCTATCGCTTGCCGCTTTATCCTCATCGAAGGCGCCCTTAATCGGGGCGAGCAGCATAAGCATGTTACGGCCTTCCATCTTAGGCTTGGACTCGACCGTAGCGTAAGGCTTGAGATCCTCAGCGAGACGCTCGAGAACGTTAAGGCCCTGCTCCGGGTGAGCCATCTCACGGCCGCGGAACATGATGGTGATCTTAACGCGTGCGCCCTTCTTGAGGAAACGCAGAACGTGGCCCTTCTTGGTCTCGTAGTCGCCAACGTCAATCTTGGGTCGGAACTTCATTTCCTTGACCTCGACCTTGGACTGGTTCTTACGAGCAGCCTTGGCCTTCATGGCCTGCTGGTACTTGAACTTACCGTAGTCCATGACCTTGCAGACCGGCGGCTCCGCGTTGGGAGCGATCTCGACCAGGTCGAGACCCTGATCGTCGGCGACGCGCTGGGCATCGCGGATGGCGAACAGGCCGAGCTGAGAGCCATCGACGCCAATCAAACGGCACGAAGATGCAGTGATCTCGTCGTTGATGCGGGTGTCATCAGACTTAGCTATTTTCCCTACCTCCATTCATAAAAAAATAACCCGGCGCTTCTCAGCAACCAGGTCGTACACATAGACCTCCTCGATTTGAGGAAGGGAATCTAAGTTGTATGACCAGTCAGCTGCTCATTGGCGCCAAAAGGTGGGAACCCTCAGGTTCCTCTTTAGGGCATTGCGGGAACAACGCCTTGCGAATAATAACACGTACAGCGCGTTATCACATTACGTACACGAAAAAGGGGCCTTGACCCCCTTGAACACTCGCTTGCATGAATGGTGCCCGAGGCGAGACTCGAAGGGCCTTCGCTTCGCGAAGCCCCGGGCTTCGGGCGCACGGCGCCCTCGCCACGCTCCGCTACAAACAGGCCACAGGCCTGTTTGCTTAACGCTCCGCGCGCTCACGCGAGTTCGGCACGAAAAAGGGGGCCTTGACCCCCTTGAACGCTCACTTGCATGTATGGTGCCCGAGGCGAGACTCGAACTCGCACGTTGTTGCCAACGGTGGATTTTGAGTCCACTGCGTCTGCCAATTCCGCCACTCGGGCACGCAATGCGTGAGTTAGTTTATCACAGCTTTCTACCGATTAGTCCGAAAATGGAACTTCGAGCATTTCGATGAGTTCGACCGTGCGGAGCATCTCGCGCCGACGGCATCCGCGACCGTCGACCGAAGCCTCACCCATCTGGTTATCGTAAGGGTCCTCGCGCATGCCGTCGAAAGAGGGCTCAAACTCTGCCTGGAATCGATTGTTGGCCACCATACGCCACGGGTCGAGATTGCCAAAGTAGTGACGGCGGCGCCACTCCTCCCCCATCCTGCGAGCAGAAGATCCAAATGACACGTCGGCGTTGAGCCAACCGGTCTGCGGCGTATAGAACTCTGCCCAGTCGTGCGACCCCACCGAATCGGGCGCAACATACAGGCCGCTCTGCCAACGGGCAGGCACGCCCGCGATACGGCACATGGCGATAAACGTGAGCGCCATAACGCCGCAATCGCCGCGGAGCGAATGCGCGCAGTCATCGGCAATAGATCCCAAAAGCAAGTACGGCGGCTGATAGCGATAGTCGATATACTGCGTCAGGTAATCATAGATAGCACGGGCGCGATCGAGCGGATCCTCGAGCCCGTCAATGACACGGGCTGTCAGCTGCTG
Organism: uncultured Collinsella sp.; assembly: GCA_959605475.1. Taxonomy (GTDB): domain Bacteria; phylum Actinomycetota; class Coriobacteriia; order Coriobacteriales; family Coriobacteriaceae; genus Collinsella. The sequence goes on along the minus strand of CAUHFS010000002.1, from coordinate 61,470 downwards.
TAGATACGGCGTGAATGCAATGTGCGGACGGTCCTCGGAGGTGTCCACGGGCAGTGGCGCGTCCATGCAAGGATGCACCGGAAGCGCACCCCCATAGACATCACGATAAGCGGCATCAATTTGATAGCGATAGGTCACCGAGAATGAGCGCTCACTCGAAGAAGACCACGAGGCGGTACGCGCCGAAGCATTCGCGGGGGCAACAGCACCCTCCGGCGTCATATCGAGAACCTCGATATGAGACTGTTGACGACAGGCGGCGGCAACGGGTAGCCACGCGCGAACAGTCTCTCCATCTAGAGCACCGGGGACAGACACGGACGCTTTAAGCGTAATGACGCGAGCCAATCCGTTTTGTGACTCCATCTCCTTGAGCATCTCGTTGCGCAGTGCTATTCCGTCCGTAGAATCGGGCCGCATGCCGGGAACCTCTTTGGGATATACGCGAAGCGAATCGAGGAAGTTGTCGAGAACGAACAGCTCACCATCGATAAAGCGCCAGTCAATACGCTTACGATTAATCAGGTCATCAAACTGCTCTTCGGTAAACTCTGGCCACTCCTCGCGAATCATCGCAATAGCCTGATCGCGCGGCACCGAAAAATGAAGCGGCGTCTCGAGCATGCGATACCGCTCGGCACGAACACAAGCAACCAGCGAAGGCTCGGGGTTCTGCTCCAGAAGGCGATCGCAGGCAGCAACAGCCTGCATCAAATACCCGGCATCCTTAAGACGAAGAATCTCAGGCGGTAGCCCAATATCGAGATGGCGAAAATCATCACTGCAAACATCAACAGAGCAGCCAACAGGACCCTCGTCAATAACCTTCCCATCCGAAGGCAGTACATTAATAACAGCCATACCAAAACTCCAAGTCACTAGAACGCTTGAAGCCCATTGTAGCGAGATAAAAAAGAAAGCCCCAGCAAAGGGACTCTCAATACCGATAAACGGTACCTATAAAAGTGAATTCAGCCCAGTAACCCTGTAGCGAGTTAACAAAGGAGGCCCCGTTTCCCCGGAGCTGATTCCGTCGCGCGACTTCTGGCGAAGCCAGGTGAGCGCGAGGGAAACAGCGTAGGGGAAACGGGGCCTCCGGCGGGAAGTCAAACCGCTACTTACGCCTTGTTGACGGAGCCAAACTCCTCCATGAGCTCCTTGGTGCGGGCAACGATGTTGTCGCGACCAGGCTTGAGGAGCTTGCGGGGGTCAAAGCCCTTGCCCTGCTGATCCTTGCCAGCCTCGATGTACTCGCGGACGCCCTTGGCGAAGACGAGCTGCAGGTCGGTGTTGACGTTGATCTTGGAGATGCCCAGGGAGATGGCCTTCTTGATCTGATCCTCGGGGATGCCGGTGCCACCGTGCAGGACGAGGGGCAGGTCGCCGGTCTGGGCCTTGATCTCGCCCAGGCGCTCGAAGGAAAGGCCAGCCCAGTCGGCGGGGTACACGCCGTGGATGTTGCCGATGCCGCAGGCGAGGAAGTCGACGCCCAGGTCAGCGATCTGCTTGCACTCAGCAGGATCAGCGAGCTCGCCGCTGGAGGTCACGCCGTCCTCGGTGCCGCCGATGCCGCCGACCTCGGCCTCGATGGACATGCCCTTGGAGTGGGCAAGCTCAACGAGCTCCTTGGTGCGGTCGAGGTTAAGCTGGAAGGTCTCCTCGTGAGAGCCGTCATACATGATGGACGTGAAGCCGGCCTCGATGCACTTAAAGCAGTCCTCGTAAGAACCGTGATCGAGGTGAAGGGCGACGGGAACGGTAACGCCCGTGGCCTCGACGGCAGCCTTGACCATGTCGGCGCAGACCTTGAAACCGCCCATCCACTTAGCGGCACCAGCGGTGCACTGAAGGATCAGCGGAGACTTGGCCTCCTCGGCGGCCTGGAGAATAGCCAGGGTCCACTCGAGGTTGTTGGTGTTGAAGGCACCGAGACCGTACTTGCCGGCTTCGGCCTTCTTGAGCATGTCTGCTGCGTTGACGAGCATAAAAGAAACCTCCTGTAAGGTTGCTCCGATAACGCCTGAGATTTTACCACGGCGCACCCGAGCATAAACGTTCGTTTGTTCACGAATATCGTCCAAACAGACTTTTTTTGACCGTTTGCCCTACGGAATCGACCCGTTGGGGAAAAATAGCTTGACGTTTGGACGCTTCTCGTGCTTCAAAAGCCGACTAGTAAGCTACATCTGCATGAAAGGGCTCTGCATGAGCTCGCGTGCCATGGTGGTCGAATCGCCATGGCCGGTTAGGCAAACGGTATCGGGCGGGAGAAGCTGGGCGAGCTTGGAGAGCGAGCGCAGGATCGCCGCCTCGTCTCCTCCAGAAAGATCGGTGCGGCCATGCCCACCCGGGAATAGCGTGTCGCCCACAAAGGCAATGTTCCCCTGCTCAGTGGCGGCGAACAGAACGATGCCGCCCGGTGTGTGCCCGGGCACCTCAATTACCTGCAGGCAAATGTCGCCCAGCTCAATGGTGTCGCCCTCGGCAAGCAGCCGCGTCGGCTCACCTGGATCGGGCGTCTCGATGCCCCACATCGCTCGCTGCTCCTCGATATTCGCATGCGGCACTGCTGCGTCCTTGCCACACAGCTCGTACAGGACGTCGGCGCCAACGGCGGCCCGAACTCCAGCGACACCGCCAACATGGTCGGCGTGACCGTGCGTGCAAACGGCGCCGAGCACCTGCACATCGGGGTGTTCGGCTCGAATATGCTCCACCAAGCGCTCGCCTTCCCATGCGGGGTCGATAATCACGCACTCATTGTCCGAAATGACAGCATAGCTATTGGTCTGAATGGGACCGTTTACGAGCGTCTCGATCTCGACCGATCCCTTGGGAGTTAAATCCAAGGACACAGCACTCATGTCCCTCTCCTCTCTATAGAACTCGAGGCATCAAACGATGCCTCGAGTGTAGCGAATATCGATAATGTGGCACGTTCGTCGCGACTAAACGCGGCGCTTAAGCTGGGCTCCACCCTCGCCGGGCATCAAGCGACGCGCGTCGTAGACCGAGTCAACGCTGCTGATAGAGGCCAGCAGCGGATCCAGACCACTCGCGTCCGAGATCTCGACCATAAAGCGCAGGGTTGCAATACCCTCGCGGTTGGTCGACGTGGCGGCAGAAAGGATATTGCCACCCGCATCGCCAATGGCAATGGTGACATCCTTGAGCAGGCCCATGCGGTCCAGGCACTCGACCACGATCTCGACCTGGAAGAGGGTGTCGGCAGCGCCGTCCCATTCCACATCGATCATGCGCTCGGGATGCTCCATAAGACCCTTGACGTTGGGGCAGTTGGCGCGATGCACCGAAACGCCACGACCGCGCGTGATGAAGCCGACGATGTCGTCGCCCGTCACGGGGTTGCAGCAATGGGCCAGACGGACCAGCAGGCCGCTGTTGCTCTCGCCCTTGACGATAATGCCGTTGCTGGCGCTCTTGCCGCGCTTTTGCGGCTTGCGGTTGGAGCCGCGGGCAGGCTGCTTGACGACCTCGGCGATAGCCTCGGCCTTGGTGAGCTGTTCCTCGGGCTTGGGATCCAAGATTTGCTCGACCTTATTGCCCACAGCGCGCGGGGCAACCTTGCCGGCGCCGACGGCGGCAAACAGGTCCTCGAGCTGCTTGAAGTTAAACTGCTCCGCCACGGCGTTGAGCGCACGCGTCGAACGCGGCGTAGAAATGCCATAGCCACGCTTACGCAGGTCCTTGGCCAGCATATCGCGACCAGCAGCAGCGTCGTCGTCCTTGGTCGCAGCGGCAAAATAGCGGCGGATCTTTGACTTGGCGGAAGGTGTCTTAACGATCTTGAGCCAATCACGCGACGGCTTGGAACTCTTGTTAGTCAGAATCTCGACACGGTCACCCGTCTTAATCTCGTGCGTGAGCGGAGCCACCGCACCGTTGATTTTGGCGCCGACGCAATGGTTTCCCACCTCGGTGTGAACGGCGTAGGCAAAGTCGAGCGGCGTGGAGCCGGCACGAAGCGCCATGACCTCGCCCTTGGGCGTAAAGACAAAAATCTCCTGATCGAAGAGGTCGACCTTCAGCGAATGCAGGTATTCCTTGGCGTCGGTAATCTCATCAGACGCAGCCCAATCGAGCGAATGTTTGAGCCAGTTAATCTGGTCGTCCAGACGCTGGGCATCATTGGTCTTAGACGCAGACGATCCGCCCGACTTCTTATATAGCCAGTGGGCGGCAATGCCGTACTCGGCCTGCTCATGCATCTCATAGGTTCGAATCTGAATCTCGAGCGGGCGGGCCGTGGGGCCGATAACCGTCGTATGGAGCGACTGGTAGTTATTGACCTTGGGCATGGCGATATAGTCTTTAAAGCGGCCGGGCATGGGGTGCCACAGCGTGTGCACCGCGCCGAGCGTGGAGTAGCAATCGCGCACCGAATGCGTGATGACGCGCAGTGCCACCAGGTCGTAGATCTCGGAGAATTCCTTGCCCTTGCGCTTCATCTTTTGGTAGATGGACCAATAGTGCTTGGAACGGCCGTTGATCTGGAAGTCTTCCAGGCCAATGCGGTTGAGCTCGTCGGTGAGCGTCTTGATGGTCTCGGCCAGATAGCGCTCACGGACCTCGCGCGACTCCGCCACCATGCGTGCGATGCGCTGGTAGGCATCGGGCTCTAGGTAGAAGAAGGACAGGTCCTCGAGCTCCCATTTAATGGAGCTCATGCCCAGACGGTCGGCCAGGGGCGCATACACGTCCATGGTCTCGCGAGCCTTAAACAGGCGACGGTCCTCGCGCAGGGCTGCAAGGGTGCGCATGTTGTGCAGACGGTCGGCAAGCTTAACGATGATGACGCGGATGTCCTTGGACATGGCGAGGAACATCTTTCGCAGCGTGAGCGCCTGTTTCTCGTCCATACTGTCGACTTCGATGTTGGTGAGCTTGGTCACGCCATCGACGAGCTCGGCCACCGTATCGCCAAACAGGTCGGAAACATCGGCAAGCGAGGTCTCGGTATCCTCGACGGTATCGTGTAGCAGCGCGGCGCACACCACGTCACAGTCCATCTTGAGATCGGCCAAAATGATGGCCACCTCGACGGGATGGTTGATGTACATCTCACCCGAGCGGCGCTTTTGGTTGCAGTGCTTCTCGGCAGCAAAGCAATAGGCCTGCTCCACCTTAGAAAAGTCGTCCTCATTCATATATTTGAGGCACAGGCGCTCCAGCTTGTCGTAGCTGTCCGCCATAATCTCGGGCGGCAGCTCATCGGCATGCTTATAGTGCTCCATCTCCGAGAACGGCTGGAGGGCGGAATCATGGGCGGTACGGGCTGCGGCATCCATCGAGGTCCCCTTCCCCTAGGCCCGCGGTACGATCGGGCGGTTAACTTTGGCTAGCATATCAGAAGCGCACGAATCGAGCGCCCAACTCCGGAAAGCCGAGAACTCCATGCGCGAACGCAAGCCCTCCAAATAGCGAATTGACCTGCTCAATTGCACACGGCCGGGGTTTTCGGCCATCGCGATGCGACGGGTGTCGTCAAACCCCGAAACGCGACAGAAGCCAAGCTCTTCGAAGATTCCCAGGCCACTTTCCACCGAGCGCTCGTCGACCGGCGTGCGGGCATCGATGGCAAGGCACATCTGCGCGATGTCGATATCGCTCGCGCTAAAGGAATCGTCCCCGGTCTTGCCGCGGTTGGAGCGCCACATGGTTTGCAGCGCGCGATAGAGCGTGACGAGCTCGTCGCGCTCGGGCGCATAGCAGTCGAGTAGGCGCTCGTTAATGCGGGCGTCGCGCGACGAATAGAGCAGGTGAATCACGGCGGGCTGTCCATCGCGACCGGCGCGGCCACTCATCTGGTTAAACTCAATCGCGCCAAACGGCATGTGATAGAGCACGACATGGCGAATATCGGGAAGGTTGACGCCCTCGCCAAAGGCAGAGGTCGAGACGATGCAGCTGAGGCTTCCGTCTCGGAATGCTTCCTCCACGCGGCGGCGATCGGAGCGCGCAAGCCCCGCGTTATAGAACGCGATATGGGTTGCGCAATCGGGCACACGCTTGCGCAACGTCTTGGCGAGCGCCACGGACTGGTCGCGCGAATTGACGTAAATGACGGTCTTCTCCCCCGTCGCCACGATCGACACCAAACGGTTCTCGCGGCTCGCAAGGTCGCGGTCGTCCTCGAGCTGCAGGTTCTCGCGCACCGTCTCGTCGACCACCGTGCGAGTAATCGGCAGCATGCGGGCAAGCTCGGCCACGACCGGAGCCGTCGCGGTGGCCGTCGCAGCCATAACAACCGGGTCGCCCAGGGCTTTGAGGATATCGGGCATGTCGAGATAGGCGCTGCGGTCGCCGCCCTTGGCAAGGCCGGCGTGGTGCGCCTCATCGATAACGACAAAGCCGATGCGGCCCGAACGCGCGAAGCGGTCACGGTGGATAGATAGGAACTCGGGCGTCGTGAGCACGATACCGGTGCGGCCCGAAGCTAGGCCGGCGAACACATCATCGCGTGCGGCCTCCACGGTCTCGCCGGTCAGCACGCCAACGCCAATGCCAAGCGCTGCCATCGTCGACGAGAGGTGATAGGCCTGGTCGGCAACAAGCGCACGCAGCGGATAGACAAAGATGCTCGCACGTCCGCGAAGGACAGCCTCGCGCGCAGCATGTACATGGAAGATGAGAGACTTGCCGCGGCCCGTTCCCATAACGGCCAAGACGCTCTGGTGGTCGGCCAAGGCATCGAGCGCCTCAACCTGCGCGCGGTGCGGCTGGTTCGATCCGATAAAGCTATGGATAAGCGAGCGCGTGAGCTCGGTATAGGAAAGCTGGGCGAGCGTCTCGCGCTTACGCGACTCCAGGCGCAGGCCGGAATCCGCCGGCTGCACGCCACGACGAAGCTCGCATGCCGGATCGTCGACGCTGGGCAGCGCGGTATCGCGGACCAGAACATCCTTGATCATGAGCTTGGGCTTCACACGCCCCTGCCAATGCTCGGCAACGGCCTCGAACACCAAGTCGACAGCGCTATCGCAGTTGATGAGCTTATCGATTTGCGGCACGCGGAACATAATGGCCGGCACACTCGCGGCGCCATCGGTCGCCACAAAGCGCATGTGCTCGCCGGTTTTGCCCACCACGGCGCGGTCGCACATCGTCACGCCCTCGGCAGCCAGCAGCGGCACCTTGTTGCCCTGGCCAAACGGCTCAAGACGGGAGATCTGCTCGATGGTCTCGATATTCAGCTCGGAAAGGTCGACGGTGGCGGCGACCTCGTCGGTGTCTTCAAAGTCCTCGGCGGGAAGCTCCGATAGCACGGCGGAAAGGCGGCGGCGGAACTCATCGAGCTTGGATGCCTCGATGGTCACACCCACCGCACCGGCATGTCCGCCGCGACGAATCAGCAGGTCGGAACAACGCTCGACGGCGTCGAACAGGTTGACCTTGCCCACCGAGCGACCCGATCCGCGCGCAACGCCGTCCTCAATCGAGAAGAGCAGCGCCGGCACGTGATAACGGTTGGTCAGGCGGCTCGCTACGATACCCTTGACGCCCTCGTGCCAGCCCTCGCCACCCACGACGATTGCGCGATCGCCGTCATAGGTCTCCTCGACCTTTGCCATGGCGTCGCGTGTGAGCTCCGCCTCGATCTCGCGGCGCTGACGGTTGATTTCCTCGAGCTCGGCTGCCAGTGCACTTGCCTCGATAGGATCGCGGGCAAGCAGCAGGTCGAGCGCCAGCTTGGGATCAGCCATGCGGCCGGCAGCATTCAGACGAGGGATGAGCGAAAACGACAGGCCGTCGGCCGTAATGGTAGAAAGGTCGGCCTTGGCAAGTGCGGCAAGCGCGATATAGCCGGGACGGGCCGTCACGCGCATCTGTTGGATGCCCTCGGCGACCAGTGCGCGATTCTCGGGCGTGAGCGGCATCATGTCGGACACGGTGCCCAGCGCCGCGACCTCGATCAGCGAACGCCAATACGACGGCTTGCCCAAACGCTCGCCCAGGACCTGCACCAGCTTGAGCGCCACACCGGCACCGGCAAGCTCGCGCGAGGGACCCTCGTCCTCGAGCTTGGGGTCGGTCAGGGGCACGCCCTGCGGCACCTGGTCGGACGGCTCGTGATGGTCCGTGACCACCAAATCGATCCCCAGGCTCTCCAGATAGGAGACCTCCTCCTTGGCGGCAATGCCGTTATCGACGGTCACGATCAGGTTGGGTTGGGCGAGCTCGTTGACGCGGTCGAGCGCCGCACGCGACAGGCCGTAGCCCTCGTCAAAGCGATGCGGAATAAACGGCGTGACGTTGGCGCCAAACGAACGTAGCGCCTCGGTCAACAGACAAGTCGACGTAATGCCGTCGACGTCAAAATCGCCAAAGACCGCAATGTGCTCGTGGTTGCGAATAGCACGCTCGACGCGGTCGGCGACGACCGCCATGCCCGGAATAACGAGCGGGTCGGCCCAGTCGCGATCGAGCGAAGGCGTCAAAAACAGCTGGCCTTCTTCGATGGATGTGATGCCATGCGCAACCATAATGCGCGCCACCAGCCCGGGTATGCCCAGGCCAGCCGAAAGCTCCTTTTCGAGCTCGGGGTTTTGCCGAGCGACCGCCCAGCGATGCGTCGTCTTAAGCGATGACATAGGCGCCCACCCCCGATAGGGGCAGGTCGCCGCGATACCTCTCACGGTTCATAGCGATGAGTCCTCTGTGTATGCCCGCTTCGGCAGGCAGATCTGTTGAACGGATTAATTATACCGTGCGGCACGGACGTACAACGTCCAGCACGCCGCGGTTTCGATAAACGAGGGCGGTAATACCCTCGAAATAATCGAGCGTTTCTGACGCACGGACGCATGCAAGCGTCTAGCATATCCATTCAAAACGGATTCACGAGCAAAGGGAGTCACAAGAGCATATGAAGCAATGGGTTGGACTGGGCAAGTTTCTCGCGGGGCACATGCAGGTCATCGTTCCGATTTGCGTGACGCTCGGCGTGCTCTTTCCCCAGCAGATCGGCGTGCTCAAGCCAATCGCTCCCGCCCTGTTTGCCTTTATGACGTTCCAAGGTGCGCTCAGCAACACCTTTCACCAGGTGGCCGAGGTGTTCCGCCGTCCCCTACATTTGATTTTGGCGTTATTTGTCTCGGCCGTGCTCATCCCCATCGCGGCGTATGCCATGGGCTCACTGTTCTTTGGTTCCAACCCAAACCTTGTCTGCGGCATCGTGCTCGAGTACAGCGTACCCGCGGCAGTCACCGCCTTTATGTGGATTAGCATGTTTGGCGGCAACGGCCCGCTCGCGCTCACCATCATCCTGACGTCCTCGGTCATCTCGCCCGTCACGATTCCGCTCACGCTTAAGCTCCTGCTGGGTGCCACCGTTGCAATCGATGTTCCGGGCATGATGCAAGACATGGCCTTTATGATCGCCATCCCCGCCATGCTCGGCATCGTGATCAACGAACTCACGCGCGGATGGGGACACGAGAAACTCTCCCCCGCGCTCTCGCCCGCCTGCAAGTTTATGATGATGGGTGTCATCGCGTCCAACTCCACCGCCATGAGCGAGTACGTCCTGCACATGAACGCGATGCGTCTGGAAGTCGCCCTCTTTATTTTGACCTTCGCCATCAGCGGCTTTGTCGTCGGTTTTCTGGTCGCACGTGCCCTGCATCTGCCGTATAGCGAGACGACCACCATGTGCTTTACCTGCGGCATGCGCAATATCTCTTCGGGCGCCGTCATCGCCACACAGTATTTTCCCGGCGAAGTCGTGTTTCCCGTCATGTGCGGGACGTTGTTTCAGCAGGTGTTGGCCTCGATTATCGGACATCTCTTTGAGCGCCTAACCGGCGAAGAGCGCGCCAAACAGCGCGAGCGGGTCGAAGCCAGCCGCGACGCCATGGCACGCTAGACTGTCCGCATTACGCGGATGTTCGCCTTACGACGTGAGCGTTTCCAAATGCATGCGCAGGCGCTCAGCATCGATATCGAGCGTCGTCTCGGCATTGACTTGGGCCAAACGATAGCCGACAAAGTAGGGCGAAACCACCCAACGCGGCAGCGCCTTGGCAATGGTCCGACCGCCCAGGTGATAGAAGAACAAGTTGTACGACTCTGCGCGACCACCGTGGTGCTCGTTTAGGATATAGCGCAGAGCTACCTGGATCGCATCGGCAAAGAGATCCGCCTCGGCTTGGTCTCGTGCGTCATCGCTGGCGGCGATTCCCTGCGGGGCTGAAACGTTGATCTCAAAGAACCCCATGATCGGTTCGGTTGAGATATTGACCGAGATTCTCCCCTGTTGCCAGACATTGATGCCTTCGAAATTGGCAGAAGTCAGCGAAGTGTAGCCGTCTTCCTGCTCCAAACCCACAATCTGCATGTGCGGATGAACGAGACTACCGCCCGAGAGCGGACCCTTGTTCTTGTACATGAGAACGCTGCGATACTGTCGGGAGTCAATCATCCGCTGCCAGCAATCCAGGGCAAACCGCATAACATGATGCAGCTCGTCCGGCGCATAGGTCACCAGGTCGGCGTCGTGGTCGGACGACTCAATCAATACGGTCTGGCGAGTGGCCCGCAAGGTCTTAAACTTATTCTCGAGCCAGATGCAGCCACCGTCGCGCCGGATGATATTGGCGAGTTCCTCGGTATCGCAAAAGGGGCACGCGGTGCCGGGACGACGGTTGTCGTCGGGCTTACCGTTCGCCTGCTGAACGTCAAATACCAGCGCCACGGGTTATACCTCCAGCGGCACGATCTTGGTGCCATGGAGTTCGGAGACGCCCAGTGCCGCCGCCACGGTATCGCGATTGGCCGTGGAAATGCCGCCACCGGGAAGAATGGTCAGGCGGTCGCCCGCATACTCGACAAGACGCGACAGGTGCTCCAGGTTGTCCTCGATCGGCGTTCCGGCAGCACCACCATGCGTCAGGATGCGCGTGATGCCGCAGTCGGCGAGTGTGTCAATGGCATCGAGCTGAGCCTCGAGCGAGAGCTGGTCAAAGGCCATGTGAAAGGTGATATCGATGGCCCCGCGCTTGCACTCCTCGGTCGCGCAGCCCGTAGCCATCACGAGGGCGCCGAGGGTGAGCTCGTCGAGCGCCCAGCCGCCGGCACAGGGCTTGCAGCAGCCAAAGACCAGGCCGTCAACGCAGGCGCTCACGGCAAGACCCAAGTCCATCTCCATCATGCGCAGCTCGTCCTGGTTGTAGTGAAAGTCACCGCCACGCGGGCGAATCATGCACATCACTCGCGCGTCATGCTCGTGAGCATAGCTGACCGTAGTGCTGATAACGCCGGCCGAGGGCGTGGTACCACCGACGGCAAGGTTGTCGCACAACTCGATGCGCTTAGTACCGGCATCGATAGCCGCCGGCACACGCTCAAAGTTCTCGGCACAAAACTCGTACAGCATAGATAGCCCCCAGGAGACATTTCGATTTTCACACGGCATTGTCGCACGTTAAATAGCAACCCGCACGATGGAACAAAACCTTGACAAGGAGTGTCCCAAAGTGCCGGCACATAAGGAACGTCCCCAGGTGCCACCTTGAGCGATGGGTACTCATTTAAGTACGTCCCCAATGAGTAAGTACGTCCCCAATGAGTACCCGCAGGGGACAGACAGACCGGACTCCCTATACGACAACTGTTGACATCATATACTATGTGTCATATAGTAGGTGTTACATAGTATACTACGAAAGGAGGTGTGCGGATGAAGGCACAGATGAAGCGCGGCTTCCTCGAGGCCTGCGTGCTCGCGGCCGTCTCGGGCGAGGAATCCTACGGCTATCAGATCGTGAAGGACGTGCCCGCGAGTATGGGGTTCACGGAATCCACGCTCTATCCGTTGCTCAAGCGCCTGGAGAAGGCGGGCTGCATCACCGCGCGCTCCGCCGAGCACAACGGGCGGCTGCGGAGGTACTACCGCATCACGGACGCCGGGCGCGAGCGTATCGCCGAGTTCCTCGCCGAATGGCCATCCGTGCAGGAGATCTACCGTTACGTGGAGGGGGCGCACCATGACGCGCGATGAGTTCTTGAACCGGCTGGGCGAGCTTCTGGCCTGCCTGCCGGCAGATCAGGTAAAGGAAACGCAGGAGTTCTACGCGGAGGCCATCGCCGACCGTATGGAGGACGGCATGACGGAGGCCGAGGCTGTGGCCGCCATGGGCACGCCCGGTGAGGTCGCCGAGGCAACGCTCGACGAACTGCCCGCCGTGCCGCGCGCGATCGCGAGGACCAAGCGCAAGAGCACGGCACTTCTATGGGCGCTCGCCATCGTGGGCTCTCCGGTATGGATTCCGCTGCTGCTCGCGTTCGTCGCCGTTGCCGCTGCAGTCTACATCTGTATTTGGGTTCTTGCGCTCTGCGTGTGGATCGTGGCCGCGGCATTCGGGGGCGCGGGCCTGGTAGGGCTCCTGTTCGCCGTGGACGGCATCATTATCGGGCATGTTCCGTACGTTTTGGCCTCGATGGGAATGGGATTCGCTTCCATCGGTGTGGCGCTCCTCACGGGAGCCGGCGCCTGGACGGCGTCCAAGCAGATCGCGCGCCTCTCTGCCCTTTGGGCGAAGAAAGCCGTTTCGCCCTTCTGGAAAGATCGAGGCAATAAGAGCCGCATGGGCGCCGAAGCGGCGCCGCTCACGGCATAGGAAGGAGTGCAAACATGTCCAGCGTAAAAAGGATTTACCTTGCCGTAGCGGGTGGGCTTGTTGCCACGGGGCTCGTCCTGGCTGCTATCGGATTTGTGGCCTCCGGCTTTAACCTCGCTGTGCTCAACACGCAGATCGACCTGCGCGATGACACCATCATTCTGGGTGGTGTTGAAATAGACGACCCGACAGGGCTTCCACTCATCGAGCAGCTTGCCGAGGTCGGCGAGATCCATATTGGATCTGCAACGACTGGTTCGTCTTCTCCTCGCAAATGATCGAGCTCGTAGCAGCCGTCCCCCCTTCGGGCGCACCACGACGGGCATGAGCACGCCGCGCTCGGAGCCTTTTTGCGAGACCTTCCGTCACGCTCTTCCTGCGTGGTGAACCGGTCATCGACCGACGAGAGGCTGATGGGAATCTCTCGACTTCGGGCCAATCCCGCTCACCGATCTGGTCTTCCTTCGTGATGCGCACATAAGCGAGCAGACACCGCGCAGTGCTTCAGCGCGGCCGCACTTCCACGTCTATGACGGAGGTGCCCGGCGGCGTCTTGGCAATCCCCTTGTTTGCAGGCGTTAGCGCGTGGGGATCGCCCACTCGGGGGTCGAGGCCGCCGAGGACGGCGGCGAACCTCGCGGTGTCATTCGACATCGCGAGGTTCCCGGACCATGACCACCTGGCCTCGTACCGCGGCATAGCCCCAAGGGTGAGGAGCTTCGGCACGTCGATCAGGGCGCCCGCGCAGCGTCGGCCGGTCCGCCGTTCGGCAGAACGGCGGAAGTCCCTAGCCGCCCAAGTAAGCTTTGCGGACGTTGTCGTCGTGCAGCAGCTCTTGACCAGTGCCGGTCATGGTGATCTTGCCGGTCTCGAGCACGTAACCGCGTGTGGCGATGGAAAGCGCCATCTGCGCGTTTTGCTCGACCAGAAGCACCGTGGTACCGGCCTTGTGCAAGTCCTCGACAATCTGGAAGATCTGTTCGATCAGAATCGGTGCCAGACCCATGGAAGGCTCGTCGAGCATGAGCAGTTTGGGGTTACTCATAAGGGCGCGCCCCATAACGAGCATCTGCTGCTCGCCGCCTGAAAGGGTGCCGGCGACCTGGCGACGACGTTCCTTCAGGCGCGGGAACTGCTCGTAGACGCGCTCCAGGCCCGGAGCCACCGTGGACTTGGGCTGCGTATAGGCACCCATCTCCAGGTTCTCCTCGACCGTCATCTGCAAAAAGGCGCGACGACCCTCGGGAACCTGAGCCAGGCCCTTACCAACCAGCTTATCAGCGGGCGTATGAGTAATGTCCTCGCCCATAAACTTGATGGAACCGGTCTTGGAACGCAGCAGGCCCGAGACGGTCTTGAGCGTTGTGGACTTGCCGGCACCGTTGGCACCAATCAAGGCCACGATCTCGCCCTCGTTAACGTTAAAGGAGATGTCCTTAATGGCGTGGATGGCGCCGTACCAGACGTTGATGTTGTAGACGGAAAGCATCAGCTCTGCCATTTAGTTCTCCCCCTTATCCTGCTTGCCCAGATATGCCTCAATAACAGCGTCGTTGTTCTGGATTTCCTCTGCCGTGCCCTTGGCGATGACCTTACCAAAGTTGAGCACGCAGATGCCCTCGCAGATGTTCATAACGAGCGACATATCATGCTCGATAAGCATGATGGCAATGCCGAAGGTGTCGCGAATCTTAACGATGTTCTCCATGAGCTCCGCGGTCTCGGACGGGTTCATGCCGGCGGCAGGCTCGTCGAGCAGCAGCAGCTTGGGGTTGGTGGCAAGCGCGCGGACGATCTCCAGACGACGCTGAGCGCCGTAAGGCAGCGATCCGGCCTGTTCATTTGCCAGGTGCTCCATGTCAAAAATGGACAGCAGCTCCATGGCACGCTCGTGGGCGGCCTTCTCGTGCTTCCAATACGTCGGCAGGCGCAGCACGCCCTCAAAGCCGGAGTAGCGCTCCTGGTTGTGCAGGCCGACCTTAACGTTGTCCTCCACCGTCATGGTGTTGAACAGGCGAATGTTCTGGAAGGTACGGGCGATGCCCATACGGTTGACCTGATAGACCGACTTGCCAGAGGTGTCCTCGCCGTCGAGCAGGATGGTGCCGTGCGTGGGCTGATACACCTTGGTGAGCAGGTTGAAGACCGTGGTCTTACCGGCACCGTTGGGGCCGATGAGACCGGCGATCTCGGTCTTGCCGATAGTCAGGCTAAAGTCGTCGACTGCCTTAAGGCCACCGAACTCAATGCCCAGGTGGATGCACTCGAGTGCCGGGCGCTCGCCCAGGTCGCGGTCGGGAACGATGGCGCCAGAAGGATACGGGACCATCTTGCCCTTGTTGAACTCAAACTTACTGGGCATCGGCTGCCACCTCCTTCTTGGAAGCAAAGCGGTCCTTGACGCGACCGAAGAACGCCTTGAGCTGCGGGTTGTTGGTAAAGATCATGACCAGGATCAGCACGATGGCGTAGATGAGCATGCGGTAGTCCGAGAACTGACGGAGCAGCTCGGGGAGCACCGTGAGCAACGCCGCCGCGATGACGGAGCCGCGCATATTGCCCAGACCGCCCAGGACCACGAACACCAGGATGAGGATGGACGTGTTGAAGTCGAACTTGGTGGCGGAGAGCTGCGAGAAGTTACCGCCGAAGAGAGCTCCGGCAGCACCGGCGAGGGCAGCGGAAACCACGAAGGCAATCATGCGGTACTCGGTGACGGAGATGCCTACGGACTCGGCTGCAATCTTGTTATCGCGCACGGCCATAATGGCACGGCCGGTACGGCTGCGAACCAGGTTGAGCACGATCACGAGTGCGACCATGACCAGGATGGCACCGGCGAGGAAGGTCGAATAGGTCGACACGCCCGATGCGCCCTGCGCGCCCTTGATGATGGCGGTGCCGTCCTCGAGCAGATGCAGGTCGTCGATCGTAGAGTTGCCCGTGATGTTAAAGATCACGTGCAGGCCGCGGGAGTCGACGCCCACAATAAGGCAGGTGACGATCTCTTTGATGATCTCGCCAAAAGCCAGGGTCACGATGGCCAGATAGTCGCCGCTCAGGCGCAGGACCGGGATACCGATCAAGAAGCCCAGGATGGCGGCAGCGATGGCGCCGACCACGATGCTGATGATAAGGCGCACAGGATCGGAGGGAACGGCGCTCTCGAGGGCGACCGCGGTGACGATGCCCGTGTAGGCACCGACACTCATAAAGCCCGCATGACCCAGCGACAGGTCGCCCGCGATGCCGACGACGAGGTTGAGGGAAATGGCCATGACGATATAGGCCGTGATGGGAACCAGCTGACCGGCGATCATGCGCGGAATCATGTGGTTCGACTGCATAAAGAACACGATGGCGAAGGCCACGATGCACATGGCGTACGTAACAAAGTCGTGACGCGTCTGCTTGTCTTTAAGAAACTTCATAACGCTCACCTACACCTTCTCGGGGACGTACTTGCCCAAGAGGCCGGCAGGCTTGACGAGCAGGACGATGATCAGAACACCAAAGACGATGGAGTTGGCAAGGCTCGTGGAAATGTAAGCCTGTGCCATCGCCTCGATGATGCCGATGAGAATGCCACCGACAAAGGCGCCGGGGATGGAGCCGATGCCACCGAAGACGGCGGCGTCGAAGGCTTTGATGCCAGGCATGGCACCCGTCGTGGGCTGCAGCACCGGCGAGTAGGAGCACAGGAGCACACCGGCGATGGCGGCAAGGGCAGAGCCGATGGCGAACGTCATCGAGATGGTACGGTTGACGTTGATGCCCATGAGCTGAGCGGCGGCCTTGTCCTCGGACACGGCGCGCATGGCTTTGCCCATCTTGGTCTTACCTGTAAAGAACATCAGGCCGGCCATGATAACCAGGCAGGCGACGATGGTGACGAGCGAGACGGCGCTTACGTTGAACTTGGCCAAGAACTCCGGCACCTGGAAGGTGACGAGCGAAGTAAAGTTCTTGGGCGTGGCGCCCCACAGAAGCTGCGCGGCGTTCTGCAGGAAGTAGGACACGCCGATAGCCGTGATCAGAACGGCCAGCGGGCCTGCTTGGCGCAGCGGCTTATAGGCCAGACCCTCAATGAGAACACCGAGAACCGTGCAGACCACACAAGAGAGAACTACAGATGCCCAGCCCGGGAGGCCGAGATACGACGTGGCACAGAACGAGACATAGGCACCGACCATGATGACGTCGCCGTGAGCGAAGTTGAGCATCTTGGCGATACCGTAGACCATGGTGTAGCCCAACGCGATGATGGCGTAGACGCTGCCCATGGACAGGCCGTTGACCAGGTATTGGATAAAGACCGTCATGTTCCACATCCCCCTTTCGAATAGGTTTCCAGTTGATGTATGAAACAGGGACGTTACATCGTCCCTAGATACCAAGCAAGCAGGGAAGGCCAAAACCTCCCCTGCTTGGGATCAAAACCGCTCTATGTAAGGCGGCCAATTAGGCCTGTACGTACTTGCCGTCGGTGATGACGTAAGCCGTGGGCTCCTTCTGGACCTGGCCCTTATCGTTCCAGGTGAGCTTGCCGGTCAGACCGTCAACGGTAATCTTGAGCATAGCCTTGGACAGCTTCTCGGCGGCCTCGGTCGGATCGGCGTCGACGCCAAGACCGGCCTCCTTGAGGGCCTCGGCCACCGCGTGCACGCCATCGTAGGCATCGGCGGCAAACTGGTCGGGGGTATCGCCGTACTTATCCTTGTAAGCGTTGACGAAGTCGGCGTTCTTCTCGTCGTCGGCGGAGAACGGGGTCATGAGCAGCAGACCCTCGGCAAGAGAGGTATCGAAGCCCTCAACGCCCAGGATGCCGTCCATGCCGTCGCAGCCCATCATCTTGACGTCGTAGCCCATGTCCTTGGCGTTCTTGAGCAGGACGGACGCCGGCGTGTAGTAGATCGGCGCAAAGATCATGGTGGCGCCGGCCTGCTTGGCCTTGGTCAGCTGGTTCGTAAAGCTCGTGGCGGAGTCGTCCTTAAAGGTCTCCTCGTCAACAATCTCGAGCTTGGACTCAGCGGCCTGGGCCTTAAAGGAATCTGCGATGCCCGAAGAATATGCGTCGCCGGAGTTATAGAACAGCACGAACTTCTCGTCCGCATACTTCTGCGCCAGGAACTTGGCAGCGTTGACACCCTGGTTGGGGTCGGTGAAGCAAACCTGGAAGACACAATCCTTGCCGTCGGTGACGTCCTCGGAGGACGCGGACGGGGTGATCATGAACGTCTTGGGGTCGTTACCACACTCGGCGGCAACGGCAACCGACGCACCCGTGGTGGTCGGGCCGACGAGGGCCTGCATGCCCCAGTCGAGCAGGGTGTTAAAGGCGTTGACGGCCTTCTCGCCATCGGCCTGGTCATCCTCGGCCTTGCTAGCAAGCGGCAGCTCCTTGGTCGAGAAATCCTTGCAGCCAAGCTCGACACCCTGGGTAACGGACTTGCCGTAGGACGCGTTGGCGCCGGTCAGCGGGCCGATGGTGCCGATCTTAAACGAAGCGTCGCCCGACGCGGAACCGCTGTCGCCGCCGTTGGAGGAGCAGCCAGCTAGAATGGACATCGCCCCCAGACCTGCTGCGCTCGCGATAACGCTCCTGCGATTCATAACAGGGTTCAATGACTTACCGGTGAGGCTCGACATGCGGCTCTCCTCTCAAATCTCGTCGGGTTTCGGTTACCCGACAGGCCATCCTTCGCCGTGTTCGGCGTTCGCAAAATAGTAGACGCTTTAGTTGAGAAAAGTGACGATTATTTCAACTTTTCTTTTGTTTTGTCCATTTATCCATAATTATGCGTATTTCTATCGATTTATGCAGTTTAGCCACTTTATTGTGTGAAAGTAATATTTCCATTCTGTTACAAGCGCCCCTGCCCTGATTAAAACACCCTCACCGGTCGCGTTTTGTACGCACCTAGGCGGCGATGTACTTGCCGTCCTGAATCACATAGGCCGTAGCGGGCTTTTCAACCTGGCCCTTGTCGTTCCACGTCAACTCGCCCGTCAGGCCCTCGATCTTGATCTTGCGCATGGCCTTGGCAAGGTCGCCGGCAATGTCGGCGCCGTCGGCCGTAATGTCAATGTCTGCCTTATCGATGGCCTCGACAATCGCGTGGACGCAGTCATAGGCATCGGCGGCAAACTGGTTGGGCGTCTCGTCGTAGGCATCCTTATAGGCCTTGACGAAGTCGGCATTCTTCTCATCGTCAGCCGAAAACGGGGTCATGAGCAGTACGCCCTCGGCAAGAGAGGTATCGAAGCCTTCCACAGAGAGCAGGCCGTCCATGCCGTCGGTACCCATGAGGGTCATGTCGTAGCCCATGTCCTTGGCGTTCTTGAGCAAAACGGACGCCGGCGTGTAGTAGATCGGCGCAAAGATGAGCGTGGCGCCGGACTCCTTGGCCTTGGTGAGCTGGTTGGTAAAGCTCGTGGAAGAGTCGTCCTTAAAGGTCTCGGTATCGACGATGTCGAGCTTGGACGCCTTGGCCTGCTCGGCAAAAGCGTCGGCAACGCCCGAGCTATACGTATCGCCGGAGTTGTAGAACAGGGCGATCTTGGCATCCGCGTACTTCTCGGCCAAGAACTTTGCGGCGCTGGCGCCCATGGTGGGATCGGTGAAGCAAACCTGGAAAACCGTGGTCTTGTCCTTGGTGACGTCGAGCGACGAGGCCGAGGGCGTGACCATGAGCATATCGTCGGCGATCTCGCCCGAGACGGCGACGGCAGCACCGGTCGTGACGGGGCCGACGAGCGCCTGCATGCCCCAGTCGCACAGGGTATTGAAGGCGTTGATGGCCTTCTCGCCGTCAGCGACGTCGTCCTCGGACTTAAGCGAGAGTTTGAGGTCCTTGGTCGAAAAATCCTTGGCGGCGAGCTTGGCACCCTTCTCGGCCGAAACGCCATAGGTTGCCGCGGCGCCGGTCAGAGGGCCGATGACACCAATCTTGAAGGTCTTGCCGTCATCGGCGGAGCCGCCGTCCGAGCCACCCGACGAGCAACCAGCGAGTGCCGCGGTGCTACCGAACGCCGCGGCACCAGCCAAGAAACTCCTGCGGTTAAGTACGTTATTGATGCTAAACATGGTATCCCCCTTTTCGCTGGCCGCGGTGCGGCCGTCTTGCGGTACAGGGCAAACCTTATGGTGCAAACGTTGACAGTTTGTTACGGAGTTCCGTTTGTAGCGAGCATGTTTCCAATGTTTCCGCAGCGTTTCGGGGGTGCCGTTTTGTGCGACTCCTGTTGCCTGGCGAGCACGCGCTCTCGGTTCACGCTAGAATGCACTCAACCTTTAAGCGGTTAATCCATCCATAAGATGCACCAAGGAGCTATCTATGAGCGAACCCCTGCGCACCGTGAACGTCGGTCTGATCGGTCTGGGAACCGTCGGCGGCGGCGTGGCCCGTCTGATCAAGAGCCACCACGATGAGTACCTGGCAGCCTACGGCATCGACCTTAAGCTGACCCGCGCCTGCGCGCTTGCCTGGGAGCAGGCCGAAGCAGCCGGTATTGAGCGCGAGGCCTTTACGAGTGACTGGCATGACGTCGTCGCCGACCCCGCCGTCGACATCGTCGTCGAGCTGATCGGCGGCGAGCATCCCGCAACCGAGATCTTCACCACTGCCTTCGAGAACGGCAAGCACGTCGTCTCTGCCAACAAGGCCCTGCTGGGCCGCCATGTCGAGACGCTCGCCGAGAAGGCGCGCGCGTGCGGCGTGCAGATTAAGTGCGAGGCCAGCTGCGGCGGCGGCATCCCCATCGTGAGCACGCTCGAGCACGACCTGGTGGGCAACAAGATCCTGACCATCGCCGGTATTCTCAACGGTACCACCAACTATATCCTGTCGCGCATGGATGCCGAAGGCGCCGATTACGCCGATGTGCTCGCCGACGCACAGGCCAAGGGCTATGCCGAGGCCGACCCGTCCGCCGACGTCGACGGCTTCGATGCCGCCAGCAAGACGGCGATCCTCGCTTCCATCGGTTTTGGCACCCGCGTTACCACCGACGATGTGTACCAGCAGGGTATCCGCACCATCGGCGCCGAGGACATCGCCCAGGCCCGCGAGCTCGGCTACACCATCAAGCTGCTCGGCATCGCCCGCAACACCGACGCCGGCGTCGACGTCCGCGTGCATCCCACGCTGATCCCCGCCGACCACATGCTCGCCAAGGTCAACGGTGCCATGAACGCCGTCTACGTAGTAGGCGACGCCGTGGGCGAAACCATGTTCTACGGTGCCGGCGCAGGCTCCTTCCCCACCGCGAGCGCCGTCGTGGGCGATATCCTGTCGCTCTCCGAGCAGATCAGCCGCGGCGTGGCTCCGCTGCCCGAGATTGAGCCCTATGGTCACAACCTCGCCTTTAAGCCTATGGACGAGCTCCAGACCAAGTACTATGTGCGCCTGAAGGTCGCCGACCGCGTGGGCGCCCTGTCCGAGACGGTCGACATCTTTGCCAAGCACAACATCTCGATCTCGCTCATCAACCAGGTCGAGGACGGCAAGCCGGGCGTCAGCGATGCCTGCTCGGTCATCTTCCTGACGCACCGCGCGCTCGAGAAGGACGTCCAGGCTGCCGCCGCCGAGCTTGCCAGCGTCGACTGCGTGGCCGAGGTCGCCAACGTCCTGCGCATCGAGGACGTTGAGGCCTGGACCGAAGGCGTCATGGCCAACTAGTCCACTACTTCGAACCTCAACGAAGCTCAACGCAAAAGGCGCGCTGCCTGCATCAACCACAGGCAGCGCGCCTTCTTCTGTTTGCAGGGGAAGCTGCGTCCCGGTATTTCAGCTCAGAACGGGGCGAAGCTTCCCTCAGGGCCTTTTTCGGAAACTATGTCCCATTCTGGGCGCGGATTCTGGGACACGCTTTCCGCAACGGGCCTCTCGCGGAAAGCACGTCCCACTCTGGACGCCAATTCCGGGATGCATTTTCCGCGGCGGCGTTGGCTACCTGCCGTCGTCGTCCTCGGCTTCTTCTCTTGCATAGAGCTCCAGCATGCGGCGGCGGTATTCGCGCACGGCGAGCTTGGCGCGCTCCAGACGGCGGCGCTCGCGTGGGGTCAGCTCGGACGGGTCGACCTCGTCTCCATAGGTCTTATCGGCAAGTAGGTGCGCCGCGTCCACGATGCGGGCATCGATGTGGCCGCTCGCCGCCTCGGCGGAAAGACGCTCGGCAATCGCATCGAGCGTAGGCAGGCCCTCGAATACGCGACCATGGCCATGCGAAGTCAGCAGCTCATGCTCGCGCGCGAGCAAGCTCGCTAAGTCGTGGTGGGCGCGCAGGATGTCGAGCGCATCGGATGGATGCTCGGCAACTTCTGCCACGGCGGCGACCGGCGCGGCATCCACCACGCGGTAGAAGAGCTGCGCGAGCAATGGCATCAAGAACACCGTGATGGCGCCGGCGGCAACCATAACCGACGCGATGTCTTGCGACAGCGCGCCCGCGTTGACGGCAACGCTCGTCACGGCAACGATGATCGGCAGCGCCGTGGTGCAGTACAGGGCCACGGTAATGCGACCATACGCCGACACATCGCGCGTCGCAGGGCAAATGCTCATAGAAATAAGAATGGGCACGGCACGAATAATCAGCAACGCCACGATAAAGCCCACGAGCAGACCCGGGCGCGACGCCACGGCCGTCAGGTCGATCTTTGCGCCCGATACGGTAAAGAACACCGGAATCAAAAAGCCGTAGGCCAGGCCGTCGAGCTTGGTCTCGAGCGTATGGTTGCCCTCGGGGATGATGTAGCGCAAGACAAAGCCGGCGGCAAAAGAACCCAACACAATGTCGAGATCAAAGACGGCCGAGAAAGCCACGAGTGTGACCAGGATGAGCACCGTCAGGCGCACGAAGGTCTGCGACGTGGTATCGGCGCGTTCCTCGACAAACGCAAAGAAGCGGCTGCCGACGCGCTTGGAGCGGCTTGGGACCACGGCAAGCAACACGCAGACCACCGCAAACAGGCCAAGGATTACGAGCGTTTGGATGCCAGTGCGGGCAGACAGCAGCACCGACATGGCGAGCACAGGGCCGAGCTCACCCCAGGTGCCATACGCGAGAATCGAGTCGCCCACACGCGTGCCAGTGAGCGAGCGCTCACGCATGATGGGCACGAGCGTGCCGAGCGCCGTCGAAGTGAGGGCAAGCGTCACGGCGATACCGTCGAAATGACTGACCGAGAACCACGGGGTAAAGCGCACGGCAAGCCAGGCGATACCAAACGTGACGGCCCACGTCGCCAAGCCGTAGCGCCCCTCGACGCCCGTGATGCTCTTGGGGTCGATCTCAAAGCCGGCAAGCAGGAACAAAAAGGCCAGGCCCAGCTCGGACACAAGCGAGACCTCGGCATCTACATGGATGACGCCGAGCATATGGGGTCCCAGCACCGCGCCGAGCACGAGCAAAAAGACCGTCTCGGGAACAGGTTTTCCGGGAATCGCCGAGGCGATGAAGGGACTCGCAAAGGCCACGAGTGCGATGATGGCGAGCGAAACGAATGCCATGTGATGCCTTTCTCTTGTTTGAGCCCCACTGTAGCACCCTCGCCGTCCTCAACGCGCCGCGAGCTGTCGTATTATAGTGAGGTTTACAAACATGTGGCTCAAGGCGACCGCGAGGCTTGCCCCGTAAACCGACCGCTGCCGCATACCGCACCGTACGCCCAACCGATCAGGAAGGCAGGAACCAATGGTCTCTCGTATCTACGTGGAGAAGAAACCCGGGTTCGACGTCGAGGCTCAGCAGCTCAAGGGCGAGCTGACCGAAATTCTCGGCATCAAGGGCATCGAGGCCCTGAGGATCATCAACCGCTACGACGTCGAGGGCATCGACGAGGAGCTTTTCCGCTCCTGCGTGCCGACCGTCTTTAGCGAGCCCCAGGTCGATGTGACCTACGACGAGCTCCCCGCAAGCGGTGGCGCCGTCTTTGCCGTCGAATTCCTGCCTGGCCAGTTTGACCAGCGCGCCGACTCCGCCAGCGAGTGCGCGCAGCTCATCAGCCAGGGCGAGCGCCCCGCCGTGCGCTCCGCCAAGGTCTATATGATCTCGGGCACTCTGGACGAGGCCGCCATCGATGCCATCAAGCACTACGTGGTGAACCCCGTCGAGGCGCGCATCGCCTCGCTCGACCTGCCCGAGACGCTGTACATGGAGACCCCCGAGCCCCAGCCCGTCGAGGTGCTCGACGGTTTCCGCGAGCTCGACGAGACCGGCCTTGCCGCCTTTATTTCCGAGCGCGGCCTTGCCATGGACGAGGCAGACATCGCCTTCTGCCAGCAGTACTTCCGCGATGAGGACCGCGACCCCACCATCACCGAAATCCGTGTGATCGACACCTATTGGTCCGACCACTGCCGCCACACCACCTTCGGCACCGTCCTGGATGACGTGACGATCGACGACGCCGTGGTGCAGCAGGCCTTCGACCGCTACATGGAGATGCGCCACGAACTCGGCCGCGACGCCAAACCCGTCTGCCTCATGGACATGGGCACCATCGGCGCTAAGTACCTTAAGAAGACCGGCGTCATGACCGATGTCGACGAGTCCGAGGAGATCAACGCCTGCACCGTCAAGGTGAAGGTCGATGTCGATGGCGAGGACCAGGACTGGCTGTTCCTCTTTAAGAACGAGACCCACAACCACCCGACCGAGATCGAGCCCTTCGGCGGTGCCGCCACCTGCGTGGGCGGCGCCATCCGCGACCCGCTCTCGGGCCGCAGCTACGTGTACCAGGCCATGCGCGTCACCGGCGCCGGCGACCCCACCGTCCCGGTCTCCGAGACGCTCGAGGGCAAGCTGCCGCAGCGCAAGCTCGTGACCACTGCCGCCGCCGGCTACTCCAGCTACGGCAACCAGATCGGCCTTGCCACCGGTCAGGTCAACGAGCTCTATCACCCCGGCTACGTGGCCAAGCGCATGGAGGTTGGCGCCGTCGTGGGCGCTACCCCGGCAAACCACGTTCGTCGCGAGTGCCCCGCCCCCACCGACAAGATCATCCTGCTGGGCGGCCGCACTGGCCGTGACGGCATCGGTGGCGCCACCGGCTCCTCCAAGACCCAGAACACCGAGTCCATCGAGACCTCGGGCGCCGAGGTCCAGAAGGGCAACGCCCCGGTCGAGCGCAAGCTGCAGCGCCTGTTCCGCCGCGGCGATGCCTGCCGTCTGATCAAGCGCTGCAACGACTTTGGCGCCGGCGGTGTCTCGGTCGCCGTGGGTGAGCTTGCCGACGGCCTGTATGTCGACCTTGATACCGTGACCAAGAAGTACGACGGCTTGGACGGCACCGAGCTCGCTATCTCTGAGTCCCAGGAGCGCATGGCCTGCGCCGTCGCCGACGGTGACGTCGAGGAGTTCATGGGCTACGCCGCCGAGGAGAACCTGGAGGCTACCGTTATCGCCGAGGTTACCGCCGAGCCGCGCATGCGCATGGCCTGGAACGGCGTCGCCATCGTCGACCTGTCCCGCGAGTTCCTCAACTCCAACGGCGCACCCAAGCACCAGGTCGCCCACGTGTGCGCCCGTAGCGTGTGGCAGCCCAGCTGGGCCGGCACCACGCTCGCCGAGCGCATGACCTCGCTCGTCACCGACCTCAACGTCGCTTCTAACAAGGGCCTTTCCGAGCGCTTCGACTCCACCATCGGCGCCGCGACCGTGCTCATGCCCTTTGGCGGCAAGACGCAGCTCACCCCCAGCTCGGCCATGGTCGCCAAGTTCCCCGTGGACGGCGAGACCACCACGGCGAGTGCCATGGCATGGGGCTTCAACCCCTATCTGATGGAGGCCGACCAGTTTGCGGGCGCCTACCTGTCCGTGGTCGAGTCCATCGCCAAGCTCGTGGCTGCCGGCTTTGAGCACAAGCGCGCCTATCTCTCCTTCCAGGAGTACTTCGAGCGCCTGCGCACCGAGGCCGAGCGCTGGGGCAAGCCCACGGCAGCCGTCCTGGGCGCCCTCATGGCCCAAGTCGACCTGGGTGCCGGCGCCATCGGCGGCAAGGACTCCATGAGCGGTTCGTTTGAGGACGAGACCGGCGAGCTCAACGTTCCGCCGACCCTGATCAGCTTCGCCGTCGCCGTGGGCAAGGCCGCCCGCGCCGTCTCACCCGAGTTCAAGGGCCTCACGCACCGCGTCGTCCGCATCGCCCCCGCCACCTATGGCGAGGACTACCGTCCCGACGCCCAGCAGCTGCTCGCCGCGTTTGACGCCGTCGAGGCGCTCACTGCTACCGGCAACGCCCTGGCCATCTCCACGCCCGGCTACGGCTGCGGCGCCGAGAGCCTCTTTAAGATGTGCGTCGGTAACCAGATCGGTATCGAGCTTGCCGAGGATGTAGACGTGGAGAGCCTCTTCACCCCGCTCTACGGCAGCTTTATCGTCGAGCTCGCCGAGGACGCCGAGCTGCCCGAGGTCGCCGACGGCGTTGTCGTCGAGCCCCTGGGCACCACCGTCGAGGGCTATGTCATCGACACCGGCTCCGAGGTCATCGAGCTCGCCGAGCTCCAGGAGGCCTGGGAGAGCGGCATCGAGGGCGTCTTCACCTACCGCAGCGCCGGCGAGACCCCCGAGGTCGAGACCATCGACTTCCGCGCCAAGGATATCCACGTGTACGGCGGCGCCAAGATCGCCCGCCCGCGCGTGATCATCCCCGTGTTCCCCGGCAACAACTGCGAGTACGACAGCGCCCGCGCCTTCCGTGCCGCCGGTGCCGAGGCCGACACCTTCGTGATCAACAACCTCACGCCCGAGGCCGTCGCCGAGAGCACCCACGAGCTTGCCCGCCGCATCCGTGCAAGCCAGATCGTTATGATCCCCGGCGGCTTCTCGGGCGGCGACGAGCCCGACGGCTCTGCCAAGTTCATCACGGCGTTCTTCCGCGCTCCCGAGGTCACCGAGGCAGTCCGCGACCTGCTCAAGGCCCGCGATGGCCTGATGCTGGGCATCTGCAACGGCTTCCAGGCCCTGATCAAGCTGGGCCTGGTGCCCTACGGCGACATCGTCGACGCCACGCCCGATGCGCCCACGTTGACGTTCAACACCATCGGTCGCCACCAGAGCCGTCTGGTGCGCACCCGCATCTCGTCCAACTTGTCCCCGTGGCTGTCGCAGTGCAGCCTGGACGACCCCTACACCGTCGCCATCAGCCACGGCGAGGGCCGCTTTGTCGCCAATGACGAAGTGCTCGCCCAGCTGATCGCCAACGGCCAGGTCGCCACGCAGTACGTGGGCGAGGACGGCAAGCCCAGCATGGATCTCTCCGTCAACCCCAACGGCTCCGCACTCGCCATCGAGGGCATCACGAGTCCCGACGGTCGCGTCCTGGGCAAGATGGGCCATGCCGAGCGTCGCGGCGACAACCTGTACCGCAACGTGCCCGAGCATGTCCCCGGCGATAAGTTCATGCCGATCTTTGAAAGCGGCGTGGCCTACTTCGCTTAAACCTTTCCCATCGGGTACAATCCCTTCGGGTAACAACACCCGCCACCGACACATCCGGTGGCGGGTTCTTTTTTGCTTCGCGCATGCAGGAAGGACATCATGGAAAGCCACAAGCCGTATCTCGCCACCCTGCCCGGACTTATCCTGGGCTGTCTTGTTTGCTGTGCACTCTGGGGATCGGCCTTTCCCTGCATCAAGATCGGCTACGCACTCTTTGGTATCCCGGCGCACGATAGCGCCTCGCAGCTGCTCTTTGCGGGCTTGCGCTTCACGCTTGCCGGCATGCTGGTCATTGTTGGCATGAGCGTGGCCCAGCGCCGACCGCTCGTTCCGCAAACGCGCGATATCAAGCCCATCTGCATCTTGTCGCTCTTCCAGACCATCGGCCAGTACTTCTTTTTCTACCTTGGTCTCTCCCGTGCAAGCGCTATGTCGAGCTCCATCATCGAGGCCAGCGCCAACTTCTTGGCTATCCTCTTTGCCGCCCTGGCATTTCACACCGAGAAGCTCAATACGGCCAAGGTGCTTGGCTGTGCGCTGGGCTTTGCCGGCGTCGCGCTCGTCAACCTCTCGGGCGCAGATGGCACCTTTGGCTTCAGGCTCGATGGCGAGGGCTTTATCCTAGCCTCCACTGTCGCGGGTGCTCTTTCGACCTGCCTGATCGGCATCTTCTCGCGCAAGCACGACGGCGTCTTGCTTGCCGGGTGGCAGTTCTTGGTCGGCGGCCTGGTCCTCACCGCCATCGGCTTTTTGATGGGTGGCACGCTCTCCCCCACGACAATTGCCCCCGCCATCGCGCTCATCATCTACATGGCGCTTATCTCCGCGGTCGCCTACTCGCTGTGGTCGCGCCTGCTTGCCGTCAACCCCGTCAGCCGCGTCTCGGTCTTTGGGTTTATGAACCCGGTCTTTGGTGTGGTGCTGAGCGCGCTGCTGCTCGGCGAGGGCGCTGGCACGAGCCCCATTACCGTCATCGTTGCCCTGCTGTTGGTCTGCGGCGGCATAATCATCGTCAACAAACCCAAAAAAGCCTAGCGAGCTCACCTTTTTAGAGAGAGCCTTCACACACTTTAGCTTAATGGAATGCACTGGCTCTCGTTGATTTCGTACCGAGCCGCGGCGGCAGACGCTCGTCTTGCCGCACCGCGCCTGGGCGTTATGGCCGGTGGCCCCCGCAAACGCAAAAAGGGCGCACGACCATCGCAACGGTCGTGCGCCTTTTTTCTAGCGTATCTGGACGCCGGCTTTCTTTTTATCGGCCTTGACGCGGTAGAGCTCCGCATCGGCAGCGCGAAGCAAGTCTTGCCAGGTATCGACACTATCACCGACCCGTGCATAGCCGATGGACATCCGCAACAGATACGGCACCTCGGCATGCGCGAGCTCGTCGTTGATTGTCGCGCACAGATGCATGATATCCTGTTCCGCCGCTGCCTTTTGGAGCACCACGAACTCATCGCCACCATAACGCGCGATAAAGCCACCAGACGCCGAGCAGACTTCTTTGAGAGCAGCGGATATGACCTGAAGAGCATGGTCGCCCTCCACATGTCCATAACGATCGTTAATCTGCTTAAAGCCGTCAGCGTCCATCATAAGCAGATACACATCTTCGGCCTGATCCACATTTGAGAAGAGCGACAGGATATAGGTCTCAAAACGGTTGCGATTGTTGAGGCCAGTCAACGGGTCGGTCGAGACGAGCTGCTCCTGGCAGATAATGTAGAGCAGCAACATGCTAATCATTATGCCGACACAAAGGCCAGGCACCGAGTATACGATCTGAAAGGTACCGCCCACCAGGGCCGGAATGGCGAAAAATGCTAAGGTTCGATAGATAGCCTTCGTCTGCAGGCTCTCGACCCTGCGAGATTGCACAAACGCATGCAGGGACGTATGTATAACGTAACAGTAGCTGACAATGGGCTGGATCATATAGGCAAAGCCGCGACGATACACGCCCTGCGAATCGATATAGAACAAGGCGTGCGTCCAGTAACTGGTAAAAGCCAGCACGACCACCAGAGCCGTAGGCAACGTTACAAGCACCACCCTATAGCGCGAGGTCACAAGGCGAGAGCCCTGCATCGTCTCGGAATAGATAAACCAAATGAGACACGCGATGGCAAAGAGCGAAAACGAAACCGCGTTGGAAATCCAGTTGGCAGCAATACCCAACGTGCCGTCCGCACCATCCGAAAGCGTCCAGATCATATCGAATAATATGTACGCGGCAGAGGTGTAGCCAAGCATGCTAAACAATAGCTGCAGGGTGCTCGAGAACAAGGAGCGACGACTTCGCGCGGCAAGCCCGATAAGAACAATCATGCATAGCAGGAATATCTCAATCTTGAGTGCCTTAACCACTAGACGCCATCCCTTCAATATCCGAATGGTCAGAATCGCCCAATTCGAATCAGGGCAATAAACACCCCTTTACTCCGCAGGGGTAAAGGGAATCATAGCAAAGCGCCCGAACATCACTGCAAAACAGTTTCTGTTCGGGCGCTCAGACGGCGCGAATTGCACGCCGGAATCATTGATGGGTATCGATTGCTACTCGCCATCGATGTCGGTCGCGACGGCCTCTTCGATGGCCTCGACACCGGCAGGCGACAGGTCTTCCTTGCCCTGGCAGAACTTCTTATCGACCCAGCCGGTCAGAATCGGGGCCATGATTGCCGTGATGATGACGGCAGTGGCGATCTGCGCATACGCGGTGGGCGCAAGCTCGGCATAGCGCGGAGCGACCTCGGCGAGGGCGACCGGCGTGGTCATAGCCGTGCCGGCGATAGTGGAGCAGGCAACGGCCGCCTTGCCGTTACCACCGCACAGGCGCTCGAACGCAAAGGTGATGGGGCCGACGATAAAGAGCGTGACAAGGCCCAGCAAGATGCCGGAAATACCGCCGGTGATAAAGCTCGAAAGGCTCATGGACGCACCGAGCTGAAATCCGATAACAGCGATCGCGGGATTGGCGCCGGGAACCAGCAGGTTCTTGATAAACGGGAACAAGTTGCCCAGGACCATGCCGATAACAAGCGGCAGGATGGATCCGATGATGGTGCCGACGGGGATGTTGGCGAGACCCGAAACACCAAGGATGATCATCGTGACGGCGGGGCCGGCCGTAAAGAACAGGATACCGACGGCGCCCTGCTCGGACTCATCGCCGAACTCGCCCATGATGCCCGTATAGAGCGCCATGTTGCAAAACGTAATGCCGCCGATGATGGAAACCGAGCTCAGGCCTAAAAAGTTATCGTTAAAGAAGTACGCGACGCCCAGACCCAGCGCGGCTGCCACTACAAGCTTAGGAATCAGCACGACGATGCCGGTCTTGATGGCGCCCGGCGTGGACTTAAAGCTGATGCCGGCGCCCACAAACAGCAGGATCGCGGCGACGATGGTATTGGAGCCACCGCGGCAGGCAGCCGTAAAGAAGCCGCCGATCTCAAAAACCTGCGGGCAGAAGGTGTTGAGCAAAAGACCGACGATCATCGGATAGATCATGATGTCGCCCGGGATGCGCGGAACCTTGAATTTCTTTTGCTCGTTGGCGGTCGCTTCCTGTGCCATGAAACCCCCATTTCCGCTGACGCGGAACAAAAGCCCACGTCATGCTTTGCTACAGTAAAGTTTGACCATGGTACCAGAAGAAATAGACCAGCTCGGTGAAAAATTCGACAAGTTGGGATGGAACGAGATTCGGCGCCCGCGACGTCACCCCTATATAAGGCTCAAGACAATATAGAGTACGATGCCCGAGACGCAGCACCACAGCATCGATTTTGTCTTGACCGCCACGACCACGACGCCGACGGCCGCAATCCAGGGAACCAGGGCAGGCCAGAGTCCCGCGTCGAACGCGCCGGGACTCACCAAGTCGTTGGCGACCAGCGCGGCAAAGGCAGCGGGCGGGATATAGCTCAGGGCCTCGGTAATGCGGGGCGACAGGGTCCGCCCGCGCAAGGCGAACGCCGGCGCAATGCGAAAGAACGCGATAGCAGCCCACGACGACAGCCACAGAACCAAGAACTCGTTAACGGGCATCGCGGGCACCTCTTCCGTCAAATACAGCATCGCACGCCAACGCAATGGCAATGCCGGCCACGACGCTTGCCGGCACGGCAATATTCGCGAGGCCCAAGAACTTGCATACGGCGACGGACACCGCGCCCGAAACCGCCGCGACAACGTTGCCGCGCGACAGCCGCTGCGAAAAGAGCAGGCAGATAAAGAGCGAGGTGCAGACAAAGGCTGCAATGGCGGTGGGAACATCGACAACGGCGCCGACGATGGCGCCCATCGTACACGAAACGCCCCATGTTGCGATGAGGATCACGTTGAGCACAAAGGACTCGCGCGGGCCCCAATCCTCCCCTTCAACCAACTTGGCAAGCGAGATGCCATATGCCTCCTCGGTAAGTGTCGCGGCAACAGCCAGCGTCTGACGCTTCGAGGCACCCGTCAGATGCGGCGCGATCGATGCCGAGTAAAGCGCAAAACGCGAGGAGATGGCGGCAACGCTCGCGATAATCGAAGGTGCCGGTACGCCCGCCAGCCAAAGATTGCAGATCATAAACTGGCCGCTGCCCGTCACAAACGTGCTGCTCAGGGCAAAGACCATCCAGGGCTCCATTCCCGTCTGCCCCATGATCATTCCGCACGGCGCGCCTCTTGCAACATAGGTAAGCATCACCGGCCAGACGGTTCTAACGATTTTGAACACCATACGCTTCTCATCCTGACAAGGTCTCCGAGCCGCATGTAGCGATACGGCAGAATCATCATCCGACAGCAACCGAGTTCACCTACAATTGCCACCGGATCGAAAGACACAACTTTTTAGGAAGTCATTATGACAGCTATCGATCGAGACCGGGCGCGCGCGGCCTTCAAAAGCTACACCGATGCCTACGACGCCACCAACCCACGCATCGCGCTCAAAATCGAGCATACGTACCACGTGGCCGAGGCATGCGATGCCGTAGCGCGCGAGCAGGGCTGGTCGTCAGAAGATATTGACCTGGCATGGCTTTGCGGCCTGCTACACGATATGGGCCGCTTTGAGCAGCTGCGACGCTGGGACACCTTTAAGGACGCCGAGAGCATGAGCCATGCGGCGCTGGGCATCGAGGTCCTCTTTGGCGAGAATCCCGCCGATGCACCCGCCACGACAAACATCCGTGACTTTATCGAAACCGGTGCGCATGACGAGCTCATCCGAGCGAGCATCGCCTATCACAGCGACTTTCGCCTGCCGGCACAACTCGACGAGCGTACACGGTGCTTCTGCGATATCGTGCGCGATGGCGACAAGATCGACATTATGCGCACCATCGCCGACAGCACCGTCGATACCATCCTCAAGGTGGATGAGGACGCGTTTCTAGCCAGTCGCTTCTCGGTACCGACGCTTGCCGCCTTTGACGAGCATCGGTGCGTCGCGCGCGACGAGCGCAACGAGCCGGCGGACTACCTGGTGGGACTCATCTGCTTTATGTTTGAGCTCGTCTATCCAGCGAGCCGCACGCTGGCGCGCGAGCAGGGCGATATCTACCGCCTGCTCGACGCGCCCTTTGGCATTACGCGGCCCTTTACCGACCCCGCCACGCAGGCGACTTGGAGCCGCCTTAAGGACGAGATGCGCGACTGGCTGGCGCGCGCCTAGCGCTCAAGCTGGGCCAGCAGTTCCTCGACGACCTCGACGGCATCGCCGACAACCTTGTACTGGGCAGCACCAAAGATGGGGGCATCCGGGTCCTCGTTGATGGCGATAATACACTCTGCCCCACCGATGCCGGCAAGATGCTGGATGGCGCCCGAAACACCGATACTCACGAGAAGCTTGGGCGAAACCGATACGCCGGTCTGGCCAATCTGATGGCGACACTCCAACCAGCCGGCCTCCACGACAGGTCGCGTGCAACCAAGCTCGGCTCCCAGAGCCTCGGCGAGCCTTCGCATCAGGGGCAGATTCTTCTTGGAGCCAATGCCGCGGCCCACCACGACCAAGCGCTCGGCATCGGCGATCGAGGCCTGCTGCCTCCACTCCTCGGCGGGAATCGAGATCTCGACACGAGCCTTAGCATCATCCGCAAGCGATATCTGGGTGATCGTGCCGGAGCGGTCGTAGTCAAAGTCGGGCGCCTTAAAGATGCCGGGACGAACCGTTGCCATCTGGGGACGATGATTGGGGCAGACGATGGTGGCCATCAGGTTGCCGCCAAACGCCGGACGCGTCTGTTGCAGCAGCCCCGTCTCCGTATCCATCGAAAGTACGGTGCAGTCAGCCGTAAGGCCCGTCTGCAAGCGCACGGCAACGCCGGGTGCCAGTTCGCGGCCAAAAGCGGTCGCACCGTATAGGATGGCCTCGGGTTTGCGTTCGGCTACCAAATCGCAGATCAAGCGGGCGTAGACCTCCGCATCGTTTTGGCGCAGGCGCTCGTCGCGACAGGCCAGGACTTCGTCGGCGCCCGCGCAAACCAGATGCTCCAGGTCGCCGAGAGAACCCTCGGGACCCATACCGATCAGTGCCACCAGACGGCAGTCGCGAGCATCGGCAAGCTCGCGGCCCTTGCCCATAAGCTCATAGGCAACGGGAGTCACCGTATCGTGCTCGTCGGTCTGCGCGAATACCCAAATGTCTCGATATGCATCAAGGTCCACCGCACCAGCGGCCTCGTCACGCTCGATCGAGATAGCGTTGACAGGGCAGGCGTCGACGCACCCACCGCATAGGATGCAGCCGTCGGTTACGCGGGCGCATCGGCTGGGTCGCTCGCCTTCCACTACGATGCCGCCCGAGGCACAGGCGCGAACGCAGCGACCGCAGCCGATACAGGCTTCGCTATCGATAATCAGTCCGCTCATCTATGCCATCCCCTCGATAATCTTGGCAAGCTTTGCCGCCTGCTCGGACGCCGTCCCCTCAACGGCCTCGCACGTTTGGTCACGGTCGGGCACAAACGAGCGCACGACCTGTGTCGGCGACCCGGCAAGACCGCAACGCGCGGGGTCGGCGTTCACGTCGGCGGCACTGACCACGCGCACGTCCGCCTCCTCCGCCGCGCGAATACCGGCAATACTCGGCATACGCAACTGGCCAATCTCCTTGGCAGTCGTCATCGCGCACGGCATCTCAAGGTACACCGTCTCCTCGCCGGCATCGCATCCGTGAACGAGCGCCAGCGAGCCACAGGTCGTAAAGCCCGCGCTCTGCACGCAGCTCACGTCGGTCACGCAGGGAATATCAAAGGCACCGGCAAGCTCGGGACCAATCTGGGCCGTATCGCCATCCACCGCCATCTTGCCGCAGATGAGCAGGTCGAAGTCCTCGTCGAGCGCCTCGATGCCGCACTTGAGGGCATAGGTGGTTGCCAGGGTATCGGCACCTGCAAAGGCGCGATCGGTCAGCAGCAGCGCATCGTCGGCGCCTCGAGCGATGCAGTCGCGCAGCAGCGACTCGGTCGCGGGGATGCCCATCGACACCACCGTCACGCGCACATCCATGCCAAAGCCGATAAAGTCGTCCTTCAGCGCCAGCGCGCATTCCAAAGCGCTCGCATCAAAGGGATTAATGACCGCCTGCTTGCCATCGCGCACGATGGTATTGGTCTTGGGGTCCATCTTGACCTCGGTGCTGCCCGGCACGGCCTTGACGCACACCACCATATGGAAATCGCTCATCTTCACGCGCCCCCTTTCTGGACGAGCTCATCCAAGAGCTTCTCCGAAAACAGGTTACCGCGACCCAGCTGCCCGGCAGGATCGAGCTGGAGCTTGAGCCGCGCCGACTCGACCATGGCCTCGTGACCGTACATCGTCTCCAAGAAGCCCGCCTTGATCTTGCCGACGCCGTGTTCTGCGGAGACGGCACCGCCCATGGCCGTGACCTCGGAAGCCCACTGGGCAAAGAGTTCTGCGCCGCGGCGATAATCCTGTGCATCGCGCGGCAGAATGTTCACATGCAGATGGTTGTTACCGATATGCCCCCAGGCGGCAGATTCAAGCCCACTTTCCGCCAGCGTGCGGCGATAGAGGGCGATAACATCGGCCAAGTGCGCGTTGGGCACCGACATGTCCGAACCCAGTTTGGTGATGGTGGGATCCATGCGGCGGCGCTCGTCGATGAGCATGTTGACGCTCTCGGGCACCGCATGGCGGAAGAATCGCTGACACTCGCGATCGACCTCGGTGCGCGCGACCCATGTCGCATCGTCACTGCCGCCCGCAAGCTCCAGTACCCACCCCAAGTGATACAGCTCCTCAGTCGCCTGGGCTTCGTCGTCGCAGTCGAGCTCCACGTAGACACAGACCTTGGCGTCTTTGTCGAGCGC
Organism: uncultured Collinsella sp.; assembly: GCA_959605475.1. Lineage (GTDB taxonomy): Bacteria > Actinomycetota > Coriobacteriia > Coriobacteriales > Coriobacteriaceae > Collinsella. The sequence goes on along the minus strand of CAUHFS010000002.1, from coordinate 26,045 downwards.
AGGCAGCGAGGCAAACGCCGTCGACTGCTCGCGCTGGCGACGTAGAATATCCAGGGCGCCAGCATCGAAGTACTCGATGGCAGCCGCATGGGACAGGACGGGACGCACAGAATCGGTGAAGGACACGGCCTTGTCTTCGCTGTCGAAGAAGCAGCTCACGCCCCAAACGACCGCGGGTGCCACCTGCAGGGCAATCTCGAGTTCGGTGATGACACCGATTGTGCCACACGCACCGATAAACAGATCGATGGCATCCATATCGTCAGCAACGAAATAGCCCGAAGCATTTTTTGTCTTGGGCATGGTATAGCCGGGAAGATCGAGCTCGAGTGTACGGCCCGCTGCCGTCACGAGCGACAGGTGGCGGCCCTGGGCAAAAGCCTCGCCGCGCCGAAGCTCAAGCAAATCGCCATCAGCCAGCACGACGTGGAGTCCCGTGATATGTGGGCGCATGGGGCCGTAGGCGTAGCTGCGGGCACCGGAGGCGTTACATGCCGCCATGCCGCCCAGACAGGCAGACGCCTCGGTGGGATCGGTGGGAAAAAACTGCTCGGGAGCCTCTTGGAACTCCTCGTAGGCCTCAAGCGATGCCTGGTCCCAACCAGCGGTCGGCAGCACCTTCTTGCTCAGCTGCTTGCGCAGCTCCGAGAGCACAACGCCCGGCTCCACGCGCAGCAGAAATTGGCCTTGTTCATCGCGGCGAAGGCCCAAATAGCGATTCATACGGGAAGTATTGAGGATATGCCCGCCGTGGGGCACGGCGCCGGCGGCAAGGCCGGTTCGGGCGCCCTGAACCGTTACCGGAACACGCTCGGCATGGAGCTTTTCCAAAATGGCACGGACCTCGTTTTCCGTTGTCGGAAACGAGATGCTCGAGGCCTCGCCCGATGCGCGAGATTCATCGCGGCCATACTCTTCGAACTCGTCGGTGAAGGGTTTGATGGTTGCAGACACGCGAACTCCCCCTTTAGCTAACTACAGTGTTTGCAGGGAGATGTTACCGCATCGTTTCGTCGACGTGTTCGAGACCGTCTCCATAATTGGCGTTTTTTACGTTCGTGCAATTCGGCGAGCGGCTTGATTTCCTCGGCAGACGATGCTTTTGACACATATGGCCCCGCCGTCGCCGACCGCGCGATTGTCGCTCGAAAAAAGTTGGAGTATTTTTTGCCGCCTTTTACCTGCGGAGACGCCAATCCGTCAAGCATTTGGTCAGAAATTGGTCAAGTAGCGGCTGATAAGGTCGGCGTCGACAGCCAAAACCGATAGAAGTTTTGGCCCAGAAGCAGGGAGGTTCCCATGGCATATTACTGACCCCAGTACGGCATCGCCATCGAAGTCGACGACGATCCCCATCTCCTGCCTTTCGACGAAGAGGCATTCCCCGATACGACGGTCTACCACGTTACCACCGATGTGATCTGCGACCCCGAGTCGTTCTCGGCGCTCGCCCACCACATCGCGCGTATCCACGACATCGAGCTCCCTCCCGACTTCGACGAGCTCGTCTACTCGCGCCGTCTGATGCTTCACATGCTCTTTGGAGCGGACCCGTCCACCTTTGCGCGCGTCTATACCGCCAAGGATGCCGCATGAGCGCGAAGAAGCCGCCCCACTTTGCAGGTCTGGGGCATCGCAGGAAGCTCATCGTTGCCTGCTTGGCCATCGTCTGTGCCCTTGTCGCCGTAGGACTATACGCTTGGCAGTCGCAGCCCGTACCCGAGACGGGCGCTTCGGTTACGACGGCCGAGGGCAAAACGCGTCAGGAAATCCAAGATGAGCTCGACGCCATCGTCCGCGACAACATGATGACGATTTCGGTCGCACCGGTCGCTCAGCTGCAGGAGGACGGCAAGCTGCGCGTCAACGTGCAAAACGTCCAAGACAATAAATTTCCCCAGCGATTCCGCGTCATCCAAAACGACGAGACCATGTACGAATCCGGTGTGGTCGAGACCGGCAAGACAATCGAAACGTGCCCCGCCGGCGACATCAAAGAAGGCGAGGCGTACATCGAGATCCAGGCACTCGATGCAAAGACCCTCGACAGCCACGGCAATCCGACACGTGTCAAGGTACGGGTTGAGCAAGCCGAGAACTAGCTTTCCGGCCGACGCGGCACCGCACGTAATTCACCAGCATTCGTCCAATCATCGCGGGGACGGTCCGCGGCGAATAGAAAGGAACAACCATGGACATCATCAGGAACATGAACGGAGCCAGAGCGCTCGTCGTGGGCGCAGGGCTCGCGCTCGCGCTCGCAATGGGCGCGGCCCCGACGCCAGCTATGGCAGCCGGGCGCGTTGGAACCACGAAAGTAATGGTCAGGACCGAGATCGACAACGTTGAGTTCAAAGTTCCGACGGTTATTCCCTTCGTCGCCAAGGCCGACGGCACGCTTCAGGGCCCCTCAGAAGACGCGACCACCATCGACAATCATTCGGCCTACGGCATCCATGTCACCAACATGAAGATCGACGCCATGAACACCTGGACCATTGCTGCCGACGCCAAGGCCGGAACCGCACAGAACTCCATCGACTTTAAGGTCGGCCCCGACGGCGCACTCCAGAACGCCAGCGCCGCAATGCAGAAGACAGGCCTCGATCTTTCCAAGAACGCAGCCTTCGACATGGGCTACCAGGGCATTGCCGGCGGCACGGACAAAATTAAGCTCAAGACAAGCGGAAACGTCGCCCGCGTCACGCGCGACATCTTCCGCGTAACCGGCGAAGGTGATCAGGTTGCAACGATCACCTGGACGGTCGAGCCCGGTGCGCACACGGCATAAGGCCGTCGCCCTGGCCGCCGCCGTCAGCATCCTAGCGTTTGGGCCAGCCATGGCCTTTGCCCAGCAAGAACAGGCGCAGGCCGCCACGCAAGTGACGGTCGACCTCTCGGAGCTCGACCGCGGCGACCGCGAAGAACCGTTGGCGCAGACAGGCGACAGACGATGGCTCTTGGCAGCAGGCGCCACAGCAGCAGGCGCGGGAACCGCCGGCCTCGGTCTGCACATCAAACGTAGCCAGAAACAAAACACGGACAGGCCGCACTAAATTAGCTAAGGAGACCCCATGGCATCGAAGAACCTTTTGCCCGTCGTCGCACTCTGTGGCGCGCTCGCAACCGGAACGCCTGTCGCCGCTTGGGCGACTCCCGTCATGGCAGACTCCTTACCAGCAGCCCTAAGTTCCGCACCAAATCCGTCGAGCGCCATTGCGTGCAAGCGTTTTTCGATCGCACAGGCCGCGATCTCAACCTCGGGATGCCTTCGTCGTAATACGGACGGCTCGATAGTCGTGGATATCAAGCGTTCGAACAAGGCAAACGGCTCCCAGGCGGGGTGCGCCGTCTGCACGTGGCGCTCGGTTGTGCTCGATGCAGATGGCGATCCATGCAATTTAGAGCTGCGCATCGACATCGCTTCGGTCGATGACTCGGCGAACGGAGCGAAGGTCGCCTTCGACGGTACGTTTTTCGAGAAAGGAGGCGGTATATGTCTGGGCTGCGCCGCCGCGAATGCAGACGATGCGCAGCCCACCCTCTCATTCACGGCATCGTTGCGGCTGACCAAAGCCGGCACCGATGCCATCGCGGCGGGAGAAGCGTCCCTGCTGTTCTACGCCGTCAGCGCCAAGGACACAAACGCTCATTTCGAGAAGCCAGCCGGATCACTCAGTCTTACACGAGGGATAGAGGCAGGCCCTATTGAAATCGATGCCCACGCGCAAAGCAGGCAACGCATTCTTGCCGACCCGGCGCTTCTCGAAATGGAGTGGAACGGATCCGGAGCCATCGGAATTCTCCCCTCCGCGCTTGACGCCAAGACGCTCCCCCCAAACGACGAACCCATCAACACAACCATACAAGAGGAGAGCGCGGTCAAAGAAGCAGGTGCAGGCGACACGCCGTCGCCGACAAACGGCGTCCCAGCTTCTTTCGAAGCACCGAATGAGCCCGCTGCCGATCCAAACAATCCCGAGCTCGCGGACAGCCTGGGGCTTGCTGATCCTCAAGAGATCGATGAAGGTAACTGCTGCGTGCTTGCCGCGCTCGACCACACAGAGGTCATCGACGCTGCGAACATCGAAGTTGCCGCCGCCAATCAGCCCGTCCGCAAGTCGGCTATCATCGCATTTCCTGAATCCATCGAAGTCGTCTTTTTGCCATCGGGCGAGGTCGTGGCCCCAACACTGCTCACCTTGTTGGGCGCCAAGAATACTCGAAACGAAATTAAAAAGGTCACAGTTGTCGACCCTGCAACCACCGCCAAGCTGCGTCTATACGCCGTTGCCGCAAACGGAAGCAAGACCCTGGAATTCGATGGCGACACACTTCTAGCCTGGCGACGTCTGGACATTATGCAAGACGTCTCGTATCAGATCGAACTCGAAGGGTTTGATCGTGCCCGCGATGCCAATATCATCGCCGCGGCTATTGAATTCCCGCAGCGGCTTATGACACTGCGCTTTGAATACTATCCCTATGTCCCGACAACCACCTGAGGCTTAAATGCTGCGCATCATTCCTAACACCACTTATATAACGTATTAGATGAGTCGCGATGTGCCTCGCATTTCGTTCTGCTACGATTGCCACGTTGGCATCAATACAGGAGGGCTCATGCCGGGCTTGGGAACAATCATCAACGTTGTGCTTTTAGTTGCGGGCGGTCTTTTGGGATTAGCGGGCGGTCGCTTCATTACACCGCGCATCCAAGACACGCTCATGAAAGCATCGGGGCTGTGCGTCCTGTTTATCGGCCTGGGCGGCACCATGCAAAAGATGCTCATCATCGATGGAAAGGCGCTAGCGACCACCGGTACCACCATGCTCATCGTCTCATTTGCGCTCGGTTCGCTCATCGGCGAGGCCATCAACTTGGAGGCCGCCATTGAGAACCTTGGCGAATGGCTCAAGCGTAAAACCGGCAGCGAGGGCGATAACGAGTTCACCAACGCTTTTGTCTCGACTTCACTCACCGTGTGTATCGGCGCTATGGCCATTGTGGGATCGATCCAGGACGGCCTGCTCGGCGACTGGTCCACGCTTGCCCTCAAGGGCGCGCTGGACTGCATCATCGTCTGCACCATGACGGCGTCGCTTGGCCGCGGCTGCATTTTCTCCGCCCTGCCCGTCGCCGTGTTCCAGGGGACGATCACGCTGTTTGCCGGCGCACTCTCCCCCATCATGACTACGGCAGCCCTCGACAGCCTTTCGCTCGTAGGCTCCATGCTCATCTTCTGCGTCGGCGTCAACCTCATCCGTCCTCAGACCTTCCGCACGGCCAATATGCTTCCCTCCGTCGTCATCGCCGTCATATACGCCCTCCTGTTCTAAATCTAGCAACGCAGCGGTATCTCGAACATCTGTTTGATGCTGTGCTATGATATGAGGTCACCGTAGCTGCGTTCGAGAGGAGGAGCGGTGGCCGACCAGGACATCAAGATGCTCATCGAGCGCATTATGGCCGAGGCCCGGACCCATCAGTCCGCCCGCTTCTCAAACGAAACCTACGCAGACGAGCCGATTCTCAAAACCGGCCGACAGATGCAGAATTTCCTCCCCGACCAGTACCGTAAAATGCGCGAGATATCGCGCTGGCAGGATGACCCCAAGGGCGGCGCGGGCCGCTGGCTATCGGAGGCCGAGCTTTTCTACCGCCAAGGCTTGCTGATGGCCGACTTTGAGGACGACTGTCCCTACAACGGCACCTTTAAGTCGTACTTTCCCACCTACAACGCCATGAGCGACCGGCAGTTGCGCGGCTACTTTACCTGGCGTGCCCAAGTGCGCCGCGGAACCGTCGAGGAAACGTCTACGTCCTTTGCCTTTCTGTATCTCTATGAGCTGATTTGCAGCATTGGCGTAGATGACCCGCTCGATGGTTTTAACAAGATCAAGGCTTTTTGGGATGTCTATCGCGCCTTCGAGCCCGGCATCGACCGATTTGCACGCGTGTGGCTGCAGGATTACGCCGTATTCCACGGGCTCGACCCCAAGCTGCTTCGTGACTCTAAAACCGTCATGTTCGATAACGCCCTTATCGAGCTGCGACGCGCGGCACGAGACCTTGTCCCAGCACCGGCACCGTCCGGCCAGACCCCTAAGCGTCGCAAAACCTCCGAGCCCACGCTCCCCCTTCCGCCCGATGAGGTGCGCGAGGAGCGACTCATGGCTGCCATCGACGCACTCTCCACGTACAACCTAAGTAACTCGCGGCTCGACCGCAGCCACCACCGCGATCTGCGCCACGTGGCATGCGCCGTGTATGTCCGTATGGCGCGCTACTATGACACGCACCGAAAGACCGGCATCGTGGCGAGTTTATTTGGGGAGGAGACGGCCATGCCCTACACCATGTTTGCCTCGGCCGTATTCTTTGCGCCCGAGCGCCACGAGGACTGCGAATACCGCCTGGATCCTATCCATATCTACCGTTGCCAAAACGGCTTTTGGGAATGCATGCGTATCCACGGTAGTAGGCAAAAGAGCAGCAAGCTCGGTGAAATGATGCGCGCCTGCGACCAACGCCTGCGCCTGGCGCTGGACCCCGCCCATCCCCTTAAGGAAGAAAAGGTCCCCAAATATCTGGCCAAGATTATCGATGACGAGATTGTGGCATGGCTTTCGTGGGACGCCGCACACCAGCCCGTCAAGATCGATATCGATCTGAGTCAGCTGGGGCACATTCGGAGCGCCGCTGCGCAAACGCGCGAAGCGCTTTTGATCGACGAAGAGCGCGAGGACGACGCATCCGCAGAAGCCGAGGCAGCGGGCTCAGGGCAACCGGAAGCCGAGCCCGTAGCCGACTCGACGGTCGAGGCGGTCGCGGCACCCATTCGGCAGGACTTGACCGACGAGCCGAGCATATCCACCGAACAGTTTGGTGTCGTGGCACCGCTTCTTGCGCCGACGCCCGCGTTCGCAGCTGCTACGCCCGCTGACGCCACAAACGAACTCGCGCCTGCCGCAAACGCCTATCTCAGCGCACTGCTCGAGCACAACGCAGTACAGGCGGAATCGGCGGTAGTGCAATCGGGGCAGAGCGAGGACATGCTCGTCGATACCATCAACGAGGCGCTCTTTGACCTGGTGGGCGACACCGTAATTGAATTTAGCGCGGCAGGGCCGCAGATTATTGAGGACTACGAAGCAGACGTGAGAGGATACCTAGACCATGAGTGATACCGCATCCGCAGCACCCCGCGTGCCCAAGCGCGTCGCTGCCGTCATTCTCAACTCGCTCAAGGGCGGCGTGGTCCCGCGCATCGGCCTTCCTTACATCACCGTAGGGCGCGAGGTCGAGATCCGCGCCCTGCTCACCGATCTGAGTCTCATTGCCGACGGTGGCGCAAGCTTCCGCTTTCTGGTCGGTCGCTACGGAGCCGGCAAGAGCTTTTTGCTCCAGACCATCCGCACGCACGCCATGGGCGAGGGATTCGTCGTCGCCGATGCCGACCTATCCCCTGAGCGCCGCCTGCAGGGCGGCCAGGGACAGGGCCTTGCCACCTACCGTGAGCTCATCCGTAACATATCGACTAAAACGCGCCCCGAGGGCGGTGCGCTCAACCTAATCCTCGATCGCTGGGTCGCCTCCTGTGCCGACGCCGACGAGTCTGCCGTCAATGCCCAACTGGCCCCGCTCGAGGAAATGGTCCACGGCTTCGACTTCACCCGCATGCTCCACCGCTACCGCGCGGCCGTATCCGAGGGCGACGAAGAAGCTATGAGCCGCGTGACCAAATGGATTCGCGGCGAATACCGCACCAAGAGTGAGGCACGCGCTGAGCTGGGCTCCTCGACCATCATCAGCGATGACGACTGGTACGACTACGTTAAGCTCATTGCACGCTTTTTGGTCTGCAGCGGCTACAAGGGTATGTTGGTGCTCATCGACGAGCTCGTGAATCTGTATAAGATTCCCAACGCCATCACGCGCCAGTACAACTACGAGAAGATCCTGACCATGTACAACGACACACTCCAGGGCAAGGCGCAGTACCTGGGCATGATCATGGGCGGCACGCCAACCTCCATCGAAGACCGCCGCCGCGGCGTGTTCTCCTACGAGGCCCTGCGCAGCCGACTCGCTCAAGGCCGCTTTGCACGCGAGGACCTTAAGGACATGCTCGCGCCCATCATCCGTCTGCAGCCACTCACCTACGAGGAGCTGCTGGTGCTGATCGAAAAACTCATGCAAATTCACGCCGGCTACTTTGGCTGGACGCCCACGCTTACCGAGAACGACTTGGTGGACTTCCTCAAGATCGAGTTCGGTCGTGTGGGAGCCGACACACATCTGACGCCGCGTGAAGTCATTCGCGACTTTATCGAGCTGCTCGACATCCTATGCCAGAACCCCGACGCCAACGTAGCCGAGCTGCTGCAAAGCGTCGGCGGCGACGCGCTGGCGCCGGCAGCAGCAACAGGCGACACCGGCACCGCAGGCGGTGACCGTAACTTCGCCGAATTCACCATCTAACCTGCCAAAAAGGGATAGGTTTATTTTGGCAGGTTTTATCTGGGCAAACGTTGAAGCGGTAATGCAGCAAGCCACTGCCCGCCGCGTTGAGAGATTCGCTTTTGAAAGGAGGCCTCGTGAACGCCTTTGACCGCTACGCCCCGTTTATCCAAGACTTCATCTACTCCCACGATTGGGAGAGCCTGCGCTCCATCCAGGTTGCGGCGGCAGATGCCATCTTCAACACGCAAGACAATGTGCTCCTGACGGCCTCCACGGCATCTGGCAAAACCGAGGCAGCCTTCTTTCCCATCCTGACCGAGTTTTGGGAGAACCCGCCCGCAAGCGTGGGCGCCCTCTACATTGGCCCCCTCAAGGCGCTCATCAATGACCAATTCGTCCGCCTCAACGATCTGTGCGAAGAAGCCGATATCCCTGTCTGGCACTGGCATGGCGATGTCTCGCAGTCGCACAAGGCTAAGCTCATCAAAAAACCGAGCGGCATCTTGCAGATTACGCCCGAGTCACTCGAGGCGCTCCTGATCCATAAGCACATGGCGATCCCTCGTATGTTCTGCGACCTGCGCTATGTGGTTATCGACGAAGTCCATTCGCTCATGCGCGGCGACCGCGGCGGGCAGACGCTCTGCCTTATCGAGCGGCTCTCGCGCATGGCAGGCGTGCAGCCCCGCCGCATCGGTCTGTCGGCAACCATCGGCGACCCCGAGCGCACGGGCGCCTTCCTGTCGCAGGGGACGGGACGCAACTGCGTCATCCCACGTTTTGAGGAGCCGCGCCGCGTGTGGCGCATCTCCATGGAGCACTTCTACAACTCGGGTCCCCAGGCGCAGCAGCGAGGATTCGCGAGTACAGGTCCGCAGGAAGCCGAAGTGCTCGCATGCGAGCGCATCGAGGCGGTGGCGCCCACGGCACTGCCCGCCGGCGCCCAAGACATGCGTCACAGCGGGCAGCTCACACAAGAGGAGCGCCGTCAACGTCGTGAGCGGGCACGGGGCAAGGCTGCCCCCAAGGACCGTCGCACTTCCTCAGCCCCCGAGGGCGAAGTCGACATCCCGCAGGCAACCGAACAGGCACTGCTCAACCCCACCGACACCGCACCCGACAACGCCGACCCCGGCATGGGCTACATCTTTGAGCATACCCGCGGCCGCAAGTGCCTGGTCTTTGCCAACTCGCGCGAGGAGGCAGAGGCCGTGTGCTCCATGTTGCGCAGCTACTGCGAGAGCCGGCACGAGCCAGACCGCTTTCTAATCCATCACGGCAACCTTTCGGCATCGCTGCGCGAGACGGCCGAGGAGCTCATGCGCGACGAAGAGCAGGCGCAGACGACCGTCACCACCTCCACGCTGGAGCTCGGCATTGATATCGGTCGCCTGGAGCGCGCGTTCCAGATTGACGCGCCGTTTACCGTCAGCTCCTTTTTGCAGCGCATGGGGCGCACAGGCCGTCGCGACCTTCCGCCCGAGATGTGGTTTGTCATGCGCGAGGAAGAACCCGAGCCGCGCACGATGATGCCCGAAACGATACCCTGGAAGCTCCTGCAGGGCATCGCACTCGTACAACTCTATCGCGAGGAAAAGTGGGTCGAGCCGCCCGAGCTCGATCGACTCCCCTACAGCCTGCTCTACCACCAGACCATGTCGACGCTCGCCAGCACCGGCGAGCTCACGCCGGCCGAGCTTGCTCAGCGCGTGCTCACGCTCAGCTATTTCCACCGCGTCTCGGCCGATGACTATCGCGTACTGCTGCGCCACCTCATCAAGATCGACCACATCCAGGTCACCGAGGGCGGTGAGCTCATCGTGGGTCTCGCGGGCGAGCGCATCATTAACAACTTTAAGTTCTACGCTGTGTTCCAGGAAAACGAGGAGTTCACCGTTCGCAGCGAGTCGGCCGAGTTGGGCACGATCGTCAATCCGCCACCGCCCGGTGAGCGCATCGCCATAGCCGGGCACTGCTGGATAGTCGAGGAAGTGGACTGGAAGCGACACACCGTCTTTGCCACGCAAGTCAAAGGTCGTGTGCCGGCATACTTTGGCGACTGCCCCGGCGACATTAACACGCATGTACTCGAGCGCATGCGCAAGGCGCTCAACGAGCACGCGGCATATCCGTACCTCATGGGCAACGCACGGGCACGCCTTGCACAGGCTCGTCATACCGCCGAGATTTCGGGTGCGGGGACCAAACCGCTCATCAACCTGGGTGGCGACACCTGGGTGCTCTTCCCCTGGTTGGGCAGCTACGCCTTTCTGGCGCTCGAACGTATGCTCAAGATTAAGTGTGCCGCGGAGCTGGGCCTTCGCGGGCTCGATCCGTCGCGTCCATACTTTATGCAGTTTAAGATGAAGGCCGACGAGGAGACGTTCTTTGAGGTGCTCGCAGCCGAGGCCGAAAAGGACTTCGACCCCATCGAGCTCGTCTATCCCGGCGAGGTGCCTTACTTTGATCGTTACGATGAGTTCGTTCCCGAAGAGCTCGTGCGCAAGGGCTTTGCCGAAGGCGTGCTCGACATCGAAGACATGAAGCAGCGCGTTCTCGGCTGGCGCGACCACGCCTAAGACCAGTCTTTTTTGGGACGGGGCTTGTTGAGCTACTTTGGGCATGACCAAGAAGTAGCTAAAAGAGCCCCACCACAAACAGACTGGTCGCAGGGAGACGTGCTAGTCGTGGAGAGCAGTGCCGAGGAAGTCGGTGTCGAAGGGCACAGCTTCGGCAAAGACATAGTCGCCGTCGCTGGCGATGAGCAGGTAGTTTTCCTCGCCGCCGAACTTCGCATCGCCACATGGGACCACCCAGGCATGGGCGAATACCTCGAGTGCCGTGGCAGCGCAGTCGCGCAGGAACGTCACGTCGCTCCCCTCGTTTGCGCTCACGATATTGGCGACGTAGACGCCACCAACATTTAGGCTGCCCCGCACTAAACGCAACGCCTCAACCGTCGCCAACTCGCGTACGGGCTCGGCACCGCCAAAGCAATCGCTCACGACCGCGTCATAGCGACGATGGCCCACGCTCGTCACACCCAGATACGAGCGAGCCTCAGCGGTTATCACCCGCAGGCGATCGCCCGCCGCGCGCTCCAGCTCGTCTAGGTAGAACCAGCGGCGCGCCAGGCGCGTAATCTCTCCGTCATACTCGATGACGTCCATGCGCAAGCCCTCGTGCGACATCAGGGCGAATTTAGGATAGGCAAACCCGCCGCCGCCCAGCATAAGAATGCGGTCGATACCGTGACCATAAGCGTCGCGCATCGCATCCTCGGCCTCAAACACGTCGTTAAACGCGCGATAGTACGCAAAGACGGGCTCCGCCCAGCGCTCACCAACGTAACTCGCGCTTTGGTAGACGCCGCCTTGCACCAATACGCGGACTTCGTCGCCGCCCTCGTCGTGCACGCGTTTCACACGCGCCAAGCCATTGCGGGTTCGCGCAACCTGCAGACAGGCAGCACGAACAGCGACGGCGGCCGCACCAAGCGCCGCGGCTCCCAGAGCAACGCCGGCAACGACGCCGGCAGAAACACTCGGCTTGTTCATCTAGAGCTCCTTTTGCAGATAAAGGCCATGGTCATAAAATCCAAGATGGCGATAGTACTCGCGCGTGCCAATCGCGCTAATCACGTTGATACGCGCATAACCCGCATCCCGGGCAATCTCGCACGCACGCTCTACGAGCAAACGCCCCAACCCGTGATGTTGCGCCGCCTGGCCCTGATCGCCCACGCGCGCCGCCATGCCATACACGTGCACCTCGCGAATCATCGCCTCGTCCGGCGTCGTCGGCAACTCGTCCGCATGTGCGGCAACAAACGAATGGTCGGGCAGCGACAACCGCAAAAAGCCCGCGATCTTGCCCCGCGGCGTCACCCACTGCAAAAAGCGCTCGTGAGTCACCGGCGTCTCGTACGCCACTTCCTCATCAAGAGAAAGCTCATCCAAGTCGGCACCCGCGGTACTGATCTCGCGATAGCGAATCTCGCGCACCACTGTGCCTTCTCCACGAGCCGCCAAGCGATTCTCGACGAGCTGACGCAGGTTGGGCTTCTTGTTGCCCACCATGATGTCATCGGAGCTAAAGTCGCGGATCATGCGACTGATGCGGCAGAACGCCGGCGTCACCACGATGTCATCGGCCAGTACATCGAGCAGCTCCTCCTCGGTATAGGGACGCCACTTGCCACGCTCATAGCAGCCCACCAGACGCGAGCCCTCGATGAGTGCACACGGATAGACTTTGACCTCGTCGGGCATAAAGGCCCCCTCGGTCACAAAGCGCTCGTAGTCGCGCTTGTCCCCTTCGGGCGTGGCGCCCAGCAAGTTGAGCATAAAATGCGCGTGAATCTTAAAGCCAAACAGGCGCGCAAGCGAAAACGCCCGCTCGATCTGCGCCACCGAAATGCGCCGCTCGTTGATATCGAGCAGGTGCTGGTCGAGGCTCTGGATGCCCATCTGGATCTTGGTGCAGCCCAGGCGGCGGATAAGCGTGAGGGCCTTCGGCGTTACGGCATCGGGGCGCGTCTCGATAACGAGTCCCACCACGCGATGCTTCGCCGTCTCGTTGATGCGCTGTTGACGTTCAAGCTCCTCCATCGTTGCCGTCTGCCACTCGGCGACTTCGCCCCACGGCGTACCGGGGCCGTACAGACGACGCACCGCACGGTTGTAGCCGCCCACGGCAGCATCCACACGCCCCTGGTCGTCGGCAACGCCGGCAGCAAGCTCGACCTCGTCTGTCGCAATGCCGGCTGCCCGATAGCGCTCGCGACGCTCCGCTACCACCGGCGGCAGGGCATCGGCGGGAGCGTCATCGAGCAGGCGCCCCGCCTCGGCACGACTGATGCCCGGACGCGCCAACATGGGGTTTGCCGCCACGCCGGCGACGGCATCGTCATTGAGCGCACGGAAAAGCTCCGACATAAACCACGTCTGATACCCTTCCGGATAGTCGCTCCAGGTGCCACCGAGCACGATGAGCTCTATCTTATCGGTCGCATGCCCCATCTGCGAAAGCGCCGTCAAACGGGCGCTCACCTGCAGATATGGATCGAAGCAGTTTTGCTCTGCACGGGCGCACGCCGGCTCGGCGTGCAGATAGCTTTTGGGCATGCGCAGGTCGTTGGGGCAAAACAGGCAATCGCCCGAGCACGGCCACGGCTTGGTGATGACGGTAATGGTCGCTACGCCCGAAGCCGTGCGACGAGGCTTCATGCGTAGCACCTGCAGCAGTTGACGCTCTAGCTCGGCGTCGACATTCCATACCGTCCAACGAGCCGGCTCCTCGCGCTTCACCCGCTGGTAAAACGGCAGCAGGCGACGCTTGGCCAGATCGCGCTTGTCGGCACCCTCACGGCGTGCCTCGGCATGTATCAGTTTGACGAGCGCTTTGTCGTCCACGGTCTCGCCGCGACGCAGAGCCTCGAGTATGTTCAAGATAATCTGTTCCATGCCCCCATTGTAAAGGCAAAGGCGCCGAAGCCAATCTCGGCTTCGACGCCTTCACCAAACAGCGCGTCTATATCTTCGCCTAGGCTTTCGTCTGCCTCACTACTCCGAATCAAACGACATGTCGCCCGAACCGACCTCAAAACGATACGTGGCAGACTTATCGCCGTTATCGAATTCAAGATTCAAAACGGTCTCGCCGTCGTAGCCAAGCGGAAGGAAATCGCTCTCGAAGTCGCCGCTGCCCAAGGTGAGGCTCGCCTTAAAGCCCGTCGAGTTCGGAACCGTCATCTCCACATCGCCCGAGCCCACGCTCACGTCCATCGACTTCGCGGGGGCCTGGTAGAGCTCGAACGTCACATCGCCCGAACCGACCTCGGCATTCAGGGTATCGGTCACGGTACCCGTAAACTCGACGTCTCCCGAGTCCAAAGTCAGGTTGAGGTCATGACACGCAATGCCCGCGACCGTCAGATCACCCGATCCCACATTCGCTGTGATGCCCACCATGTTATCGGCAACATCGCGCGGCAGTTCGACGGTAACCGTGCGGTCAATGGCGCGCTCGTCATCGCAATCGAACTGGCGAATCTTGAGCGTAGAACCCTTGATTTCGGCCAGGTTCTGGGTTGCCGCATCGAAGGCAACGGTCCCCGTTGCCACGCGACCGCTTTCAATTACGCGCACTGGCCCGCCGGAGACGTGTTTGACCTCGACCGTGCCCGACGTCACGTCCAAATCAAGCGATGTGAACGCGTCGGCATCAAACGTTTCGCTCGAAAGCTGTTGAGGCCGAGCGGAATAGTTACCGCTATCCAAAAGATCGTCCTCGTCAAGCGCATCGTCCATACCAGACAAGCCGGATACAACATCGTCGAGATCCCACGGGCCATCAAAATGAATCAATGTCCGCGAAACGCCAAAGACAAGCCCAACAATGAGCACAAACGCTCCGATGCCAACACCCAGGCGTACCTTGGATTCATGCGAAAGCTTCATCATTCGTCACCCTCTTTGGCACATGGCTCAGCGGTGGTCGTGGTAGCCACGTCAGCATCGGGTTCCGCAGAAGCATCCTTCCCCTGGGCCTTGATCGCCACCGACGCCGGACCAACCTGAATATCCCCGCGCGCCCAATCACCATCGAGCGCACGCGCCACCCAGTGATAGATGGGAATCGTAAAGAAGATCAGCGCGGCAAAGGGGCCGGCACCAAACAGGAACATCAGCAAAAAGAACAGCAGCCAGCACACGGCCCAATACGGGAACGACTGGAACGGGCCCTTCACCGGAGTCGAGCCAACCGCGGTGCCACTCGTCGCCTGCGCCGTAGCGGCATTGGCGGCCTGCGCACTCCAGCTTGCCGCCTGCGCCGCCTTGGCTGCGGCATCACTTGCCTGCGTAGCTGCCTCCGTGGCGCGTGCCGCCGCCTCATGGGTGCGAGCACGCTCTGCCGCCTCGGCCTCGCGCTGACGGGCGCGGTCCTCGTTCTCAAACTCGATATCGTCCTCGATCTCGTCGCTCGGATTGAGCAGCTCGTCCAGGCTCACGCCATAGAGTTTGGCGAGCGAGATCAGGTTCTCGGTATCGGGCGAGCTCTCCGCGCGCTCCCATTTACTGACTGCCTGGCGCGACAGCCCCAGCTTTCGCGCCAGCCCTTCTTGGCTAAAACCCTTGCTGCGACGAAGGTCGGCGAGCCGCTGCGCAGTTTCTACATTCATGGTTCCTCCTATGTGATGCCAGCCGTGCCGCCGGACCGTTTTTGTTCTTAAGGCGCCTTGCACAGTTAAAAATCTATCCGCCACCGCCAAGAGCATGCCACCTATTCTAGTGAGATTTTTGACAACCGGCGGTTGCGGGCACATATGAGCTGCGGAAATGTGTCCAAACAAAGCAATGACCCACAGCTTGGTTGTCCCCGTTGCGGCGTTAACGGTAGTATGGTCGTACTGTTTATTCCGCACCGCCAACGGAGGGAGTCCCGCGCCGTGAACCGCGATTTCGCCTCATCGCTCATCCAGCTCAACAACACGTTCTATCGCGAGCACTCCGCCTCCTTCTCCGATACGCGCCAGGCCCCGTGGCCCGGCTGGGTACGCACCATGGACATCGCGCTCGGGCAGCTCGACGTCGCCACGATCGAGCATCCCGTCCGCGTCTTCGATCTCGCCTGCGGCAATATGCGATTCGAGAACTTTGCAGCCGGCGGCGCACTTGCCGCCAAGGGTGTCGACGGCGCAAACCCCTCGGCAGATGCCAGCTGCCCGTTTGAGTTCTATGGCGTCGACTCGTGCCAAGACCTGGCCATCGATGCACATGGCCACGCGCTTCGCATTCCCAACCTGCACTTCCAGGAACTCGACGTGCTCGACGCCCTCATGAAGCTCAACCCCGCCGAAACACCCGACGTGCTTTTCGACGCCCCGCTCGCCGACATCTCGGTCTGCTTTGGCTTTATGCACCACGTGCCGTCGTGCGAGTACCGCGTACGCGTGCTCGACGCCCTGGTGCGGCAGACGCGCCCGGGCGGCATCATCGCCATCAGCTTTTGGGAGTTTATGAACGATGAGCGCATGGCGCGCAAGGCCGTTCGAGCCGAAGCCCGTGCCGAGCTCACCCCGCCGTTTGAGGGTTACGATTCCGCGCAGTTTGAAGCCGGCGACCACCTCATTGGCTGGCAAAACGACCGCCACGCCTACCGCTATTGCCATCACTTTGACGATCAGCAGATCACCGACCTGGTGCGCGGCGTCCGTACGTTCTACAAGAGCGGCGAGGTCCCCGTGCGTGAGCTTGAGCGCTTCCATGCCGACGGTCGTAGCGGCGAGCTCAACCGCTATGTGATTCTCAAGCGCCTGTAGGCATCGACGACTCGCCGCCGAGCCGCACCGCATCTTCCGGGCAAACTATGCCCGCCCTTTTTCAATCCATTGACGGAACGTGCAGCTATGCGTTCCATACTTATGACCAAGGAGCCTCATGGGAGCCGTCCACGTTCGCACGCCTAAGAACTTTGTGCTCGAGGAGCGCCTGGAACGCTACGCCGATGCGATTGAGACAAACCCCGAGGCTTATGCCGGAGATTGGCGCAAGGCCTGTGCGCCCGCAGGCAGCAAGCCCTTCGAGCACCTTCACCTGGATCTTGGCTGTGGCAAGGGAACGTACCTTGTAGAGCGCGCCCACCGCGAGCCCGATGCCCTCTTTATCGGCATGGACCAGGAGCCCATCTGCATCGCCTATGCCGCGCAGAAAATCTGCGAACAGGGGCTATCCAACGCACTCGTCCTGCCCCGAGGCACCGCATCGCTGCCACGGCTGTTTGCCGCAGGCGAGCTCGATGCCATCACCATTAACTTTCCCACGCCGCAGCCCAAGGCCAAGTACGCTAAAAAACGACTCGTCCATGTCGACCATCTGATGCTCTACCGCCCGCTCTTTGCAGCCGGCGCTACCGTCACACTGCGCACCGATAGCAAGCCGTTGCGCGATTACGCCCTGGGACAGTTTGCCGCGGCCGGCTACGATACGCTTTGGGTAAGCGACGACGTCCGCCGCGACCATCCCGAGCATCCCGAGACCGAGTACGAGCGCCGCACGCGCGAGATGGGTGCCGCCGTCTATGGCATTTGCGCTACGCCCGGCGCGGAACCCATCGAAGAGCAGCTCGCGGCGGGCCGCGCGCAGGAGCAAAGCCTTACCTGCTACCTGCCCGAAAACCTCGATGAGCTCACCTATGTACCCCTGGGCATGGAAGAAGCCGTCGAGAACTTTAGAAACCGTGCTCGCAAAGGCAAAAAACGCCTGCCGCAGGGGTCCTAGGGGCTTCTGATGGTCGCGGCGTCGGCAAACAAGTGAAAATAGGCGCCAGCGAACGACCCTCAAACCTAAGTGAGTAGACTTTTTTGCAATAGCCAAGCACAACCCGCATAACGAAAACTAAAACCGCAGGTAGAACCCTTGCGCAAAAGCCATGTGCTCGCGACATTGAAAAAAGTCTACTCACTTAGCTGGCGACTGCACCAAACGGCTGGGCAGAACGCCCATTTCCTGCATTTTCTCGCGCGCTGGCACCCCACGCCGCTGCTACGCCATAATAGTTGGCGGACAATCGCGAGAGAAAGCAAACACATGACACAGACCACGACAGATACCGCCGCCAGTACCGTCTCCGGCGCCGGGGCCGCCAGCTCATTCTCGGGCGGCACGGGAACCGAAGCCGAGTTCGGCTCGCTCGGCGCGCTCTCCCCCACCTGGTGGGAGCCCGAGGACGGCAGTGAGCCCGAACCGTGGCTCACGCCCGATCAGGCCTTCGAACGCTTCTTTGAATGGACGAGCAGCCGCGGCATCGAGCTGTGGGGTCACCAAGAAGAGGCCCTCATGGACCTGGCCGCCGGCGATCACGTCATTTTGGGCACACCGACCGGATCGGGTAAATCGCTCGTCGCGCTGGGCATGCTCTTTATGGGCATGGCGCAGGGCAAGCGCTGCTATTACACGGCCCCCATCAAGGCCCTGGTCAGCGAAAAGTTCTTCGATCTGGTACAGGTACTCGGCCGCGATAACGTTGGCATGATCACCGGCGATACGCACATCAACACTAAGGCGCCCGTCATCTGCTGCACGGCCGAAATCCTTGCCAACGATGCACTGCGCGAGGGCGAGGGCGCCGACGTGGGCTGCGTGGCCATGGACGAGTTCCACTACTTTGCCGACCCCGACCGCGGCTGGGCATGGCAGGTGCCGCTGCTCACCCTGCCCCACACGCAGTTTATGCTCATGAGCGCCACGCTCGGCGATGTCACCGCGATCGCCGCCTCGCTCGAGGAACACACCGGCGCTGCTTGCGACTTGGTTGTCGACGCCCCGCGTCCTGTTCCGCTGAACTACGACTATGTGACGACCTCCCTCGAGGGCACCGTCGAGCTCGCTATGCGCCGCGGCGAGGCCCCGCTCTATATCGTGCACTTTAGCCAGGATGCCGCCCTTGCGACGGCACAGTCGCTCGCCAATTTTGGCATCGCCAGCAAGGAGCAGCGCGAGGCCATCAAAGAGGCGGCCAAGGGCACGAGCTTCTCGACGGCCTTTGGTAAGATTCTCAAACGCCTGCTTGGATGCGGCGTCGGCGTGCACCATGCTGGCATGTTGCCGCGCTATCGCCTGCTGGTCGAGCGCTTGGCGCAGCAGGGCCTGCTGCCCGTCATCTGCGGTACCGATACGCTCGGCGTCGGCATCAACGTGCCCATCCACACCGTGGTGCTCACCGCGCTCACCAAGTTCGACGGCTACAAGATGCGTCGCCTGCGCGCCCGTGAGTTCCATCAGATCGCTGGTCGCGCCGGCCGTTCGGGCTTCGATACCGAGGGCATGGTCATCGCCGAGGCCCCGGAGCACGAGATCGAGAACGCTAAGCTCATGGCCAAGGCGGGCGACGACCCCAAGAAGCTCCGCAAGATTAAAAAGAAAAAGGCCCCCGAGGGCTTTGTCACCTGGAACAAGCAGACCTTTGAGCGCCTGATCGAGACGCAGCCCGAGACGCTCAAGCCGCGCCTTCGCATCACACACTCCATGGTGATTAGCGTGGTCGAGCAGGGCGGCGATGCCCGAGCCCGCGTACACGACCTCATCGAAACGAGCCTGCAGACTCCCGAGGAAAAGGCCAAGCTCGAGGTTCGCGCCGACGAAATCTTCGCCACACTCATCGATTCCGGCGTCGTCGTTCGCACCGAGGTGCCGCCCGCGCCCGACGCTCCGGCTGACGCCGCGCCGGACATCGACTACGCGCTGACGGTCGATCTGCCCGAGGACTTCGCACTCGATCAGCCGCTCTCGCCGTTCTTGCTTGCCGCGTTGGAGCTGCTCGACCCCGAGAGCGAGACCTATACCATGGATCTGATCTCAATGGTCGAGGCAACGCTCGAGGATCCCAAGCAGGTATTGCGCGCACAGGAGCGCGCCGCGCGCGACCGCGCGATGGCCGAAATGAAGGCTGACGGCGTCGATTATGAGGAACGCCTGGAGCGCATCCAGGATGTCACCTACGAAAAGCCGCTCGAGGACTTGCTCGATGCCGCCTTCGACAAGTACTGCCAGGAAGTACCCTGGGCCAACGACTACCAGCTCTCTCCCAAGAGCGTCCTGCGCGATATGCTGGAAAGCGCGAGCGATTTTAAGGGCTATATCCAAAAGCTCGGCATCGCCCGCTCCGAGGGCATTTTGCTGCGTTACCTGGCAGAGGCCTACCGTTCACTCGACCGCACCGTGCCCATCGAGAAGCGCGACGAGCGCCTGCGCGACATTATCTCGTGGCTGGGCTTTGTGGTGCGCTCGGTGGACTCGAGCCTGGTGGATGAGTGGGAGAACGCCGGCAACCCGACAGCCCTCGATGCTGCGCCGCCGCAGGGCATCGACGAGGTCGTGGCGGACCGTCGCGGCTGCACGCTATTGGTGCGCAACGCGCTCTTCCGCCGCGTGACCCTTGCCGCCCGCGAGCACGTTCGCGACCTGGGCGAGCTCGACGACGACTGGGGCATGAGCGAGATCCGCTGGCAAAAAGCACTCGACGCTTACCACGAGCAGCACGAGGAAATCCTCACCGACGGAGATGCCCGCAGCGCCGCGATGTTTTCCATTGACGAGTCCGACGAGAAGACCGCGCACATATGGCACGTGCACCAGATCTTTGCCGACGAGGATGGCGACCACGATTTTGGCATCATGGGCGATGTCGATCTGGACGCCACGCAAGACGGCGGCGAGGTCATCTTCAAAAACTACCGCGTCGGCTTTATCGAGGACCTGCTCGAGGACTAGCCGAACATGCTGGAACGAAACAAGCGGGGCCGTTGGCAATATCGCCAGCGGCCCCGTTTTTTGCGCGATACGCTATCCCCTACTCGGTATCCTCGACCTCATACGAATCCGCCTCGGCTGGCTCATCGTTTGTCTCTGTCGCAGCCCCGCGCGCCTCGTCAAACGCGGCCTTCATGGTCTTGTTGCCCCACGTGAGCTTGCGAATGGTAAGATCGTCGGCCTTCTTGTTGGCTAGGCGCAGATTGTTCTCGGAGGACAGCAACGCCTCCTTGGTTTTCTGCAGATGGCTAATCGTCTTGTCGATCTCATCAATCGCCGTTTGGAACTTGCGGCTCGCGATCTCGTAGTTGCGACCGAAATCATTCTTGAACTTTTCCATCTTGGCTTCGAAGTTCGTGACGTCGATATTCTGCTGTTTGTACTCCGCCAGTTCCTGCTTATAGCGCAGCGAACCCATGGCGGCGTTGCGAAGAAGCGTGATCATGGGAATAAAGAACTGTGGGCGAATCACGTACATCTTCTCGTAGCGATAGCTCACGTCCACGATGCCGGCGTTGTAAAGCTCGCTCTCGGGTTCGAGCAACGTGCAGAGCACCGCGTACTCGCAGCCTTTTTGGCGGCGATCGTGATCGAGCTTCTTAAAGAAGTCCTCGTTTTTGTGCTTGGTCGCAGTCTCGTCGTTCTCGTTTTTCATCTCGAACATAATCGAAATGACCTCGTTGCCGCTCGCGTCGCACTCGCGGAAGATAAAGTCGCCCTTGGTACCCTCGGACGCATCGTTATCCTTCTCGAAGTACGCGTTAGGAAACGCCGTCATGCGCAGACGGTTAAACTCGGTCTCACAGTGCTGCTCGAGCGACTCGCCCACCATCTTGGTGGACAGGCGGACCTTCATGTCCTTAAGGCGCTCGATCTCTTCATCCTTGTAGCGAATCAGGTCATCGCTCGCACGCTTGGCCTGCGCAAGCTCGAGCTCGTGTGCCGCCTTGGCCTGCTCCTCGCGAGAATCGCGCACTGCCAGCTCGCTCGTCAGTTTGGCACGTGCCTCATCGCGCTCACGCTCCGCCGCGGCGACCGCCTCTGACAGGTTCATTTTTGCCATCAGTTCCTGCTCGCGCAGCTGGGCACGCAGGCCCTCGGCCTCTTGCTCGGACTGAGCCTTTGCGGCGGAGAACTTCTCTTGCACCTTCGCGCGATAGTCAGTAAGCGCGCGCTCGGCCTCGCTGCGAGCGGCATCGAGCTCACGCTGCGACTCTGCCGCGGCAGCGGCAAGCGCCATCTCCTGGGCTTTGTCCGCCGCGGCGAGCCTGGCCTGCAGCTCGGCAATCTGAGCGTCGCGCGCAGCTAAATCGTTTTGAGCAGCGTTGCGCGCCGCCGACTCGGCAAGCTTTGCTTCGTCATCTTTGCGCCCAAGCTGCGCACGCAGGCTATCAATCTCACGCTGGAGTTCGGCATTTTCCTTTTGAGCATTGGCTCGTGCCTCTACCGCCGCGCGCTGGCTTGCACTCTCGCGCTCTGCGGCAGCGCCCTCGAGCTTAGCGCGCAGCTCGGCAAGCTCAGCATCGCGCTTGGCAACCTCTTGCGCCAGTTTCTGATCCGCAGTGTTCTTCTGCTCGACAAGCTGAGCGTTGCGCTGAGACTCTGCCTTTTGCAAGGCAGCCGTCGAACGCGAGCGCTCAAGCTCCAGCGCTTGCTCGCCCTCGCGCTGGACTGCCTTCACACGCTCGTCCAGGTCGCGCGAAAACTCGGCATCGCGTACTTGCTTGACGATATCCGCATAGCCGGACGCATCGACCTTAAAAACTTCGCCGCAATGCGGGCACTTAATCTCGTTCATAGCAGCTCCTCGATGGACGCAAATTTCGACCGCCTACACTCTACCGCGCCGCACGGACAAAAAAGGCGCCGCCGCCATAATGGCAACGGCGCCAGAACCACCACAAAGGTGCCTGTCCCCTTTGTGGTGGTTTGAGTGACAGTTTGAAAATTACAGTCCAAAATAGCCGAGGATTTGATCACGACTTACGGGCTTGTAGTCATTGGCGTCGAGGCCCACATCGTAGCGGTAAATGGGGCGCTCGCGATCGCGGTTGCGTGCGTTGGTGCGGTCACCCCTGCTGTGGATATGCCCATGCAGCATAATGGCGCCACGTGCCTTGCCGTTCCAGCTGAGCATGGGGTAGTGGCTCATCACCAGACGATGACCCTTGGCATAGCCGGGAGCAATCTCCAGGTAATCGCGCACGTCTTCCCAAATTTGCGGGGCGTCGGGATCTTCCCAGTCGCCGTCATGGTTACCGCGGATGAGCGTCGCATTCTTGCATTCGATACGCTCGCGCAGGCGCACCGCCTCCGCCATGGGCAAGCGATACGTAAAGTCTCCCAGGATATAGAGGCGGTCGTCCGCAGCCACGCACTCATTGATGGCATCGATGACCTTGCGGTTCATCTCCTCGACCGAATCAAACGGTCGATCCATGTCGTGCAAGATATTCGTATCGCCCAGGTGCAGGTCGGCGGTAAACCACATCATCGTCTATGCCCTCATTTCGCAATGCATCCAACTCGTGCTAAGTATACAGACACAGCGATGCGGCGGTTAGCCAAAGAGCCCGCCGAACAGTCCGCGGCGGCACTCGTCCTTTTTATTCGAACCTTTGCCCTGGGCGTTCTTATCCTTTTGCTTTTTGCGATCCTGCTCCAGCTCATCGTCATCGAGTAGCATATCCCACTCAAACGGATCATCCGTCAAATCGAACAGGTCATCGTCGTCAAGCATGGCAGCCTCCCTTACCGATTAGCGGGCATCCACCACATAGAGGCCAACGCGCACCTGGTGCCACGGGCTGCGCTCGGGGGCAACCTGTTGCACGCGGGCCTCAAACACGTCCTCGTGGCCGTAATACATCATCAAGGACAGTGGACCGACCTCGTTTCCCGGAACGCAGCCAAGTTTGGTCTTGCCATAGTAGATCGCAACTGCCTCGGGATCATGGGGATTATCGCGCTCGGCACACAGTGTCAGTTTATCGCCCGCTTTAAGATCGCCTAGGACCAAAGCGCCGTCGGCATATTGAAATCCTGCGATATGAAACGACAGAAGAACACGCGAAGGCTCGTACATAGCAGCTCCTCTAACGGCCGGATAAACCGGTGTGTAACCTTATTGAGAAGTCTACGGTCCCGTGCGGACACAAATACATCCTGTCTGCGTCCTTCAATCGTTTGCCTCAACGCTTGCGCGACAGAACGCTTGCAGATAAGATAGGAACACGGATGGCACCCGTTGCCGCGGGTCTTGCCAACTCCGATACACGTTTTCATCGTGAGAAGTGGCCGTCTTCGCTTACGCGGGGGCGGCTATTTCATTCGGCCGATAAACAGACCGAGTTCGATAGCCGCAATCAACAACGCCAATAACGAAATAACATCGCTTACGTTCATACCAAATCCCTTCTAAAGGGAGTTGGCCCATCCGTGCTCCATAACAGTAGTCTAACGCAAAATGCAGGTAATAGGAACACTTGTTCGTATTACCTGCGCCCTTTTCTAATGCACAAACATGCGCACGAACTTGTGCTTCCAGCTTGCGTAGGGCGCATACCGAAACGGCACGTCCAGCCAAGTTGCCTTGTTCACGATACTCTTCTTGTGGCTAAACGTATCGAAGCTCTCGCGTCCATGGTACTGCCCCATACCGCTCGCGCCCATGCCGCCAAAGCCCATATGGCTCGTAGCCAAGTGCATGATCGTGTCGTTGACACAGCCACCGCCAAAGGGCACGTAACGCACGAAGCGCTGCTGAACTGCGCGGTCCTGACTAAAGATATACAGGGCCAGCGGCGTCGGACGATCCGTAATAAACGCTTCGGCCTCGTCTAGGCTCTCAAACGTCAGCACCGGCAAGATGGGACCGAAGATCTCCTCCTGCATCACGGCGTCATCGGGGGTCACGCCGTCTAGGATCGTCGGCTCAATCTTGAGCGACGACTCGCGCGCCGTGCCTCCCAGCACGACCTTATCGGGATCGATCAGCCCGCGCACGCGCGCAAAATGCTTAGCATTGACGATATGCCCGTAATCCTCGTTATCGAGCGGATGCTCGCCAAACATACGGCGGACCTCTTCCTTGATGAGGCCCAGCAGCTCGTCGTGCACGCGCGTATCGACCAGCAGGTAGTCGGGCGCCACGCAGGTCTGCCCTACGTTGAGCCATTTGCCAAAGGCGATACGCCGTGCCGCGACCTTCAAGTTTGCCGTCGCATCCACGATGCAGGGGCTCTTGCCGCCCAGCTCAAGCGTCACGGGCGTGAGGTTTTTACTCGCGCGCTCCATGACGAGCTTGCCGACCGGAACGCTACCGGTAAAGAAGATCTTGTCCCAGCACTCATCGAGCAACGCTTCGTTCTCGGCGCGCCCGCCCTCGACAACCGTCACCAGGCGCGGATCAAATGCCTCTTCACAGATTTGCTTGAGCACCGCGCTCGATGCCGGAGCATAGGCACTCGGCTTGATGACCACGGTATTGCCCGCGGCAAGGGCGCCGGCGAGCGGCTCGAGTGTTAGCAAAAACGGGTAGTTCCACGGAGCCATGATGAGCGTGACGCCATAGGGCACGGCTTGCGTTTTGCACGCGCTCACGGCGTTGGCAAGGTCACACGGACGCAGGCGCGGACGACTCCATCGAGCCACGTGAGCGATCTGATGACGAATCTCGGAAAGCGACGTGCCGATCTCGCACATATATGCCTCGTCATGCGACTTTCCCAAATCGGTCTTGAGTGCATGGGCGATATCGGCCTCGTGCGCCCGTACCGCATCGCGTAAACTCACGAGCGCGCGACGTCGGGCATCAACATCAAACGTAGCGTGCGTTTTAAAGTAAGTGCGCTGATCGCCGACGATGCGCGCAATTTCCTCGGTGTTCATGGCACCCTCCTAGTTCTCGTCCTCAAACATACCACCCGCGACGACCTCGTACATACGCTCGAGCTCCAAGCGGTCCATCAAAAGCGGAACGGGGTACAGCGGATTGGCCTCGGCATCGGCATGCGCCGCCATCTCGGGAATGTCGGAGCGGCGAATGCCCGAGACATATTTGGGGATTCCCAGGATCTCGTTCATGCGGTCGACCCAATCGATAAAGGCCTCGGCCGCAAGACTATCCTGCGCGGTAGCCGGCGCAATGCCCGCCATGCGAGCAAGATCGGCAAGCTTGGGGGCGGCGGCGTCACCATAAGCGCGAAGCATGTGCGGCAGGATGATCGCGTTGGCCAAACCGTGCGGAATTCCGTATCGGCCGCCCA
>CAUHFS010000001.1 GCA_959605475.1 uncultured Collinsella sp. | reverse complement strand
ACCCGCGCCGCCAAAGAAGACCACGCGCTTGTGGGTACCGAACAGCTCTGCCAGCGCGGCGGATGCCTGCTTGGGGTCCGATATTGCCTGCGTCATATGAGTCCTCCGTCCTTGTTAGTCGGGCAGCGTTGGACGACGTCCCAGCATGCGGCCTTTAAGTCAGCATGCGCGGGGTCCACCCCGCCCCTGTTGCGCTAATCTTAAGCCTGCCAACCCCGTCGAAAGGACACCATGCCTCAGACTTACACTTTCGCCTCGTGGAACGTCAACGGCCTGCGCGCCGTGCTCAAAAAGGACCCGAGCTTTATCCAGATCGCGCAAGAACTCGACGTCGATATCCTGGCGCTGCAAGAGACCAAGCTGCAGGAGGGCCAGGTCGATATTGACCTGCCCGGCTATCACCAAACCTGGAGCTACGCCGAGCGTAAAGGCTATTCGGGCACTGCGGTCTTTAGCCGCCAGGAACCGCTGCGCGTGCTGCACGCCGACGCGCTGCTACCCTACGCCGGCGAGGGCGAGGCGGCCGAGCTCGTCGCCCAAGCCGCAACCGAGGGCCGCGTCTGCGCGCTGGAGTTCGACAAGTTTTGGTTTGTGGATGTCTACACGCCCAACGCGCAAAATGAGCTCGCGCGCATCGATGTGCGCATGGCCTGGGATGATGCCTATCGCGGCTTTTTGAGCGCACTTGAGCGCGAGACCGGCAAGCCCGTCGTAACTTGCGGCGACTTTAACGTGGCACACGAGGAGATCGACCTTAAGAACCCCAAGTCCAACCGCGGCAACGCCGGCTTTTCGGACGAAGAACGCGGCAAGTTTACCGAGCTGCTCAACTCCGGGTTTACCGATACCTGGCGTGCGGCAAACCCCGACGTCGAGGGCGTCTACAGCTGGTGGAGCTACCGCTTTAATGCCCGCAAGAACAACGCAGGCTGGCGCATCGATTACTTCCTGGTGAGCGACGCCATCGCCGGCAACGTGCGCGACACCGACATCCGCGGCGACATCTTTGGCAGCGACCACTGCCCCGTCACCCTCACTTTGGAGCTCTAGCCCCAGCTACCCCCCCGGAGACGAAGGAAAACGGATCATTTTGGACCTCGTGGGGGTATTCGCGTGACCCATCCGCCACGAAACACGCCCATCTACTACGTTTAAGCCACTACCCTCAACCACAGCGAACAACGCAAAAACAAAACCGCAGGTAGAAAGCCTGCGGTTTTTCATAAAACGCGGTCATGGTCGGGGGGGGTATCAAGCTAAACGTAGTAGATGGGCCAGTTTCATGGCAAGCACCGTCAACTGATTTCCTGGGGACATCTGGGGACGGAAGAAAATGGATCAATTTGGCTCTCTGAGGACCACGATGCCCGTCATATCAGCCGGCCATTCCAAAACTATGCCGGTTTACGGGGCTGAATCGCAAACCCCCAACCATACGCAATTCCGAGATAATAAAACCGCAGGTGAACGGCTTGCTCTATTTCGAAAAAAGCCGGTATGGTCTGCCTGTGCCAATCTAGCCCCGTAAACCGGCATAGTTTTAAAATGGCACTTTGGCAGTATTGATTCCCGCCCCGACGCAACCAGCCCTACAGCCCGTATTTCACGACGACACGGTTAATGCGACGGCACCAAGGCTTGTACAAGGCGGCCAAAAACACGCAGGTCGCAAGGCCGTGCGTAATATCGAACGGCACTGCCGTGGCAAGACGCGCCACGGCACCCGCCCAAGTGAGCGGCTGTACAAAACCAATGATGTCATACGCGTTGATCACGACGCCATAGAGCAGGCCCGACGCAAAGCCGTACGCCAGCAGTGCTGGCATGCGCACGGTGCCGTCGGCGCGATCGAACGCACCCGCATGCGCCAGCGCGCCGCCAACATAGCCAACCAGCCCCCAGGCATACATCTGCCACGGCGTCCACATGCCCTGTCCAAAAAAGAAATTGCTGGTCAGCGCCGCCAGCGCGCCAACCATAAAACCATTGCGGCGACCAAGCGTCGCCCCCGCGATAATGGCGATGGCACTCACCGGTTTAAAGTCGGGAATGGGACCGAACAAGATGCGCCCCGCCGCGGCCAACGCCGCCAACACCAGCGTGGGCATAATCTGGCGCAGGCCCGGGCGCGACGCCTCGTAACCCGCAAAGAACAGCACAAGCACCAACGCCACCACGACAAGCATGGCAAGCGCCGCCTGCTCAATGCCCGCCAGCAACGCCGCAGCCATCACCGCAGGAACCGCCAGCAACAGCGGGATCTCCAGTTTTGCAAGCAAGCGCGAGAAACGACAGTCCGTCATCCCATCACGCCCTATAAAACACGTTGTCGGCAAAGAAGTCGGCCGGGGGCTCCATGCAGGCAATCTCACCGTCAAACATCATGGCAACGTCATCGGCAACCTGCTCGGCAAAATCCAAATCGTGCGTAGCCATGATGACGGTGCCGCCAGCCTTCGCATGGTCACGCAGGGCGCGGGCGATGATGCGGCGGCTCTCCAGGTCCAAGCCCTTCGTGGGCTCGTCAAGCAGCAGCAGCTCGGGGCCAATCAGCAGCAGCTTTGCCAGTGCGAGCAGCTGGCGCTGTCCGCCCGAGAGGTCGTAGGGGTGGCGCGTCTCCAGGCCGTCCAATCCCAGTCGCGCCGCACGCTCCCGCGCCAAGTTCTCGTCATATCCGCAGGTCGAGGCCCATTCCATCAGCTCATCGCGAACCGTCTCGGCAACCAGCAATGCTTTGGGATTCTGAGGCAGCAGCGCCGCCGAAGCCGCTCCGCGCACCATGCGGCCGCGCTGCAGCTTAGCCGTCTTGGCCAGCACCGAGAGCATCGTCGACTTGCCGCAGCCGTTTCCGCCCACGACCGCATGCACCGCGCCAACTGAAAACGTCACATCGAGCCCGCGCAGCACCCAACCGCCCGCGCGATCGTAGCGAAACCAGCCTTCCGATAGGGTGGTAGTCGACCCGCCGTGCATTTTTTGGAGTATTCTGCTTCCATCCGTGCGTGGGAAGGCTTCCGAGCCGTTCTCGAGCGACGTTTGCGCCACAAATTCGGACGATTTGTCCAATTCCGAACTTTTTTTCGCACTCGATACGTCCCCGGGCGACTCCAGAGAGCCCAAATTGTCCTCACGCCTGCTGAATACTCCGTTTTTTGCACATCGGATGGCACCCCACCCCAACATGTCATCGGAAAACAGCGATTCTCGGCGTCCCAAAGAAGCCATATCCGCCACCTCGCGCACGCGACCGCCCTCAATCCGGTACGCACACGTCGCATACTCGAGCATCGGCCGCGGTTGATGCGTAGCCACAACAACCGTGCAGCCCAGCTCACGGTTCACGCGAAACAGCGCGTGCAGAAAATTCTTCTCGGCAACGGGATCGAGCTGAGACGTGGGCTCGTCGAGCAGCAACACACGCGGACGCAGCGCCAGGACGGCGGCAAGCGACAGCAGCTGTTTGCGACCACCCGAAAGCGTATCGGTATCGCGATGAAGCCAGTCCTCCAGACCAAAGAAATAGCT
The DNA here is from genome assembly GCA_959605475.1 of uncultured Collinsella sp. Lineage (GTDB taxonomy): Bacteria > Actinomycetota > Coriobacteriia > Coriobacteriales > Coriobacteriaceae > Collinsella. Next base: position 73,154 of record CAUHFS010000001.1, on the reverse strand, counting down.
GGTCTCGGCAACACGGCGGCGCATCTCGTCGCGCGACACACCCAGATTCTCTAGGCCAAACGCCATCTCGTGCCACACGGTTTCGCACACGATCTGGTTCTCAGGATCCTGGAACACATAACCCACGCGCTCAGCCGATGCCCGCACGTCCATGTCGGCGACGGGCTCGCCCAGCACGCGCAGCTCGCCGGAGCGCGTACCCGCCGGAGCGATCTCGGGCTTGAGCAGCGACAGCAGCGTCGATTTGCCCGACCCGGTACCGCCAACAAGCAGCGCAAACGCACCTTGGGAAACACGCCAATCAAGTCCCTCGAGCACCGGTGCCTCGGCCCCGGGATAGGCAAAACTAAGGCCTCGCACCTCAATCGCCGGCGCGGCCGAGCCATATGCCACGCCCGCCGCCGAGCTCCTATCAAACCGAGCCATCAGCCAAACCTCTTCTCGTCAATCGCGTGCAGCACGCAGGGCAGCACCATCCAGGCCGCGTATACAACATAGCCTGGCCACGGCGCCGGCGCCGATAGCTGCGGGTAAAACGAATACTGCGTCGTCGCGGTCCACGCCACTGCCACCGTGACCACGCCAAACAGCGCAAGCCCAACCAGTGCGGCAACGTCGCTGCGCCCCAGTCGATACCGCGCATACGTCGTACGACGCGTCGCGGCACCCCACCCGCGCGAGCGCATCGCGTCCGCGCGCTCCAGCGAATCTTCCATGCCCCAGCCCATCAACACGCTCGACGCCCGCAGGCGCGAGCGCACGGGGTCGGCCGGCGCGCGGCCCGGCACATCAATCGCATCCTGCACCGCCAGCACCGTACGACCGCGGCGCAAAAACTGCGGGATAAGCCTCATGCACATCGAGATCATAAGCGCAATCACCGGTGCGGCATTACCCAGCAGCGCGAGCACCTTGTCGTATTCGAGCATCGACGCCGCAGCCTCAAACCACAGCACGCTCGCCACAAACAGCCCGCCCATACACAGGCCGTATACCATGCTCTCCAAATACACTGCGCGCATGCCGATGCGGAACACCTCCGTCGATCCCGAGGCGCTAAACAGCGGATTCACCAGCGCGATAATCAAAATCACCGGCAGCTGCCAGCGAAACGCGTTCAGCGTGCGAGCAGCCCCGCGGGTCGCAAAGCCGTATGCCAGCCCGCCCGTGAGCGACAGCGCGATCAGCACCGGCTGCATCGAGAACATGGTGAGTCCCAGCGTCAGCACCATGTAGAGCGCCGGCACCGCCGGATGCGACATCGAAAATGCCGCGACGGGCTCGTGGCCCGATTCCTCTCGCATGATATCCACGGGCACCTCCCATCCCTCGCTCAAACGCCAACGCCGCAGCGCCGACGCCATGCACAACCAGCGCAAACACCACGCCGGCGGCACCGACATCAGCGGCAATGCGCCAATCGTTACGCGCTCATCATATGCCTGCGGTATCATATTGCGCCGTGTATCGTTTCCAAACACACGTCTCTATAACGTAACAGGAGATCACATGGACGCAACCGCAATTATCCTCGCCGCCGGCGAGGGCACCCGCATGAAGTCGAACCACTGCAAGGTTTCGCACAAGATCCTGGGCAAGCCCATGGTCCAGTGGATCGTCGACGCCACCATCAAGGCCGGCTGCGGCCGCGTCGTGGTCGTCATCGGCAGCCACGCCGACGAGATGCGCGCCCTCATCGACGGCGCCTACGCCAACAGTGCCACCAAGGTCGAGTGCGTTGAGCAGACCGAGCGCCTGGGCACCGGTCACGCCGTGAAGGTCGCGCTCGAGGCCTGCGGCATCACGCAAGGCCCCGTCGTGGTGCTCAACGGCGACCTGCCGCTCATCACCGCCGACACCGTCGCCAAGTTCGCGCAGACCGTCGCCACCGGTGAGCTCGCCTGCACCGTCATGACCATGACCCCGCCCGACCCCTTCGGCTACGGCCGCATCAAGCTGGGCGCCGATGGTCAGATCGAGCGCATCATCGAGCAGAAGGACTGCACGCCCGAGCAGGCCGCCACGCTGCTCGAGTGCAACGCCGGCTGCTACGCCTTCGACGGCGCGCAGCTCGCCGCCCACATTAACGAGATCGGCAACGACAACGCGCAATCCGAGTACTACCTGCCCGACATGCTCGAGATTCTCAAAAGCCACGGCCAGGCTGTCTCCATCTTCCACTGCGATGACTACCGCGATGGCCTGGGCGTCAACAGCCGCATCCAGCTCGCGCAGCTCACCGCTATCGCGCGCGACCGCATCAACGAGCACTGGATGGCCGAGGGCGTTACCTTCATCGACCCCACGCAGGCCTGGATCGGCCCCGATGCCGTTATCGGCCGCGACACCGTCGTGTGGCCGCAGACGCACCTGATCGGCCACGTCACCGTGGGCGAGGAGTGCCAGCTCGGCCCCAACAGTCGCCTCACCGACACCACCGTCGGCAGCGGCTGCGTCATCGATGAGACCATCGCCATCGAGGCCGTCATCGAGAACGGCGTCGACTGCGGCCCGCGCGCCTACCTGCGCCCGGGCACCCACATGCTCGACGGCTCCAAAGCCGGCACGCACGTGGAGATCAAGAAGTCCACGATCGGCGAGGGCTCCAAGGTGCCGCACCTGTCCTACATCGGCGACACCACCATGGGCTCCGGCGTCAACGTAGGCGCGGGCTCCATCACCTGCAACTACGACGGCGTGCACAAGCACAAGACCGTCATCGGCAAGGACGCCTTCATCGGCTCCGACACCATGATGGTCGCGCCCGCCCAGATTGGCGACGGTGCACTCGTGGCCGCCGGCTCCGTCATCACCGAGCCGGTCCCGGCCGACGCACTCGGCCTGGGCCGCGCCCGTCAGGTAAATATTGAGGGCTGGGCCGCCGATTATCGCCGCCGTCTGCACGAGGACGACGAGGTATAACGTTTTACCAAGCATCTAAGGAGCTGTTCCCCTGGGGATGGCTCCTTTTTCTATGTTGACCTGCGCGGCCGGATGAGTGGTCGGTTCGTGTCCGTTGACGGTAAAGACGTTATCAAGACCCGATTAACCCCGTCGCGCGGTTACAATGCAACAAGGCATCTATATGGCATTCGATATAAAGGAGAAGGGTAATGCCGATTAATGATCCCGAGAAGTCGGAGAATATGCGCAAGTCCATCCGCGTGTATTCCGGTTCCTCCAACCGTCCCCTCGCTCAGAAGATTGCTGAGTACCTTGGGGTCGAGCTTTCGGGCCTTACGCTAAAGCAGTTCGCCAACGGTGAGATTTACGCCCGCTACGACGAGACCGTCCGCGGCGCCGACGTCTTCCTGATTCAGTCCGTGGCCGGCGGCAACGTCAACGACATGCTCATGGAGCTGCTCATCGCCACCGACGCTGCCAAGCGCGCATCCGCCCGCTCCATCACCGCCGTTATCACCCACTACGGCTATGCCCGCCAGGACCGCAAGGCCGGCCCGCGCGAGCCCATCACCGCCCGCCTCGTCGCCAACCTGCTCGAGCGCGCCGGCGTCAACCGCATCATCACCCTCGACCTGCACCAGGGCCAGATCCAGGGCTTCTTCGATATCCCGGTTAACCACCTGTCCGCGCTGCCGCTGTTTGGCCAGTACTACAACGACATGCACTTCGACACCGACAACCTGGTTGTCGTCTCCCCCGATGTGGGCCGCGCCAAGGCCGCCAAGAAGCTGTCCGACATGCTCGGCTGCGACCTGGCCATCGCCCACAAGGGCCGTCCGCGCCACAACGCCGCCGAGGTCATGGGCATCATCGGTGACATCAAGGGCAAGACCTGCATCATCAACGACGACATGATCGACACCGCTGGCACCCTGTGCGCCAACGTCAAGGAGCTCAAGGCTATGGGCGCTGGCGACATCTACGTCTGCGCCACCCACGGCATCTTCTCCGGTCCGGCTATCGAGCGTCTGAACGACGCCCCGATCGTCGAGTGCCTCGTCACCGACGCCATTCCCGTCGAGGTCGGCGGCAAGATCAAGACCATCTCGGTCGCCGAGGAGTTCGCTCAGGCCATCTCCGCCGTTTACCACGAGGAGCCCGTCTCCACGCTCGTCGGCGGCGACTTCGCGCTGTAGTCCAACGCGCATCGCATCATCTTTGATGCTTTTAAAGGGTCGGAAGCTCGATTCCGGCCCTTTTTCTATCCCTCGCCAACCTTCCCTGGACAATTAGTTCAGATACGTATTTTTTAAAGCCCCAAAGGGCCGTTCGGAGCCTTCTGAGCTCCCCGGCGGATGCCATGCCGCCCAAAGCTCATCGTTTTCGAGTACAACCGCCGCATATTTACCCTCAAATCACCCTCGAAGGCCCTTAGAAACGCCTCGAATGCCCGTCGCCTTATACGTATCTGAACTAACTGTCCAGTAGCTATCGTCAACCTTCGCGGCAGAGCTCAATTTCCTGCAATCCCCTCAGCCGATTCCACCGATTTCATAACACCCAGCCGTTCATGGCGCACAGCGCCCCGCTGAGCGAAAAGAACGGTATGGCGGTCGCATTCTGCCGCCAACTTAGTACGTTATAGCTATGACGACCGTGATTTCACATCTCTCCGCCCTCCGCGCAATTCGTCGCGCACGACGGGCGTACTCTGCCCTACCCTGGGACTCCGTTGATAGCGAACAGCAAGCACATGCCTTGGCTAGCTGCATTCCCAACAATGACGCGATAGACTTTGGCGCACTTTCGATACTCGACGCCTGGAATGAAGATGATTCCGAACTGCTTGATCTTCTCGTTTCAAGCGAAGACAACAGACGTCCCGACAAGCGACTTCTTCAGCATATTCTCTCCGCTTCGCTTCCTGAAGGTGCAATTATGCACATCGAGGCCGACATCTACGCAACGTCTCCTGCCATGACAGCCATGCTTTGTTCCAAAAATGAATCAGTCGCCAAAACCTTGATGCTTCTCATGGAACTGCTCGGAACCTACTCCCTTCCTCCCGGGGCAACATACCCCATTGCTTATGACGACATCTGGCCCAAGGGCGATGTCTACGAAGCGATGGACGACCTCGATTGCCGGGACGACCAGTCGGCGACCGAACAACAGAACGAAACCCGCTATGAACAGGCGCACTACAAATGCGAGCCCGCCACGACCATCGAAGAGCTCGAGGCGGTCGCACGGTTCGCCAAAAGTAGCTCATACGCCTCGTTTCGCACGGCAGTCAAACTCGCCCGGGCTGGATCCGCATCCCCAGCCGAATCCCTAATGTTTGCCGTTCTCGGAGCGCCCATGCGCTTTGGCGGATTCGGATGTTGCAGCCTGCCCATGGGAGGCCTGCTACTCAACCATCGAATCGACTTCGATACTCTTGCGGTCAACATGTCCTCGGGCATCCCCTATGCCATCTGCGACCTATATTGCCAGGCAGCCGGAGTCGACAACGAATACAACGGAATTGGGCATGAGCTTCAAAACGCTCGCATCCACGATGGCAATCGAAATAATGGCCTCAAGGCCATGGGCATCCACGTCCTGGTTATCAATCGCGACCAAATGAAAGACCTTGTTGCACTCGAAGCCTTCGCCCAAACGATGCATCGACTCGCAGGAGTCCGATTCCGGTACCGTATCAAGGGCTATCGCAAGCGTCAGGCCGCTTGGCTCAACGCTCTGCGGGCCGGAACCGGCCTCGCGCCGGTCTAAACGGCGAATCACCCGTGCGCCGTCGAGCAGGGCTGGGCAGTTAGTTCAAATACGTATAAATGGACTCATTGAATTAGGCTGTTTTGCAGCTATCTCTATACCATTCGCCCTATTTGAAGGCAGGGTAGACTTCAAAACAGCGCCATATGGACTAACTAAAGCTCCAAAACAACGTATCGGCATTGAATTGAGTGATTCGAGTCTTCAGAACTTATACGTATCTGAACTAACTGTCCACCTCTAATTTCGACGGCCGTCCAAACGCGCCCAAACGCCCTCAATTACCCTCCATTTGACAGCGGCAACAGGGTCGCTCACCATAGCAGGCGACAAATCAACGAAAGGATGAACATGGCAGCTGCACAGCCGCTTAAGATTCGCATGGTTGCCGGACTTGGCAACCCTGGCGAGGAATATGCCGAGACCCGCCACAACGCCGGCTTTAAGGCGATCGATGAGCTGGCCCGTCAGGCCGGTGTCACGTACTGGAAAAACCAGGCCGGCGCCGAGGTCGCACTCATCAACATTAACGATCCCGAGGAAGAGGGTGGCAAGCGCCAGATCGTGCTGGTCAAGCCGCAGTCGTATATGAACACCTCGGGGGGACCCATCTCCAAGCTCTGCCGCGAGTACAAGATCAAGGCCGAGGAGCTACTCGTGATTCACGACGAGCTCGACATTCCCGCCGGCGACGTACGTGTTAAGGTGGGCGGCGGCCACGCCGGCCACAACGGCCTGCGCTCCATCATCGACAAGATGGGCAGCCGCGACTTTAGTCGCATCCGCACCGGTATCGGCAACCCTCCCGGCAAGATGGCCGTGGCAGATTACGTGCTCAAGCAGCTACGCGCCCGCGAGGCCGAGGACTTCCAGAACACCTGCGCCCGCGCCGCAGATGCCGCCGGTCTGGCCATCGTCCACGGCGTAATCTACGCCCGCGATCACGTAAACGGCGCCGCTTCCGCCAACGGCAAGCACTAAAACCTACTATTTAGGGACAGGTTTATTTTGGCAGGTTTTATCTACGGAAACGCCCCGGTGGCCGCATCGCAATAAACCCCGCACTGCCATACACACATAGAGCCCCAAAGGGGGCCGGCCTCATCACAACCTGAGGCCGGCCCCCCTTGCCGTTTTGCCTGATAAAACCGACCAAAATAAACCTATCCCTATTTGGTAGGTCGAAGTGGATAAACCCTTTTCCCAACCGCCGAAGACACACGTAAACAGCATGTCCATGAGGGTATAATTTGCACCGTATGTCTGCACAACGCCTGTGCGCGTACGGTTTTACTCGGGCTACCGTCCATTTCCGTGGAGGCACGGTTCGGCAGCCCTAACAAGAGAGGGGTTCTATGTATAAGATCCTGGAGAAGACGCAGTTCTCGGAGAAGGTGTTCAAGTTCCGCATCGAGGCGCCTGCAATCGCCAAGCATGCGCACGCTGGACAGTTCCTCATGGTTCGCGCCAACGAGACGGGCGAGCGCGTCCCGTTTACCCTGGCCGGCTGGAACGGTGACGAGGGCTGGGTCGAGTTCATCTTCATGGTGATCGGCAAGACCACTGAGATGCTTTCCACCTACGAGGCCGGCGAGTCGCTGCGCGACGTCGTGGGCCCGCTGGGCGTTCCCACCGAGATGGCCGAGGGCCCCTGCGCCGTCATTGGCGGCGGCGTCGGCCTGGCAATTGCCTTCCCGGTCGCCAAGCACCTGGTCGAGACCGGCCACGAGGTTCACGCCATCATGGGCGCCCGCACCAAGGACCTCCTGCTCATGGAGGACCAGTTCCGCGAGCTCCTCGACGAGGACCACATCCACATCACCACTGACGATGGCTCCTACGGCGAGCAGGGCGTTGTCACCGCTCCGCTGGAGCGCCTGCTGCAGGACAAGGCCGTGAGCCAGGTCTTCTGCGTCGGCCCCGTTCCGATGATGAAGTTCTCGACCCTCACCGCCCAGAAGTACGACACCCCCATCACCGCGTCCCTCAACCCCATCATGGTTGACGGCACCGGCATGTGCGGCTGCTGCCGCGTCGAGGTGGGCGGCGTGACCAAGTTCGCTTGCGTCGACGGCCCCGACTTCGATGCCACCCTGGTCGACTGGGATGACCTTCGTGCCCGCCAGGCCGCTTATCGTTCCGAAGAGGGCGCGTCCCTCAAGGCCTATGAGGAAAAGAGCTGCGCATGCCACTAGTTAACGGTCGTTTCGTTGCCGATATGAAGTCGCCCCGCACCCCCGATAACGAGGAGCCGGCTGCCGAGCGCGCCTGCGACTTCCGCCCCGTCGACAAGGGCTTCACCGAGGAGATGGCGCTGGCCGAGGCCGAGCGCTGCCTCAACTGCAAGAAGCCGTTCTGTGTTGAGGGCTGCCCCGTCAACATCAACATCCCCCGCTTTATCGAGCAGATCCGCGCGAAGGACTTCGGCGGCGCTCTCGATACCATCCGCGAGGACTCCATGCTTCCCGCTATCTGCGGCCGCGTCTGCCCGCAGGAGAATCAGTGCGAGGGCAAGTGCATCCGTGGCAAGAAGTCCGAGCCCGTGGCCATCGGCCAGCTCGAGCGCTTCCTGGGCGACCGCCCCGAGCTCGCCTCCACGCCCAAGATGGCTCCCAAGAACGGCAAGAAGGTCGCCGTCGTCGGCTCTGGCCCGTCCGGCATCACCTGCGCCGGCGAGCTTGCCCGCAACGGCTTTGACGTCACCGTCTTCGAGGCATTCTTTACCGGCGGCGGCGTGCTGGTCTACGGCATCCCCGAGTTCCGTCTGCCCAAGGCAGTCGTCAAGCGCGAGATTGACGGCCTGGAGGACATGGGCGTCAAGTTTGAGTACAACTCCGTCGTGGGCAACATGGCCACGGCCGAGGAGCTGTTCGAGCAGGGCTTCGACGCCATCTACGTGGCGACCGGCGCTGGCCTGCCCAAGTTCCTCAACGTCCCCGGCGAGAACCTGCCCAACGTCTTCTTCGCCAACGAGTACCTCACCCGCGTGAACCTGATGAAGGCTAACAAGTTCCCCGAGTACGACACCCCCACCAAGCACGGCAAGAACGTCGTTGTCTTTGGTGGCGGCAACGTGGCCATGGACGCCGTCCGTACCGCCAAGCGCCTGGGCGCCGAGCACGCCATCATCGCCTACCGTCGTACCGAGGACGAGATGCCCTGCCGTCGCGCCGAGCTGCACCATGCTAAGGCCGAGGGCGTCGAGGTTCTGCCGCTCGTCTCCCCGCTCGAGTTTGTCGCTGGCGAGGACGGCTCCGTGTGCGCCGTCAAGGTCCAGAAGATGGAGCTCGGCGAGCCTGACGAGTCCGGTCGTCGTCGCCCGGTGCCCATCGAGGGCGCCATCGAGGAGATTCCCTGCGACGTCGCGATCTCGGCTATCGGCACCAACGCCAACCCCTTCGCTGCCAAGATCGGCGGCAAGATGGAGCTCAACAAGTGGGGCTACATCGTTGCCGACGAGGAGACCGGCCAGACCACCGATCCTCGCATCTGGGCCGGCGGCGACATCGTTACCGGTGCCGCTACGGTCATTCTGGCGATGGGCGCCGGCAAGAAGGCCGCCGCTTCCATCACCAAGAGCCTGCTGGGCGAGTAATCACCTGCAGCGCTAGCCACCAAACGGCAAAGTCCCCGTCGAGCACACGCCCGGCGGGGACTTTTTCTATGCCGACCACCCGACCACCACGATGGGGACAGGCACCTTTGTGGTGATCTGGGGTCTGGTCGGCAAACCAATTCCGGCGTTTGTCTCAATCTGTAACAGTTAGACCCTGTTGAGCTTCGTAGTTGTTACAGATCAAGATATTGCGCCAGCCGCCTCCGCTTTATCTCAATCTGTAACAGCTAGAGGCCAAATATGCCGCCTGGTGTTACAGATCAAGACGTTGGGCTGACGGCCGGACGGTTCATCTAAATCTGTAACAGTTAGAGCCATTTTCGCTGGCTTGGTGTTACAGATCGAGATTTTGCAAAAGCCGAGGATAGACACTGCCGCCAAGGCCTTCCCCTCGGCCTAAAACAAAAACCACCACAAAGGTGCCTGTCCCCTTTGTGGTGGTTTTGATCGGCTAGCCTTCGAGCTGCGCCACCTTGTAGCGGTAAGCTGCGGCGATAACGTCTTTGCAGCCTTCGCGGCCCAGCTTGGCGCGGTTGACGACGATATCCTTGCCACTCGTCATCTTCCACTTTCCGGCGCTATAGCGCTTATAGAACGCCTCGCGCGCCTTCTGCTGCTGCTTGACCAGCTTGGCGCCTTTCTTTTTATTAAGGCCACGCTTCTTGCGCACGATCTCGACGCGGTTCTCAAAGGGAGCGGTCACCAACACGGCAATGTGGTTGGGGTTGTTGCGAAGCAGATAATCGGACAGGCGGCCTTCGATAATGCAACTCTCGGTCTCGCCCAGATCCAAAATCACCTGGCTCATCTTTTGGAACAACTTGTCCGAGTACGAACGCGCATCGTAACGGTCGGGCAGAAACGCCATGTTCTCCACGGCCAGACGCTCGTCGTAGGCGGCCATCTTGTCGAGCGACTCGCCCGCACGCAACGACGCACGCACCAGCAGCTCGTTATCGTACAGTGGAATCCCCAGCTCGTCGGCAAGCATGCGACCAATCTCGTGGCCCTCGGCGCCAAAGTCGCGCGCGATGGTAATGACCACAGGATTCTTCTTGTTCTCCAGATCGCTCATCGCGATTCCTTTCTAACAAATGAGAAAAGGGCTGTTTATCTCTTATTCCCACGATACCGTACCTGGGTTTTCCTGGTGCCCAAGATTGGCCTGAAAGAGGAGCGACGCGTACTTTGGTACGCGAGCGACGGTTTGAAGGCCAAGGTTGGGTGCCAGGGAAAGCCAGGCTATGCGGCTACGATGCGGCGTTGGTAAGCTCGGACCAGCAGCGAGATACCAAAGTTGAGCACAAAGTACATCGCAAACACCAGGCCGTAGAGCATAAGCACCTGCGACAGATCGATCGCGTGGGCCATCACGACGTTTGCCGTGTACATGAGTTCGGCCACGTTAATGCCCGAAAGATACGAACTGTCCTTAATGACGGTCGTGCACTGGCTAAACAGCGCCGGAATGATCGTCTTAAACGTCTGCGGCAGAATGATGTAGCGCATGGTGGCAAAGAAGCCAAAGCCCTGGCTCTGCGCCGCCTCAAACTGGCCGCGCGGAATCGAGTTGAGGCCGCCGCGCACAATCTCGGCCATAACAGCGCTGGTAAACAGCGTAAAGGCGATGGTCGAAATCACAATGTCCAAACCCTGCACCGTAAAGTAGATAAACAGAATCCACAGCAGGTTCGGCGTGCAACGGAACAGCTCGATATAGGCGCTCACCAAAATACGGAACGGGCGGGGCGCATAGCTTTTAACAAGCGCCAGCACCGTGCCAAAGATGAGCGAGAAAAAGATCGACAGCGCCGAGATCTCGATGGTCTTAACAAAGCCGCCCCAAATGTAGAGCAGGTTGGTCGCGTTGAAGATTTCCATGCGCTAGGCCTCCTCTACGTTGTCGAGCCCCAGCTCGGCCAGGCTCACGCCGCGCGGACGCTCCTTGGAGCGGCGCTCGAGCCACTGCACCAGCATGGCGAGCGGAAAGCAGATGATGAAGTACATAAGGCAGCAGACGATGTATCCCTGCAGGTAACCGTACAGACTCACAAAGTTGTCGGAACGGTACATAAGGTCGCCGCCGGCCACAAGCGCCAGCACCGACGTGTTCTTGACTAGGTTGAGTGCCTGGTTACACAGCGGGGGCAGAATGATCTTGAACGTCTGGGGCAGCACGATGTACCAGTATGCCTGCGCACGGGTGAAGCCCTGGCTCTGGGCCGCCTCCATCTGACCGCGCGGAACCGCCTCGATACCAGTGCGGATGACCTCCGAAATGTAGGCCGCGTGATACAGACCCACACCCAAGAAGCCCAGCACAAACGGTGCGATGCGCACCGGCTGGTCGGCACCGGTTATGGCCTGCAAAAACTGCGGGCCGGCCATGTACATAAAGAGCACCTGCACGGGCAACGGGGTGTTCTGGTAAAACTCCACGTACACGCGGCTTATGGCGCGCAGCACGTGCGAACGGGTGGTAGAGAACACACCCAGCAGCGTGCCCAGTACCAGCGACAGCAGCAGACCGGCAACGACCACCTGTAGCGTCACACCAAAGCCCTCCCAGAAGGGCCCCATGTTTTGAAATGTCGTCGACCAACGGTCGGCGTCAAATAATCCTTCGAGCATTTGATTCCTTCCTTGGACGATGTGCCTATACAAGGCCCCAGGTCTTGACCTCTTGGTCGAGCCAGCCATCGGCCAGGCGATCGCAAATCACCTGATCGACCACGGCCGAAAGGTCGCAGCCCTTCTTGGTCGCCACGCCGTAGCCCTGCTCGCCAAACTTGACCTCGGGCTGCAGCAGCTCAACGGTCTCGTTCATGTAACCGGCCAGCGTGGAGCGGTCCATGGCAAAGACGTCGATATTGCCGGCGTCGAGCGAACTCTTGATGATGGGGTAGCCGCTAAAGGCCCTAAATTCGGGCTTGCAGCTAAAGCCGTTGTCCTTGATCATCTGCTCGATCAGACCCTGCGTGGTGGCGCCCTGGCTCACGCCAATGACCTTGCCGTCCAGGTCCTCAATCGAGGTAAAGCCCGAACGCTTCTTGACCATGAGTCCCACGTAGTCGGTGCGGTACGGCGTCGAGAAATCCCAGCTCTTCTTGCGCTCGTCGGTGATGGTGTAGGTCGCCGCGACCACGTCAAGTTGGCCGTTATCGATCAGCGGGCCGCGCGTCTTGGGCGTTACGTCGGTAAACTCGACAAGCTCCTGGGCGCGGGCCTCCTTGTAGCTCACGCCAAAGACGGCAGCGGCGATCTGGTAGCACAAATCGACTTCCATGCCCTCAAAGCGGCCCTTGGCGGTGTCGTAATAGCCATAGCCGGGAACGTCCTTCTTAACGCCGGCATTCAGATGGCCACGCGACTTGATGGCCGCAAGCTTGGACCCCTTGTCGGAGCCCTCGCCGCTGGTGGAGTTGCCACAACCGGCAAGCGCGGTCCCCGTCAGCGCAAGCATGCCGGCGCCAGCCAGCTGCAAAAAGTGACGGCGCGACACGGCCGCCCTCGTCATATCCGTCATGTCCATCACCGCGCCTAGTGCAGAATCTTGGACAGGAACTCGCGGCAGCGCGGGTTCTCGGGGTTATCGAAGAAGTGCTCGGGCGTGCCCTCCTCCAGAATGCGGCCGTCCTCCATAAAGATGACGCGGTCGGCCACCTGGCGCGCAAAGCCCATCTCGTGCGTCACGCAGATCATGGTGATATCCTCCTGCGCGAGCTCAATCATAACGTCCAGGACCTCCTGGACCATCTCGGGGTCGAGCGCCGAGGTCGGCTCGTCAAACAGGATGATGGGCTGCTTGGTGCACAGGGCACGGGCGATGGCGATGCGCTGCTGCTGACCACCCGAGAGATTTTGCGGATACTCGCCGGCCTTATGCGCCATGCCGACGCGCTTGAGCGCGGCGATGGCGATCTCGGTCGCCTCCTCCTTGCTCTTCTTTTGTAGCTTGATGGGCGCGAGCGTCAGGTTGCCCAGCACCGTCATGTTGGGATACAAGTTGAACTGCTGAAACACCATGGAGCTGTACTTGCGAGCCATCTCCAGGTGATTCTTCTTGGTAAGCGGCGTACCGTCGATGACAACCTCGCCCGACGTAGGCTCCTCCAGATAATCGACGCAACGGATGAGCGTCGACTTACCCGAACCGGAAGGCCCGATCATTACGAGCTTCTCGCCGCGCTTGACGGTGAGATTGATATCTTTGAGCACATGCAGGTCGCCAAAGTACTTGTTGAGATGCTTGATCTCGATCATGTCTGCCATGAATGTCCCTTCCCTGCGTTTACACGAGTTGAACTATTGTACGGAAAGAACCACGTTTCCGCAGCCCACACTACATTCCCGTAAAGAACCCGCAACCTTCCGCCCACTCATTGGGCACTCATTTAAGTCTGTCCCCAGTGAGCGCCCAACCGTCCTTGTTGAGCATAAGTCAGCGAAAACCCGTACACGCGAGCAAGGTGACGTGAAATCAAAACCACCCCTAAAAGGGGTGGTTTGCTCTTAGGGTATAACCCTTGGATTTCCGGCACGCGTCTAAAGGCGCCGGCCCTCACGGGGTTCGGGCCGCACTGCAGATTGACCCGTGACGGGCCGGTCAAACCGGCGCTATTTACGCCCCGGTCCCCTATCGAAGGGGTCCTCGTACTCCTTGACGCTCAGCCGGTCGATCGCGATGTCGGCCTTCTCCTGCTCCCGGATGTACTTCGCGATGGTGGCCTCGTTCAGGCCGACGGTGGACACGTAGTAGCCCTCGGCCCAGAACTTCCTGTTGCCGAACTTGTACTTCATGTTCGCGTGCCTGTCGAATACCATCAGCGAGCTCTTCCCCTTCAGGTAGCCCATCACGCTGGACACGCTGTACTTCGGCGGTATCGCCAGCAGCATGTGGACGTGGTCGGGCATCAGGTGCCCCTCGATGATCTCTATCCCCTTGTACTGGCAGAGCTTCCTGAAGATCTCCCCAAGGTCGGACCTTATTTGGTTGTAGATGACTTTGCGCCTATACTTCGGCGTGAACACGACGTGGTACTTGCACATCCACTTCGTGTGCGACAGGCTGTAGGCCTTCTGGGCCATACGCCACCACCGCCCTCTCGACTCGGATTCCCTGCGGCCTGAACAATCGCAAGTGTCCGGCGAGGGGGCGGCTTTGTAAAGCCGTTTGGCCCCACCCGCATAGCGGGTGGTTTCTGATGCGGCGCGCTGCGCGCCCCGCACAGGCTAAAGCCTTTAATGAAAGGGCGCAGACCTTACGGTCGCGCCCTTGAAATTGAACGTCAGATTGCCGCGTGTACGGGTTTGCAGCGTCGAGCCGTTACGCGGTTTGGTAAAACCGCGTAACAAATTACGCGAGTTTGGCACCGACGATCTTTGCCGCGGCAGGCTTGTCGAAGTTGCCGCCGGTGGCCTTACCCAGAGCGCCCATGACCTGGCCCATCTGCTTCTTGGACGTGGCACCCAGCTCGGCGATGACCTGCTCGATCAGGGCCTCGAGCTCTTCGCCCGAACCCTGCGCGGGCAGCAGGCTCTCCAGAATCTTGACTTGTTCGGTCAGGTTGTCGGTACGCTCTTGGTCGGTGCCGGCCTTGATGGACATCTCCAGCGTCTCGCTCGTCTGCTTAATCAGACGCTTGATCATGCTGTTGACGTCTTCCTCGGTCACATCACGGCGCTCGTTGACCTCGATGTTCTTCACCTCGGCCTTAACCTGGCGAATGATAGACAGGCGAACCTTGTCCTTGGCCTTCATGGCCGCAATCATTTCCTTCTGCAGCTCTTCGTTGGTCATCTGCATATCCTCCTCAATAGCGTGGGCGGCACTCACGCGGGCACCGCCCCATGATTACTTAGTCGTCGACGAATCATCGGTCGAACTCTTGGCGACGCCCTTCAGGCTGACGTTGTACGGCACGTCCTTGGGCATGGGGTTAACGGTGATGTCGGCGTCCTTCTTGTACTGCTCCAGCCACTCGCTGTATGCAGTACTGGCCGCCTGCGTCTTCACCACGTTAGAGACGTACTTCTTGATGTCCTTGGGCACCTGCTTGATGTCATCGACCTCACTATCGACATGGAAGTAGTCGGTGCACTTGATGACATGGTAACCGTACGTCGACTCGACCACGCCGCTCACATCGCCCTTGTTGAGCCCCTCGAGCGCCGCCTGGTAGCTGTCGACGAAGGTGGTGAGCTTATCCCAACCCACATCGCCCTTCTTATCCTTGGAGCCGGTATCGTCGGAGTACTGCTCCACGGCGTCCTCAAAGCTCAGCTCGCCGGAGTTAATCTTGTCCAGGCACTCCTGCGCCTTGGCCTTGGCGGCAGCCTTGTCCTCGTCAGATGCGTCGGAATCGACCTTGATCAAGATGTTCGACGAGCGGCGGGCATCGTTGTAGTTGGACAGGTTCTCATTGATGTAATCGACGATCTCGCTGTCCTTGGGCTTGCTGGTGGGTGCCACGGCATCCTTGAGCTTCTGCTGTGCCAGGCTCTCCTTGAGCGAATCCTTGTAGGTGTCCTCGGTGTAGCCGTAGGTCTTAAGCGTCTTCTTAAAGGTCTTGGCGCCGCCCGCGCTCTTGCACGCGTCCTTCCAAGCCTTCTCGACCTCCTTGTCCGAGACGGTCACGCCGTTTTCCTTCTGCGCCTGCTGAAGCAGGATCTGCTGC
The DNA here is from genome assembly GCA_959605475.1 of uncultured Collinsella sp. Lineage (GTDB taxonomy): Bacteria > Actinomycetota > Coriobacteriia > Coriobacteriales > Coriobacteriaceae > Collinsella. The sequence goes on along the minus strand of CAUHFS010000001.1, from coordinate 57,182 downwards.
GTGTAGGAGTCGATGAGCTGCTTGCGGTACTTCTTGGGCGTGAGGTCGTTGTCGACCAGGTACTGTGCCCAGTCCTTGTCCTTGGTGTAGCCATAGGACGTGCGCATGCTCATGATCTGCTTGGTCACGGTGTCCTCGGTGAGGTTGGTGCCATTGATGGTAGCAGCCACGCCACCAGTGAGCTTATAGCCCGAGCTGGTGCTTTCGGTCTGCGACATCAGGCCGGAGCACGCCATGGCCGAGACGGAGAGCAGCATCGCCAGCACGCCGATGACCACCAGGACAATCTTGACGGTCTTGGACACATAGGTCTTGCGCTGCTTCTTGCGAGAGCTGGAGGCGGCGCGGGACCGTTGCTCGGGCGTCGGCGCGACCTCGGGGTTCTTTTTCTTGTTTGCCATACTTGGCCTTTCACATCACGAATCGAACAAACGCCATTGTGTCACAACGCAGCCCCCGCGGCACACCTGGTGCAAAGGGGACAGGTTAATCTGCACCATTTTGGTGCAAAGGGGACAGCGCTGGCAGCTGGCAGTTAGGGACGTTCCTTTTCTGCCGGCAGTTAGGGACAGTCCCCGAGTGCCACCGGCTTAGCTCCACCTTAGAAGTGGCGGCGGATGGCGTCGACCATGCCCTGCGGCGTGGTCTGGCCGAGTACATCGGCTGCAGCGTCGGCACCCATAAAGATATTCATAAGCGCTTGCAGGGCCTCGACCTGGCCGCCCGGCTCGGCAATGCCCAGGTTGATGACGATCCGCGCCGGCACCGGGGCGCCCATGCCCGCCATCGCGTTGAACGTCACAGGTGCGGCGGGCTTTACCACTGCGATATAGGGCTTGGCCACAAATCCCGGATCGGTATGCGGAATGGCGATGTTTGCCGCCGGCATAGCGAGACCCGTGGGATAGGCGTCCTCGCGCGTGCGGACGGCGTTGAGCCAACCCTCGGCAATGTAGCCGCGCGGGGCAAGCTCACCCTCGAGCCACGCAAACACCTCATCCGGCGTCGCGCACTCCCAATCAAAAAACACCAGCTCAGGCGAGAAAAGCGCCTCGGCGTTATCCGCCATACCGTCCTCCAAAGTTGCATGGGGTTCACATTGCCCCATATGATAGCGAAACCAGACAGACAAGGTTAGTCGAGGATCCCGATCATCTCGAGTGCACGCGCGGGCGTCAGGCAAACCTCGGGCATCGCCTCTAACATGCGCCGGTCGCTCGTGACCACGTAGTCAACATCTGCCGTTTCGCCCGAAGCGATGATGAGGTTGTCTTCAAGATCCGGCATGCGCTTGCCAAGCATGCGCGCCATCTCGCACTCTGCCAACGAAAGCGGAGAGGCGGTTGCCACCTGCATCATGTGCTCGATGCAGACCCATGACGCCGAGGCAAATGACACGTTAATCCCATTCGCATTCCGCCGAGCTAGACGCCGAGGCAAAATGTAGAACACATCCTTTGCCGTCGTGGGCGCATAAAGAAGGTCGATCTTTCCCGCCTCGGCCAGTTCAACCAATCTCTTCGCTTCGTCGAATGCCCCCTCTTGCAGGTAATAATCGAGCCAAACGTTCGTATCTACAAGCAGGCGTTTTGCCTCGATCATCGGCAATTCGCCTCGATGTCGGCAATCATCGCGTCATACATATCATCTCGTACGGCATCCCAGTCTTCCGCAGATGATCCACCTGGCGCAAAATCCGAAGCGCTTAGCCCCAACGAGGAAAAAGCTAGGCCACACCCCTGCTCGGCCAGGCTCTCCGCACGGGGCGCCTCGCGCTTATCCGCCACCATAAATCCCGGCAACGTTTGATGCTCGACAAGATAGACCCAAAGCGCACGAATGGCATCGCTCGGCCCCAATCCATTGCGAGTTAGGACCGCATCGCCACCAGCTTTGAGCATAGGATCGATTCGTGTGTTGAGCTGCACCGTTGCTGTACCCATAGCGGCTCCTTTCTACGTGCTAGCAGTATAGCAAACCTGTTAGGCCACACAAAAGGGCCCCGTCCACGTACGGACAAGGCCCTGTCAGATTGGTGGTCTCGAGAAAGTTGGTGTAGCGCCCGATCCGAAGCGAGTCGGCCTGGCGTCCAAGAACCTAGAATACGGTTGATGCCCTATGCCGCCGACCGGCATATGAAAGACAGCGGGCCAAAAGCCCCATGGCTTCTAGCCCGCAGAAACATCGATGTTTCCAAATGATCGCAGCTTGTGTTTCAAGCGCTTTTCTACGCTACCGGCGGATGCAAATCCCAATCGGGAAAGCAGTTTGCAAAGCCTGAGAGATTTTGAGTCAAAACATTGTTCTCAGCTTGCTTCAGTCGCTCGTCCTCTTCAAACAGACTATCGAGCTCGCTCAATGCATCGAAGTCCTGCATCGCGGCATCGTTATGGTCGAAATCAGTCACTTCATCAGTCATCTATTTCACTCCATTCATGGTTATCGAGTCAATCCTATCGGCTAGGCAACCTTATCGAGCTTAAGCAGGTCGCTGCGCTCGGCCGCCGCTTCCTTCGCGCTCTTCCACTGATTAAGCGCCAGATCGATCTCGGAACAGCCTTCCTGGATCCGTTTGGAGTATTTGGCCTCAATCTCTTCTGCCTCCGCAGCGCGCTGCTTGCTCGAGAGGCCCGTCTTTACTAGACAATAGCCAGCCCCCGCAAGAAGCAGAATGCCAATAACCTGGTTTACAAACGCAAAGAAAGCTACTCCCAAAACAGCGAGGACAACGGCCGCTATCTTGTGGCTCTTGTTGCCCTTCGCAACCTTGACATCAAGCTCAGCGAGCTCCTTTTTCTTCTCTTCACCGACATAGCGAACATAATCGCCGCGCAGCGCATTACCCTCATCGCCGGTAACCGCCCTGCTTGTCCATCCGTCGAAGTCAAGGGTGATCGCCTGCGGAAATTCGGGGATATCGCTCTTGCGATACCGGTTGAAACCACCGTTGATATAGGAACCCAAAAACTGAATCGCGGTCTTCTTCTTATGCACATCCACAGACGCACTCTGGTCGCGCATCGAGCGTGTCATCTGGTCGATGATGTTCATCGTCTGCTGACGCTTCTCATCGCGGCGACGATTGACGAGCTCTCGGGCGCGCTCTACGTCTCCGCCAAATGCCTTGACCGCAAGAAGATACTCCTCCTGGCGGCGCAAATTTCGCTCCTTGGAGTCATCGGAGTTAACGAGCTCCATCAAATGCCTGTCAACCTGCTCGGCAAGCGTCCTCTCGTCAACATCAGAAGCCTTGAGGTCGGCGAAGTCATTGGAGATGCTCTCGATTGCCTCGACTTTTCCGAGATACTTATTGATGTAGTCAAACTCCTTGACCACCACCTTGAGCGCCGGATATCTCGAGCTCATATCCTCCTCGTAGCCGGTAAAGTACTCCGCCCATGACTCTGACTGCTCATTCTCGAACTCAGGGCTCTGATTTCTGATCTGCTCGATCCAGCCCGCCATATAGTCGTCGCACAGGTGCTTTTCGTCGGTTCCGAAGATGCCGTTGATATAGGCATCAATGTAGACCATCGCATCGGCATCGATGCGGGCGGCGTTTTGCGTCGAGAAGTAGCGTGCGAGCCATTCGTAGCACGTGGCCGTGCGGTTATTACGTCTGCAAATCAGAGCCATCGCAAGCGACGTGTGCTCGTTATCACGTTTGACAGCCTCACGTATTGCGCGCTCCGCAAGATCTCGGTTGTTGTTGATCCATGCCGCAAGGGCAACCAGGACAGGCGCCGGCCAGTAGTCCGGGGTAGAAATCATTAACTCCTCGGAGACCGTCGAAATCGTCGCCTTGCGCACGAGCGCTGCATCGGTTGCCTGGAGAATACCGACCATGGTGTTTCGAACCACCGAGTAGTTGCCGAACTTCTTGTCCATCTCCTGCCGGACGCTCACGAGCTCCGTAGTCGCCTGCTCAAGTGCGGCGGTACGACGCTGTTCGAGCATCATCTCGAGAAAGTCCTTTCGGAGCTTTTTAAGGTCCTTCCGCACTTCCTCCATTTGGGATTCGACCTTATCGACCTTCGTGGTCATCTGGTCAACTTTTGTTCCAATAGCGGCGATCCTGCGCTCGATAAGGGCAGTATCTAATCCCGAATCACTCATCTGTACCACCTTTCAGTTTGAACTGTTTAGATCATCCAATAGCTTTAAGCGAGTAAGCACCCGCCATCCGCTTTATTGAGAGGCCATGCTTCGGTATTGCTCGGACACCTGCTGATAGGCCACGAGAAACTTCTGTTTGTATTGGCTTGCCTTCATCGAATTGACGATGCGCCCGACGGGCTCCACATAGTGTTCGAGAAAGTACGAGGTCCTTCTTCGTAACGCAAACGAACCAGTTTTATAGGGGGACCCGGGGTTCTCTCTAATGCCCTTGAGTAGTGCGAGACACGTCTTGGGTATGTTGCAGTTGGCGGCGATATCTTGATAGAAGCTCTCCCGCTCTGCGGTCATAAAGTCTTCCGAAGCATACCGCGCTATGCAGAACGGGCACACAGCATCGATAAAGCTCTCAAGCCGAGACCGATCCTCCATGCTCTGCATATTGGCGACCACGAGCGATACCATCTGAACCTCAAAGTCACGCATGTTGTAGAGCGTCGACTCAAACAAGTCGATCAAGTCACGCACTTCGTCATATTCGAGAGGGATATCTTCGGCCCTTTTAAAGAAAACCGTCATCGAACCCGAAAGACCTTCGCAAAACTCATCGCAGTACGCAACCATAAACTGTGCCGCCGCGTTGTCTTGCATCATATTGAGCACGTCCGCGGCAAATTTGCGGGCCTCCGGGAAGTTGCCACCCTTAAAAAACTTGATGGCATTGTCCTTGGCAAACGCGATTTTGCCCGTAGCCCCCAGACGCGCCCGCGAATAGTACATCTCGCGACCGCACTGGTTGCAATGAACCTTTCGAGTTGCGGGGTCAAACTCGACATCGGTGCTGCCGCAGCCCTCACAAGTTATTCCGTTGATTTCCAATAGCTTCCCCCACTTCAACCATCAAAGTGCCCTGGCAAAAAGCAGCGCGAGCCCTTATTTGACAGCGGTCAGCGCCGCATTGCGCTTTTTCCAGATATTGCGCGCATCATGGACAAGGCCAACCGTAACATCTGCCGGCTCATCGGCACTCATGGAATTCGAGACCGCCTCAAGCGCGGCGGAGAACTGTCGCTCGACCTCTTGAACATGGGGTTGCGACATGTTGGAACTAAAGGAGATGTCATCCTTAAGCGCTTTGAGTTCGGCTTTGACCTGAGCGTCCTGCGCCACGGCGAGGAGCTGTCCCACATACGATCCGAACTGCGCCGTTTGAACCGTCTTTGCGGCCACGGCAGCAACCTTTTGGTCAACCTGGCGGCCATTGAAGCCTAGACCCATCTGCACAAGGACAAGCACAGCAAGAAGGACAACGTTTACGACGACTGGAATCGTGCTGCCGCCCCACCCATATGCCGCAAACACAAAGTACGTGTTGGCCAGAAGGGCAACGACAAAGTAGGCGCAGCTGGATGCGACCGGCAAATAATGGATTTCGGTCGTGCCTTTGACCGTGGACTGCTTATCGGACATGGCAGCCGAAATCGAAGCCGCCGCAAAAGCCAAAACCCCAAAGCCAAGCGACATAGCAAAGACGATAGGGTTCATCAGCGCGTTTTTGCAGACAAACATGATTACAAGCCACGCCACCAAGACGATTGCCTCGCCCAAAATGACACGTTTAACAGAACCGTTCATCTTTGTTTCTCCTTATTGGATCTTAGTTCCACAATCGGGGCAGAATTTGGTCCCTTCGGGCAACTCGGCTCCGCAGCTCGGGCACCTTGGCGAGATCAACCGGTTCCCGCATTCCAGGCAGAACTTGGCACCGACCGGGTTAAGATGCCCACACGCCAAACACGCAACACCCTGCTCGAGCTTTTGTCCGCATTCCAGGCAGAACTTAGCACCCATCGGATTAACGTTTCCGCAACTGGGACACACGGGACCGTTTTGCATACCTGCGGACGCGGAAGCCGTTCCAACCATGGGAGCAACAGCGCCCATGGTCTGGTTGGCCAAGTTGGAGAAGCCAGCTCCAAATGCACCGCCCATGCCAACGCCCATGCCGAGTCCCATGCCGGCTCCCATGAGGCCCGATGCGGCACTCCCCTCATTGCCCGCAGCACTCTCCATTACGTCCATGCCGCGCTCCTGCTGATAGTTGTAGCCTTCGCGCGCACGCTTCCTGGCAAGTGCCTCGGACTCGATGTCCATCTGGGCAGCGTTACCCTGCGCCTCGAGAATGCTCCGCTTACGCTGGATCTTCATCTCGTTGATGGCAGCAAGATCCTCTTCGAAGGGCTTGATGCTGTTGAACGAGAAGTTATCGAGCGTGAGACCAAACTCATCGAAATAGTTAACGAGCTTGCCCTGCATCTGAGACGAGAAGTCGCTCAGATGCGTCGCAATTTTAAGAACGGAAACCTCCTGGTCAACAATCGCCTTGGCAAGCAGGTCAGGAACATACTCAAGGATTTTTGCCCGCATAAAGGAAGTAAGTTCTTCTCGCGTATAGCGATCTCGCGTGCCCACGACCTTAACGAGGAACTTCCTCACCTGAATGGGAACCAGGCTCGAGTTATTCTGCTCGATATGCGCGCCAAACAAACCGAAGGCGCGAACATGAACGTTGACGTCTTCCTCAGGGTCTTGGACGATGATGGGCTCGGTCGTGCCCCAGCGCAGCTCGTTCATGTAGTTAGTATTGATAAAGTACACAACGGAATGAAACGCCGAGCTACCGCCGGTAAGCGAATGGGCGGCATTGCGGAACGGGGCGAATCGGCTGTCTCCCGTGTCGAGCTTGATCTTGCACGGACCGACAAACACGCTTACCTGAGAATCGCCGGCACCCGTAGCGTCAGTAGAACTGCCCGCCCCCATATTGTTGGTAAAAACGGCAATCTGCGATTGCGCAACCTGAAGATAGGACCCGTTGGGAAAATCCTCGTAGGGATAGCGGAATGAGACAAGCGAGGCATCTTCGTCGTTGCCAGGCTCCCATTTGATATTGTCGACAGAAAAGGCACCGAGAATTCCGCTGTGCTTTTCTTCCTTTTCGTTATCGCTATGGAACAGTGACATGCTGATTCCTTTCGTTAATCCCAAACCACGCGTTCCGCGTGTCTAATAAATTGTGAACTGCCGAGTCGACAGGCGCATCGAAAGCCTGTGCGCCTCAATCTGTCCCCAACTTAGCTTGGCTAATTATAGCCCTCAAGTCATCTCATTTAGCCACCCCCGATGAGCGGCAATAATGTCGCACCTTTGGTCAACTGACGAAGAACCGGGAGGGTTCGAACCCCAGATGCCCTTTTGGGGCATACCCGCTGAGCGGGCGAGCGCGTTCGGCCTCTCGGTCAGCTCTTCGTAACGTCCGTTTTAGCCGCAACTAAACTCGTCGGATGGAACAAGGGGAAAGACATAAGAGCTGCGCGCGCTGTAATGCCAAAACGGCTCGGTTAAAGTTACCAGCTCTCGTGATAGGCCATAATCGACCGACATGGGTACCCTTCGGAGCCGCATTCCGCAGACGCTACGACCTTTCCGTCTTTATAAAACTCGACGTACCAAACGTACGTTGCCGCCCCCTCCCAATAGTTTGGCTTATCAGCGACCTTGAACGTAATAGAGGCGTCATCTGGCACAATCAACTCGCGCTTGGCGTTTGCAATGAACGCATCCATGTCGGCGATCACGCCATCGCCGCGCGCAGCGGCCTCCCCATCGTCGCTGCTATCGGATGCCGCTTCAGATGGTGCTTGAGATGCGCCAGATCGATCGTCCGCAGTGCCAGAGCCGTCCTTCAAAGAGCCCTCCGAAGGCTCCACCCCTTTGAATGCCTTCCACATATCGCTGCTTGCGGACGGCATTTCAATGTCGGCCTCCGGATACTTCCCGGCGAGCTCGTCAAGAATTCTGCACGCTTCCTCACGCCCCTGGACCATCGCCTCCTGCGGTTTGCCACCATCCTCAACGGTCCTCACCAAGTAGGCGCCATTCTGCCTATCGAATTCCTTATTTTGAATTTGCACCGCGTCTACGACCTCAGGACCCTCTGCAGTAAGCGAAATATAGAAATCTGCCTGGTTACAATCCTGACTACAGGTAAATTTAACGATGCCGTCCTTACAGACAGTAATGACTTGGCTCTCACCCTGAGCAATAAAACCGTCATACTGATTCGTCAAATTGCTGGAGCCTTCTACCATCTCTGACGAAGGCATAACCGAAACGGCCTCTCCATCAACAAAGCAGTAGGCACCCACAATCGCCGAAATATCGTTCTGCGCATCGACAAACCCAACAAGCAGCTCGTCAATTCCGTCGCCATTCAAATCATCGAAAGCATAGTAGTAGCTTAAAAAGCCGGGGGCAGTCTGGTTGTTATAAACGAATATCTGCCCCAGTCCAGAATCATCACCGCGCCCCTGGGCCCAGTCGTCGTAGCTGGCAGCACCAGCCCCCTTCCGCTCGCAATAGCTCGCAAAGTCCTCGTAACGCGCAACCACGCCCTCGTAAGCCCTGCGTGCTTTCTTGTTTGTTGCCGCGACCTTCTTTTTAGACGACTTCTCCTCGACTGCAGCCGGCTGCTCCTGCTGCTGCGCTTGAGGCAGCACAAAGGCTTCGTAAGCTTTGACCAGGGCGTAAGCGACACCAGCGGTAAAGATGATTGCTGCAAGAATGGTGACAAACGTAGGCACAGCAAAACGGCCGATCTGCCGACGCTGCATCATAAAGGCCGCAAAGGACATATGATCAGAGGGCGCCGGAGAAGGGCCCTCTGCGCGAGATACAGCAGGATCGCTTGTCGCTTTTCTATCAGCAGACGCCTTTGGTGTACCTGAAGGAAGCGGCTGCTGAGCATTCGCCGGCGCATCATCCACATCCAACGGTTTTCCGCATGCAGAACAGAATCGCGCCCCGTCTTTGATCTTTGCCCCGCAGCTTGCACAGTACATAAATCCCCCTAGAACTCCAGCATATCGAAACGATAGCCCACAGCCTGCAAACAGAAAAGGCCCAGGAGCAATTTGCTCGACTGTAAACCTTTTCTTTCACCTTTCAAATTCGCCTGACCCCACGCGGAAGGCATGCGACGGGCTACTTGCTAGGCGCGAGCCATGTGCAGCTTGATTGCCTTGAAGATGATTTGGCAACCGAGGCAATAGGCCAGAGCGCCACGATCGTCATCGGAACCGATTCGGGAATAACAGGAACCGCCCCGTGAATCACACTGCCCAACCAGTAAAAAAGCATCAGAACCACGACAGGAAGGCCCGCGAGAACCACAAGCTCGATTAGCATAATCGTGATACCGATAATGCCGCTACCATAGACAAAGGGAAGCCTTACACCGCTGCGGTACAGCGAGATAATCACCTTCCAGGGACCAATCAGAAGCAGCGCCAGCGGAATCATATTGTTAAGTCCCAGCGAGCCACCTCCCAGCACGTAATTGAAAAAGAGCACATAGAGCAATGAAATCACCGCTGCTCGCCCAAGCGACCCGATGGACTCGTGAAGCGAATCCTGCAGGCAAGCAGCGGCCTCTGCATCCTCCGCCGCTTGAAACTGAGCCTCGACAGACTGGCTCTCAATCGGCTGGGCCTCGACGTAAATCGCATCCCCCACCGCGCTGGCCGCAGCCGCGACCGTAGGCGTTCCGCACACGCCGCAGAACTTGGCGCCGTCGTTAATCTCTGCTCCACACTGTTTGCAATGCATAATCGGGTCCTTTCTCGTTACCCCTTTTCTTGACGATCACAAGATACGATTTGTCGTTTATCCGATATAGAGATTTTGACCGGGTAATTTTCCTAAACGTGCTACGCTATTAAACCTGCAGCTAGAGACAGGGGTAACAATGTTTGAGTTCTCCCAAACACGCACCGTTGAAGGTTCGATTCCGTTTAAGACAGTCAACCTCATAGAGAACGAACCCAATAGGCCCGTTGGCGAGGCCCAGCTTGTCTTTAAACTCTACATGCCCACCGAGCTGGCCGGCAACAAGAGCAACGAAGGGCCCGCACACAGCGAGCGCCATGCCGATCTGATCAGGCTGGCATCATGCATCGAACCCACCGCCGTTAAAGAGCAGCCCTTCCGCGCAAGCCTCTTTAACGTACTTGATTACGCCGAACAGACCGGGCCGCTTTTTGGCAAGCACGCAATAGAATCCGTACGCGATTGGGCCAATGCCGCGATGGCAGCACTTATTGCCATGCGCATCCAGGAATACCTCAACGGGAGCTGCACCATCGCAAAGGTCTCCGCATTGGAAAGAATCGAGAAATCAGTGGTGACCTGCGCGGCAAACGGGTCATCCTTCAAGATCTACACCACTATCCTGAGGGCGGGCGGTGATTATACCGACTCATTCAAAAGCCTGCCCATCGTGCGCAAAATCGAATCCGATGCGGGATATTTCTACGCCTTTATGTTTATGATCGACGAGGAAGAATCCCTCGTTGCACTCAACGTGCTCTCTTTTGAACACGAGCTCACCGCCAATGACTTCAGTGTTTTGCAGGCGATGTTCTACATGGACGAAGACTCCAGCTCGGAGATTTCAGCGCGGCTCAAGGTCAGCAATAGCGAGGAGAGCTTCTATGTAATCGACCCTCAAGCAGATATCCAGGAGCGCCGCGAAGAACTTGAAAACGATGACCGCGATGCACTCACCGCTTTGGTGCAGGCGCTCGTGATCTCGCATCTCTCGGGCGCGCACGTGGATGTGTTCCAGGGTAACGAGTCCACAGGGTTCCTCTCCTTTGACAGCTATCTCTCGTGGCTCTGGTTTGATTTTTCACGCAAGCTGAGCACCGTCAAAATTGGCTATTGCGAGCAGTGCGGACGCGCCTATTCACTTGCCGGGCATCGTGGCGTCAAACGGCACTACTGCAGCGATCGATGCAAGACCGATGCCAAAAATGAGCGCACGCGCAAGGAGACGGCAAAGATACGCGAGTTGTTTGGAGCGGGCACCAGCGTACGCGACATCGCCAACGAGATAGAACGTCCCGCGGCCTACGTGCGCTCGCAGCTCAATAAATGGACCAAGCTCAAGCACGATCTGGATGAAGACATTGAGTCAAACGGCTTTGACAGCTCCAAGCTACTCAAACGCTGCACCGCCGAGAAGCTCGACCTCAACAACCTCCTCAACGCCAAGCGCAAAAAGCAAGTTCAGGACTATGCCAGACTCAAGCGCCACGTTAAGTAGAAACGCTGTCATTTCTGTTCCATCCGATTGACGGGTGGAAAGTTGCTCATATACGTGTTAGTAATATATATGTTAGTAATACGTATATGAGCGAGGCACATCATGTTTGTTGGACGTCGGGAAGAGCTTGAATCCCTGGAAACCGCCTATCAAAAGGGTTCCTTTCAGTTTGCTGTAGTCTATGGAAGGCGTCGCGTAGGTAAAACCAGCCTGCTTCACGCCTTTACACAGGGCAAACCCCATGTGATCTTCTTTACTGGGCAGCAAACCGTTGCAAGCGAAAATCTCGCGCTGCTCAGCCGCGAGATACTTGGCGATAGCGCCGCAGGAGCAGCGTTCCCCTCTATCCAGGTTGCAATCGAATCCGTCTTCGAACACGCCAAGACAGAGCGAATCGTTCTGATTATTGACGAGTATCCCTACCTCGCCGAGAGCGATCCGGGCATCTCTTCGTGCCTGCAAACGCTTATCGATCGACATAAAGACACGAGCAAGCTGTTCCTCGTACTCTGCGGGTCGTCCATGAGCTTTATGGAACACCAGGTACTAGGACACCAAAGCCCTCTTTATGGACGCCGCACCATGCAGCTGCGCATTGACCCCTTCACCATCTTCGACGCGGCGCTCATGCTTCCCGATGCACCCATCGAAAGGGTCATCGAGCTGTATTCCGTTGTTGGCGGGATGCCGCTCTATCTATCACAGCTCGATGGCACGCGTTCCACTCAATGGAACCTTGAGCATGCGCTGTTGCGTCAAGATGCGTTTTTGTATGCCGAACCCCAGAACTATCTGCTGCAAGAGGTCCGCAGCCCGGCTATCTACAATGCCGTCATAACCGCCATTGCCAACGGCTATGTACGCTCCAAAGAGATTGCCGATGTTACCCACCTCGCAACGCCACAGGTCGCGCGACTGCTCGACGCATTGATCGAGCTGCGAATCGTTGAGCGCGTCACGCCTGTTGTAAAGGCAACAAAACGCCAGGTAGTCTATCGGATCTGCGATAACCTGTTTAGGTTTTGGTATCGTTTTGTTCCACTGTACGCAGGAACAATTGAGGAGGGGCTCGGAGCCGCTGTGGCCGCGCGTATCGCCAAGCATGATTTGTCCACCTTTGTGGGTCCTGCATTTGAAGAAGTGTGCCGCCAGTGGTTGATGCGGCAGGTTGTTGAGAGCGAGCTGGATGTGCTGCCCAAGGCAATCGGCTCTTGGTGGGGCACGAACCCGAACACGCGCCGGCAAGAAGAGATTGACGTTGTGCTTGAGGACGCCGATGGGGAGCTCATCGTTGGCGAGTGCAAATGGAGAAACGAGCCCGTAGATACCGACGTTCTTGAAACACTCGAGCGACGCAGCGCGCTGCTGGGCCAGCCGATCAAACAGTGCTACTTGTTTAGCAAGAGTGGATTTACCAAAGCGTGTCAAAATAGAGCGGCTCAAGCAAGCAGCGCGAGGCTTGTTGGACTCGAGCAACTACTATAAGAAAGGGGCTTGGAAACAGTTTTCCAAGCCCCTTTCAGTTTTTATTCGATTCCCACCTTTTTGAGCGTATCTTTGGTGACTTCCGCAACTTGTTTGGGATCGACGTGGGATTCCCCCGAAATAGAGCCGTAATCTGAGGTTGAGAAATCAAGGAAGTAGTATGTCCGGTAATTGTGCCCATAGCCAAATTGCTGATATAGAGCATTATAGTCCGTCCCGGAAATTTCCTTGCCCTCCGACGCATAATAGCCTTCGTAGCCATTGCCCTCGCTCGGCGCAACTCCCCAGGACTCGTAGTTGCTTACAAGCGAAAAAACATCGCCTTTCTTGCCGTATACCGAAGTATTGTCCCCAGCCAAAGCCTGCCTGCCAGCAAGCAATGCCGTAATCGCATTGCTTATCTCATATGTTCTTTGGCTTACGAGGATGCTGCCGTCATCCGCTTTAATCAGCGGAAGAAACATCGTTCCTCCGTTGCTGTTATCAAGCCAATTTTGACTGTAAAGCCTCTTGACGCCACCATCAGCTGCCGACCAAACCTCTACGGTGTAGGACTTCTGAAGTCCCTCTATATCTCCATTCCAAGCGCTCTTTAATTCGTCATCGCTCATACCGTTCACAACGGTCAAGAGCTCAGGCTGGCCATCCTGATCAAAATCAACGAGGTCGGCAAGACAAAGCCCCCGCATCGCATAGACAGAATCAGTCGCCTCAACAATTCGTGGCTCTCCATAGCACGCGAGATATTCCTGGCACTTTTGCTTGTAAGCGGCATACGCAGCGGTATTGTCCGCAGCGGCGCCTCCATCCTTCTTGTCGCCTTCGCCTGTCTTTGTATCGGCCTCGTTGGCCTTAGGCACCTCGAGGGAAACCTCTTTTACGGCATCAGTGGATTTAGAGTTATCGACGACTTTGACGGGAATGCCCCACTCGACTTTTGACTTGGAGTCCCTAACGGTGAGGGTATATTTTCCCGGTTTGATATCGGGAAACTGGCTTACCGTGAAGCCCTCGTCACCCTTAACCTCAGCATTGGTGCTGTAGCCGTTGTCGCCGTTCAGGGTCACCGAGTACTTCTTGATCTTCTCGCCCTTTGCGTCGGTCGGGGTAATCTTGGATTCTTGGGCCACCACGATGGCCTTGTCCTGGCCGTAATGGGCAACGTCGCCGGACTTGCTAAAGAACAGCAGATAGCTAAAGATGGCAATGACTGCCAGACCAACGACGATACCAACGATATAGAGCGCCTTGGGCTCCTTTTTCTGTGCGGATACATTCGCCGCAGGCGCAGGGGCTGGCGCCGCGATGGGCTTGGCGACCGGATTGCTCGGCTTTGGCCGGTCGGCGCGCACGGCTTGAATCGAAGGCGTTGCATCGGACGACACGTCGTCCTTGGGCCGGTCGTCTTCTTCGTCCGCTACGGGCTCGCTCTCCACGGGCGACTTTTCCTCCCCCGCCTCGGCACCGGCGGAAGGCTCCTTCTCCGTTTCGTCACTAGCGAAAATCTCTTCCGCAGCCTCATTGATAACGGAAGGCTCTTCTGCCACTTCGTTGCTGGCAGAGTTCAGCACCGCCTTTGCATCTTCGAGTGCATAGCCACACTCGGTGCAGTATCGCAAATCGCCATCAAGCTCAAATCCACAGTTGGGACAGAACATGTTAGTCCTCCTTATCGACTTTCACCGTTGTACCGTCCTTGACCTCATCAGGGATTACTTCGGACCCAACTTGAGACTCATCATCCCAGGACGCAACCAAAATCTCGCAATTGCCGTCCGCAAAAGAACCGAGCTCATAGTCTTCGGTGTGATACACCAGCCCCTTGGATGTCACACACAAGCACGTTGAGCCCTTGATTGAATAGTCCGAAGAATTGCTCCGCATGAGCATCGAATTGTAATCAGACGGATGTTCTCTGCCCATTTCCGTAAGATACGGCCAAACTGCCGAACTCATGGAACTGGCAAGATCCTCGGTATCAATGCCAAACATGTCCTGAGGACTAACAGTATCACCCGTATGCAAATCAAAAATAACACCAGTCACAACCGTGCCGCCATGCGGACCCCATCCCGTCGAATAGCGCTCGTCACGGATACAGAAAAAGTTCTCATCCATGTACGTAACCGTCACGTTTCTCGATATGCAGGGAAATTCGCCGTCGGGGTACAACTCAGCATCTGATTGCTCATTATCTGATGCTCGATTCGTTCGCTCCGCATCAATTTGAAGGGGCTCGAGAATCGCCTTGTTAATTTTGTCTGCAACGTCGTCTTTGGTGGAGCTCTTAAGTTGCGGATAGGACCATTCCATGTCCCTCCGCTCGCCCTGTTCGAGCATAGGGTCGACTGGAGCAGACACCGTCAATGACTTTGCCTCCAACGTATAGACAACTTCTTCGGCCGCTCTCTCGTCCTTCTTGGGCCTTTCGGTCGCTTGCTCCTGTTGCACGGATTGCTGCTGGAGATTGGGCTCGATGAAGTTCTTGTAGAGCATGAAAGCAGCGTAAGCGATGCCTGCCGCGGCGATAAATGCGGCGATCATGATAGCAAACTGCGGCACTAGGCGGTTACCGACCTGACAGCGTTGCATAAAGAAGTTGTACATCTGGGAGTGACCGCTATTCGCGGTCTTCGAGACCGGCTCGGGGCTCGGTTCTGCTGTGGACTCGGCATTCGCGGATCCTATCGCAGAGTCCGTTTCGGTATCTGTGGGTTCCATTATGACTTCAGCGGACGATGATTCTCGCTCCGACGGCTCGGCCTTGGGCCCCTCCTCGGCCGCAGTCTTGCCCGAGAGCCCGCCCAAGGGCAGACCGCATTCGGTACAGAACCGCGCATCATCACCAATCTTGCTGCCACATTTGGGGCAAAACATGAACCTTCTTCTCCTATTCCTTTTACTCTCGCTGAGTCGTGAGTTACCCACGTGCCGCTTGTTTCGTAGTTTGACTATTTCTTAAACAAATCGATGGGTCACTTGAACAGACACATACCCGCTCAAGCGACTCTATACCGGCTAGTTATCCTTGCTCATGACATGGGTGTCAGTGCAAGAAAATCGTTGAACAGGGTTGCTACCTCGAAGTTCGAACCGATACTGAACTTGAAGCCATCTTTATTTACCGAGATGGAGAAATCGCCGCTGATATCCATATCATGCGCGCAGCCAACCACCCCCCCCATTTTTCGGTCCCACCTGTCACGTTATCAGGAGCCCGAAATCGAAGAGATGGTAAAAGCCGCTTGGGGCACATGTGGTTCCATATGCCCCAAGCGGCTATTTCGATTGCTTATGTCACAAAGAAACCTAGGCGACCCTTTTACACGAGCTAACGCGCCGCATCAATTGCGACCTTGCCGCTCTCCAGCACGTGGACGCGACCGTCGGCGAGCATCTGCACGACCTCGGGATACAGCACATGCTCGATCGCATGGATGTGCTCCTCGAGCATGTCGACATCCCAGCCTTCCTCGACAGCCAGCGCGCGCTGGGCGATGATGGGGCCGTTGTCGTAGATCTCGTTGGCAAAGTGCACGGTCACACCGGTCACCTTAACGCCGCGGACAAAGGCATCGTCGATCGCATGCGCGCCGGTAAAGCTCGGCAGCAGCGCCGGATGCAGGTTGACCACGCGATTGGGGAACGCCGCCAGCAGCGGCGTGCGCACCATGCGCATGTAGCCGGCCATGACCACATATTCGCAGCCGCGCTCGAGCAGCTCGTGCGCGATGATCTCGTCGGCGGCAATAGGGTCGGCATAGACATCCTTGGAGAGCGTCAGCGTCTGGATACCTGCACGCTCGGCGCGTTGCAAGCCCTTGGCCGAAGGACGGCTCGAGACCACCAGCTCGATCGAAGCATTGAGTTTGCCGGCGGCGATCAGGTCAATCAGCGCCTGCAGGTTGGTGCCAGAGCCGCTGATGAGCACGCCGATCTTGAGCGGCTCGGCCGTATCGGTGCCGGTCGGACGGGTGTAGGGCACAAAGCCCAGGCCCTCGGCAGCAGCCATCTGCTCGCTAGCGCTCATCGGAGTACACGACCTTACCGGAACCCTCGACGCACTCGCCCACGCGGAACGGCTTCTCGCCCAGCGCGACCAGAGCCTCGGTCACGGCAGCCTCGTCCTCGGGGGCAACGATCAGGCACAGGCCGACGCCCATGTTGAAGGTCTTGCATGCCTCGTTGGGCGCGAGCTCGGCCTGACGCGACACGTAAGTAATGACGGGCGGAACATCCCAGCCCATCTCGGCGCCGCTGCGGGTGACCACGGCATCGACATCGTCGGCGAGCGCGCGGTTGAGGTTCTCGGTGATGCCGCCGCCGGTGATGTGGGCGATGGCGTGCACGTTGGCGCCGCCGCGCAGCAGCTCCAGAATCGGCCTGACGTAGATGCGCGTAGGGGCCAGCAGAGCATCGGCCAGCGAAGCACCGTCGAGCTCCTCGAGCGGACGGCTCAGTTCCTCGGCCTTAGCGGCGGCCTCGGGCGTGCCCGGCTTGATGCCGTCGACACCGATGACCTTACGCACGAGTGAGTAGCCGTTGGAGTGCACGCCGGTGGAAGGCAGACCCAGGATCACATCGCCGGGGCGAACGTTCGCGGGGTCAAGCATCTTGGGACGGTCGACGACGCCCACGGTAAAGCCGGCGAGGTCGTAATCGGCGGGAGCCATGACGCCGGGGTGCTCGGCCATCTCGCCGCCCACGAGCGCGCAGCCCGCGAGCTTGCAGCCGTCAGCCACGCCCTTGATGATCTTTGCCATGTGCTCGGCCTCAATGTGACCGATGGCAACGTAATCCAGGAAGAACAGCGGCTCGGCGCCCGAAGCCAAAATGTCGTTGACGCACATGGCGACCAAGTCCTGGCCCACCGTCTCGTGACGGTCCATGATCTGGGCGAGCACGAGCTTGGTGCCGACGCCGTCGGTACCGCTGATCAGGATCGGGTCTTCCATATCCTTAAGCGCGGCGGCCGAGAACAGGCCGCCAAAGCCACCGATGCCGCCGATGACCTCGGGGCGGTTGGTGTCCTTGACCATCTGCTTAATAGCGTCGACGGCGCGGCCGCCCTCGGCGGTATCGACGCCGGCGTCCTCGTACGTCACATGCTTGCTGTCGCTCATCTGAGCCTTCCTCTCCCACTACCGTCTGACGAGCAGGCGCCAAACGGTGCTCATAGTTGCGCCATTTCGGCGCGCGCCATAACAGCACGCGCCGTCATATCAACAAAACAGCAGGTAAAACCTACCAAAATAAACCTGTCCTAAATGGCAGGTTTTAGGCCTCACCGTGTTCCTCTTCCCAGCTGCGGTCGTCATATTTCTCGACCACGGCGTCGTCGTCAAAGTGTAGCGGCTTGTCCAGGTTGCGGGGCTTAAAGCCCTCCATGAATTTGTCGCGGCCAAAGCTCTCGGGAATCGCCACGGGATAGCGGCCGGTAAAGCACGCATCGCAGTAGCCGCCCTTGGGCATGACCTTCAGCAGGCCCTCGACCGAAAGGAAAGCCAGCGAATCGGCGCCAATGTACTCGCAGATCTCATCGACCGTCTTGTTGGCGCTGATGAGCTGCGACTGCACGTCGGTATCGATACCGTAGAAGCACGGCCAGATGACCTCGGGCGAGTTGATGCGAATATGAATCTCCTTGGCACCGGCGTTGCGCAGCATCTTGACGAGCTGCACCATGGTGGTGCCGCGCACGATGGAGTCGTCGATGACGACCAGGCGCTTGCCCTCGATGTTGTCGCGCAGCGGGTTGAGTTTCATACGCACGCCCATGGCACGCAGCTCCTGCGTAGGCTCGATAAACGTACGGCCCACGTAGCGGTTCTTGATAAGGCCCTCGCCAAAAGGAATACCGCTCTCGTGCGAATACCCCTCCGCGGGCGGCAGGCCGGAGTCGGGCACGCCGATGACCAGGTCAGCCTCGACGGGCTCCTCATGTGCCAACTGACGACCCATGTCATAACGGCAGGCGTAGACGCTCTTGCCGTTCATGATGGAATCGGGGCGAGCAAAGTAGACCTGCTCAAAGATGCAGTTAGCAGGCTCTTCGGCGGCGGGCACGCCCTGCTCGGACACAAGGCCCTCGGCGCTGATGCGCAAAATCTCACCGGGACGGACGTCGCGGACGTACTCGGCACCCACAATGTCGAGCGCACAAGTTTCGGAGGCGACGACCCAGCCGCCGGCGCGGGTGACATGGGTGGTGGCGTCGACCGTCGCGGCGCCGTCCTGCGACGGCAGCTGCGAAACGGATGCGGCATCGGCCTGGTCCAGGCCCTCGTCCACCAGCTTGCCCAGCACGAGCGGGCGAATGCCGTGCGGATCGCGGAACGCGTAGAGCGCCTGCTCGTTGATGAGCGTCATGGCGTAGCCGCCGCGCACGAGCTCCATGGTCTTGCGAATGCCCTCGCGCAGGTGGCCCGTACGCTGGGTAAAGTAGCCGATGAGCTTGGTAGCGACCTCGGAATCCGAGTTGGAGAGGAACGGCACGCCCAGCTCGATCAGCTGGCGGCGCAGCTCGTCGGTGTTGACGAGGGTGCCGTTGTGCGCGAGCGCGATAATGACGCTATTGATGGTAGAGAGGTGCGGCTGAGAGGCTTCCCAGCTCTTGGCACCGGCGGTGCCGTAGCGCACATGACCCACGGCCAGCTGACCGGAGAGCGTCGACAGGTCGGCATTGGAGAACACGCGGTCGAGCAGGCCCAGATCCTTGCGGACCATAACCGTACCGCCGTCACCAACAGCGATTCCCGCCGATTCTTGGCCACGGTGCTGCAGTGCACGCAGGCCAAAGTACGTCAGTCGAGCCACGTCGCGATCGGGCGCCCAGACACCAAAAACGCCGCATTCCTCATGCAGCTGGTCGGAGTCCGGATCATACGTCGACATGGTGTTCACCTGTCCCGCGGCACGCTCGGCCGCGCGGATGGTTTCTTGAGACATGGTATCCCCTCAGAGCCTCGTATTTTTGGCGTTACCCGCCTTATTATACGCACGGCAAGACAAGCACTCCCGCGCGTGAACAGCGCTTTTTAAAAGCCCACCGAGCTAATAATCAGTTTTGTTGCCAAACATTTTATCGGTCTGTCCAGTGTAAGTGCCCGCGCCCCCAGATGGCCGCCGCGTCCGCCGTTGGGGATTACAAAGTTGCAATTGGGACGTTCGTCCTGTCTTTTGGCAGGTCGGCGGCGTATCCTTATAACCTACAACAAAGCGAGAAAGGTTCTGTATGGATCGAAACGAACTCGACCCCAGCGTCCCCAGCGCCACGGAGGTCAAGAAGATCCCCCTCATCATTAAGGTGTACGCCGTCCTGTGCATCCTTTCCGGCGTGGGCACGCTCCCGTCAGTCGCTGCCTTTATGTGGCAGGTCATCACGGCACTTGTTAACGGCAACGCCACCGAAAAGCTCGGCGATAACACGCTCGTCGCAGTCGGCCTTATCGTCGCCGGCATCATGCTCTCTGCGGCAAGTGCCGTCATCCTAATCATCTTTGGCCTGGACCTTATCAAAAACCAGCGCCGTAACGCCGCCCGCCTGTCCTACATCCTTATTGCATTCACCGTCGTCGAGCTTTTGGTCGACGTGATGCTCCAAGGTATCGGGCTCTTCTTGCTTCGTCCCGCTATTCAGCTCGGTATCCTCATCGCGCTTTCAGCCACCGTCGATCCTACGCTTCGCCAGGAGCGCGAACTGCAGCGCCGCCTGCAGGAGATGCTCGACCGCGACGCCGCCGCCGAGGGCATGCTCGGCCGCGATGAAACCGGCGAGGGCTACATCAAGCTCAACTACTTCAACCTGTTCTGGGTGTTCTTTGTCTGCTGCATACTCGGCCTGATCGCCGAGGACATCTGGCACATGACGGTCGACGACCCGGGCGTCTATCAGAACCGCGCCGGCATGCTGTTTGGCCCCTTCAGCCCCATCTACGGATTTGGCGCCGTGCTCATGACCATGGTGCTTAACCGCTTCTACAAAAAGAACCCCATCATCATTTTCCTGGTGAGCGCCCTGCTCGGCGCCAGCTTTGAGGTGTTCGTGGGCTGGTTTATGCAGACCGCGTTTGGCGTGGTCTCGTGGAGCTACTCGCACATAACGCTGTTCGGTTTGCCCGATCCGCTCGTGGTCCTCACGGGCGGACGCACCTGCACGGGCTTCGCCTGCCTGTGGGGCCTGGGCGGCCTCATCTGGATCAAGCTGCTGCTGCCGAGGCTGCTTAAGCTTATCAACAAGATCCCCTGGAAGAGCCGCTACTCGGCCACCGTCATCTTTACCGTTATCATGCTGGTCGACGGCGTCATGACGCTGCAGTCGCTCGACTACTGGTACCAGCGCGTTAACGGCACGGAGCCGGACATTCCCGTCGCACAGTTCTACGGAGAGCACTTCGATAACGAGTACATGGAAAACCGCTTCCAGAGCATGACCATGAGCCCCAAGGATGCGACGCGCGTGTAGCGCCCACCGCGCCCAAAACGCAAAATGCCCGCCGGTATCACACGTACCGGTGGGCATTTTTATAAACGATCCTTCTATCGACGCAAGCCTCTACGCCTCGCGCTCGACCTCACTCACGCATTCGTTCTTAATGGTGCCAACGAGCGCCTGCAGCGCATCGACCACGTGCGGGCGAATGTCCCCGCCGATGAGCACGAGCATGATGTCGTCACCTACGGCAAGCTCGCCGCTTGCCAGCCACACACGCACATAGCCGATACCCGGCATCGCACGCGTCGCCTCGATAGCAGCCTGCACCTTCTGAGCATCGAAGCCAAACACCATGCCGCCCACCTTATGCCCAGGCGCCACGCCATCGGTCTCGACTCCGCGCACCTCAGCCTTGGGCGTCGCGCGCACCACACCGTTATGCGTCAGATACATCCCACAGCCTGCCGCCGAAGCATCGGCCTTGGCCTCGCGCAGCCAAGCATCAATCGAAGGCATCAATTTGCCACTCTCGAGCATCATTTCTCCCTTACCGTCGTCGAGTAGCCAATTTGGGACGGGGCCTTTTTAGCTACTCTCGAACAACTTATTCCTCGACCGGCGTGAGTACCATGACGGCGCGTGTGTTGCTCAGCGACAGCGAACGACAGGTCACAAGCGTTACAACCTTAGTTGCCGAAGCGGCACGATCGGTGGCATCACTCGCCACGGCAGAAGCGCCGTCGAGCATCTCGGACAGGTAGTTCTTGAGTCCGTCGTCGCCCTCAAAATTGGTCGTGCGCGCCTTGGCATACGTGTCCTCGACCACCTTGGTCGCCAGCGGACGCAACTTATACGTCGCATCGCGCGTGATGTAGTACACATATTCAACGCTATCGAACGTTGCCTGGTCAGTCGTATCCGAAATCACGTTGAACATCGACCCATCGTTCATATGGTGGCCGTAGATCGTGGTCTGCTGGTCGACCATTCCCGGCGCGGTGTCATCGCTATCCAAGAAGATGGCACCCGAGGCGTTAGACGTGCCATCGAACAGCGTGTTGAGGTATTTGGAGTTGTTGTTGGTCTGCACCACGGGATAGTTGATGTTGGTTCCCGGCACGTAAATCCAACCCACAATCTCGGGGTTCGTCTGAGCAAGTGCATCAAAGTCGATAATCGGCACGCCGCTGGCGTCCTTATCGCTTACATATTGCTTCTCGATTTTCTGATACGAATCGCTCGCCTGCTTATAGCCAATCTGGGCATTGATAAAGATGGCAGCGGCGGCAACAATCAGACCGATGCCCACGATGATGAGCAGAATAGGAATGATGGAGCGGCGCTTTTTACGCGGCGACTCGGTGTAATCCGACGGCGTGGCATGCGATGAAGACCGGGGCGGCTTCTTAGCGGTGCTATAAGATGAAGGTCGATATGCGGCCGGCGCGTCCTGTCGACGATGCGTCGCCGGTGTCACGGGGCGCGGCGCGCGCGGCTGCTGAGGAGAGGATGTCCGACCCTGCTGTGCCGCATGGGCAGCACCCGGCTTCGACGGATCGGGAATCTGAGAAGCCTTGAATCGTTTTCCCTGATAATCGGACATGGCTCTCCTTATACTGCGGTGAAACGGCGGAACGCCTAGGCGTCGGCCATCTCCTGCTTCATCTTCTCGATAACCTTGCGGTACTCGGGGTCGCATGCGCCCAGAATCTGCGTGGCGTAAATGGCGGCGTTCTTGGCGCCGTTGATGGCAACGCAGGCCACGGGCACGCCCGAAGGCATCTGCACCATCGACAGCAGCGAATCCATACCGCCCAGGTCACTCGTCTTCATAGGTACGCCGATAACCGGCAGCGGCGTAAAGGCGGCCACGACACCACCCAGGTGAGCGGCCTTGCCGGCGGCGGCGATAATCACTTTGATACCGCGATCGGCAGCAGTCGAAGCCCACTCGTGGACCTTCGCCGGTGTGCGGTGTGCGCTCGCAATGACGAGCTCATAGGGCACACCGAGCGCCTCGAGCTCGGCGGTGCAGCCTTCCATAACACCCAGATCGGACTTGGAGCCCATGATGATCCCGACAACCGGCTTTTGATCTGCCATAAACAAAGACCTCCTGTTGAGAGCGGTGACGCGGCCAATCCGCGACCCTTAACTGCAAATAATTCAAGTATAGCCGCCGATGCTGATGTGTTCGGCGGGAGACGGAACGCTTTGCGAGATTAAGGCCGAAGGGTCGGAGCTTTCTGCCTACATTCAAAAAGCGTGCCCACCGTCCTTGGGTGGGACGGCGGGCACGCTTGCTTAGCTGTTGCTGGGGCTACTTAGCCTTGCTGCGACGATGGAAGAAAGCGCCGATCGCGGCGATGATGGCGCCAAGACCACCGACGGTCGCGACGGTCGCCGCCGTCTGGTCTCCGGTATTGGGAATCGCCGAACCGTTCTTCTTGCTGCCCTGGGCCTTGTCGCCTGCGGGCTTGCCCGCCTGGTTGCCGCCGTTCGAGCCATTGCCGGAACCCTGGTTGCCCGAGCCGCCCTGGTTGCCGGAATCGGCATCCTTGAGGCTCTCAATGGCCAGCTTGAGCTGGCTATAGGCCGCCTGGATCTGGGTGTCGGAAGCATTCTCATCACCCAAGACGTCCTCGGCGTAGGTAATGGCATCCGTCAGGGCCTTGACAGACTCGGCCGTCTTGCCCCTGGTGTCAGTCTCCTTCGCCTGCTTGACCAGGGCCTTGAGCTGCTTCTTAGTCGGATTCTCGACCGGGACCACCGGGGTCTTCTCGAGCGCGTCGCGGGCGCTCTCGAGCGCCCTGAGCGCCTGGTCGACCTCGTCCTGCGTGGCATCCTCGTCGCTCAAGATGGCGCGGGCGCTCGCCAGGGCGTTCTCGAGCGCCGTCCAGGAGGCCTCGGTGTAGTCGCCGGCCTTGAGGTCGCCAGCGGCAAGCTCGGCATCAACCTTTTCGATCGCGGCAGTGAGATCATCCTTCGCCACCGGATCGGGGACGGCCGTACCGTAGAACTTGAGCTCCGCCATGCTGCAGTAGGCATCAACGTCGCCCCCGCCGGCGTGAATCACCTTGACGGTCACGTAGCGACCGCGCGCGGCGCCAAAGCTCATCTGTTTCCAGTCGCCACGGTCGGTGAGCACGCGGCCATCGTTGTCGAAGGCGAACGTACCCATCGACGCGGCGGTGCCCTTCTCATAACCGTCGGCAGTGTCGGAGACCAGTATCTCGGCCTCGAAGATATCGCCGTTAGTGCCGCCGTCCTGGCGCGGCAGGAATGTAACGTCGGTGAGATCGTAGTCGCGGCCCAGGTCGACACTCAGATACTGGGGCATACCGGTCCCATGGGCCCAGTCGCTGTGCCAAAGCGTCCGCTCGTCGCCGTCGAGAGCGTTGACGGCGTTGCTGCCCTCGTAGTCGGCCTCACTCGAGAAGCCGGCCACCTTGACGTTCTTGCGGTTCTCGGGCGTGTTGATGAGAATCTTCTCATCAACAGGGCGCATCTTGAGGCCGTCGATTGCCTTCTCGATCTTGGCTGTGGCGTCTGCGACATCCTTCTTGCTATAGCTGCCCTGGCCGCTGTCGAGGAGCTTCTGAGCCGCCTCGACCGCAGTGGTGAGAGCTGCATAGGAATCCTTGGTGTAGACGGACTCGCTGTAGCCCGCGGCCTTGGAAAGCGCTGCTACGAGCGCAGAGGTATCGACACCAGCCTTGACCTCGACCTCATAGGATGCGGTCTTGGAGGGGTCGAGTACCGACGCCACCGTGATCTTTGCCTTGCCGGCCTTGTTGGCACGCAGGTAGTAGCTCACGCTATCGCCAGCCTGAACAGCGGAGACGCTTACCACAGAGGGGTCGGAGCTCTCGACCGTCACATAGGGGTAGCCAGCGCTCTCAGGCGTAGCCTTGGCGTCGACGGGCGTAATGTCGCCTTCAAAGAACTCGGTCTGGTTCTTGCCTAGCTCGACACCCTCGATGGCCTCGACACCCTGCGTGTAGTTGAAGTTGACCTCACGCAGTGTGAGCATCTGGTCACCCGATGCCTCAAGCGGCGTGACCTCGACCTTGGTCGCCTTCTTGCCCTTGTTCTCGGCAGAGAGGTCAAAGGCGTAGCGAGCCAGGAAGGAATCGTACTCCCCGCCCGCGAACTCTTGGGTCGAGCCATCCTCGAACGTCACGACAGCCTTGATCTTCTGCACGGTTCCGTTGCCACCGTTGCGGTTAACGACCTCGACACTATCGAGTTTCGACGGCGTCTTAAATGCGAATGTCATCGTGGTGGGAAGCTTCACGTAACTCGGAAGCTTACCCTCGCTGTCCCAGTTGCCGCTCCAGTTCCATAGGAACTCAAAGCCGTTGTCGCCCTCGTTATTATCGAACAGCGCGTTATAGCTCTTCTGCTGGATAAGTTTCTCGACGTTGGTCCCGTCGTCGGTCGTGAGCTCATCGTTGGTCATCGTGATGTTGAAGGCGTCCTGACCGTACTCGGCGACCGTTGGCTGAGGAACATCCGGCATCGTCACCGTGCCGTCGCTCGCAAACTCAAGTGCGTCGCATGCCGGACCGATGAGCCAAGATGTCGAGGGCAGTTCGACCTTGCCGGCGGTCTTGGCCTTGAGCTTGAAACTCGCCACCGCGCCGGTACCGTTGTAGAGCTTGCCATCGCCGCGGTTGGCAAAGGCGAGATTGATAGTCTGCGTTCTGTCCGCGAACTGGACCTTCTCGCGAGACAGGTTCTCCATGCCGGCAGTCGAGCCGTCCTGCGCGATGCTCTCGGACACAAACTCGAACTGGTCGCTCTTGAAGTTGACGAGAGCGCCCAGGGCGTTGACGTTCTTGGCGTCGGCCGCATAGACATCAACGGTGATCTCATCACCGGCCTCGACCTCGGTCTTGCTCGGAATCACCGCGAGCGAACCTGCGACCTTGCCCTTTTGTTTAGTGCCGCCGTCAAGACCCGCCATGGTGAACGAGTAATCGTAGACGTCGTAAACGCCGTTATCGTTGAGGTCGGCGAAGTGGTCGCGGATCTGCGAACCGAACGTCGGGGTATCGGGCTCGCGATTCTCGAGGCCCAGATAGTTCTTCATGTTGGAGTAGTCTCCGTCGGAGATCGTGGCCTTGTTGAGGTTGGAGCCCACGGCGAAGCCATCCGTGCCGTCGGTCTTGTAGATGGCAATCTCGGACGCGGAGAAGAAATTGCCGACCGAGGCGAGCGGTGTCATGCGCACGTAACGGGCGGCCACGGTGCCGTCAAACGCTACCGTCTTACAATCAGCGGAACGTGCCCAATCGACCTCCTGGCTCGTCCAGTGGACGCCATCGAGACTCGTCTCAACACGCATCTTGGTCACAGTGCCGTTGCCGGCGTCATCGCGCGGATAGTACTCGAGCTTATCGAGCTTGTAAGCGCGTCCATAGTCAACGGTAAGCGCCTTGCCCAGATCGTTGCCACCGGAGTGGAAACCGCCGTCGCCCGACTGGAACTCATGGTCGAAGGCGAGCTCGGCCTTATGGCTGCCGTAAAGTGAGCCCTCCCAGGTGATTTGCTCGGCGTCGGGGACGTTCCGCCACGGATCGAGTGCGGAGTTCGCCTCGAGCACATCGCTCCAGGCGGAGTAGCCCTCGGCGTTGCGCGAACGAATCTGGTAGGTGTGCTTGCTATTGTAGGCGAGGTCGGTGTGCGTGAACTCGGCCGCATCACCCACGGCGAACACGGTGCCGTCGACCTTAAGGTCGTAGGAGGTAGCACCATCGACCTTTCCCCAGGTGAGCTTGATGCTCGTTGGGGTCGTGACGTCCTCGGGGGCAGCAAGGTTCGTGGGTGCGGAGAGGCTCTCGTTGAGGCGATCGGCTGTGAGCGTGGCGTCGGCGTTCACGAAACCGCCCAGCTCGAGCGTCTGCGCCGCCGCAGCAACATCGGTCTTCGCGAACTTGACGTAGACCTTGGGGTTCGTGGTGATCTTGGTGTTGTTAAAGCTCTCGCCCCGCTCGGCCTCGGTGCCGTCCACATCGCTGCCGTAGTGGTTGAGGTTAGGGGTCTCGCTGTAGAAGTAGACCGCCTGGCCGGCCTCGGGGGTCGCGGTGTCAAAGGTCTCCTGCGAGTCGACCTCAACCACGTTGAGCGCGGATCCGCCGTTCTTGGCGACGACGCTCATGGGCTTGGCGGACACGTTGGCCACGAAGGTCGTGGTGCGATTGGAGTCGTAGCCGTTGTAGCCACCCTGCGAGGCTTCGGCGGTAAAGGTCGCGGTGCCGCCTGCGGCCTTGGATCTGTAGACGGTGCTCACATGCTCACCGTAGGAGATATTGTCGATCGTACCGTAGGAATCGTCCTCAGTCGTGTTGTTCTCGATGGAGGAGCCGTCGTCCTCGTACTGCGTAAAGGTGCCGTCGCCCTCGGTGGCGAAGAACTCGACGATACGCTGGCTGCGGTCGGTACCCTTGGTGTTGGTGTCGCTCACGGCCTCGGGGTTGTTGTTCTCGGCGTACATCGGCACGATAGCGTTGGCCTTCACAAACAGCGGCAGCTTCCAAAGCGGAGCCTCGTAGTTGTTGAGAACCTGGCCGCCGCGATACTGCTTACCCGAGAAGTAATCGATCCAGATGGTGGGATTCTCGTCGGTGCCGTAGTTGGGGAGGTAAATCCCATTGCGAATGTCGTTGCCGTTCTCGTCTGCCTGGGTATCCTGATACACCGGTGCCACTAGGAAGTTCTCACCGAACATATACTGGTACTGCGTCGAGGTGCTTGCGGCGTACTCGGAGTTATCGGAAAGCAGCATGGCGCGGATCATGGGCAGGCCGGCATCGCCGTTACCCGTGTCGATGTTGGCCGCCGAGGCCGCGCTCGTGTAGATATAGGGCATGAGCTGCGCCTTGAGCTTGAGGTAGAAGCGCGAGATGCCTGTGTAGGGATCGCCGTGCGTCATGGGCGATTTACGGTAGGTGCCCCAACCGTCCATGTCGAGCATAGAGGGCGTGAACGTCTTCCACTGGTAGTCACGCGCAGAGATGATGGGGTCGCCGCCAAAAATGCCATCCATGTCGGAGCCGATGTTGGGGTTGCCCGAAAGACTCTGACCGATATACGTGGGGATATGGAAGCGAATGTACTCCCAGTTACCGCCATACTGGTCGCCGGTCCAAATGCCACCAAAGCGCTGCGTGCCGGCCCAACCATCGAGCGTGATGATGTTGGGGCGCTTGTTAGCGCCGGTCGTCACCGTGTCATAAGCTGTCTTGATGCCATTAAGACCAAAGGAGTAGCCAGATCCAACCCAGGCAACGTCGGTCTTAAGGGTAGTGATGCCTCCCGTCTTGACCTCGGCGTCGAAGTCGCGAAGCAGATGCCACGGGGTCTCAGGGTTGCTGTCGGGCTCAAGGTTGGACTGGGTCCACAAGCCCGTGCTCACACCCTTTGAGTTGGCATACTCGGTGAACTTCTTAAGGTTGTCGACGTTGGCACGCACAGCGTTAAGACGGTCGGCCGAGCTCGCTCCGTCGGAGTTGACGCCGCCGGTCTTGTAGTAACCGTTCTGGCCATAGCCGGCGCCGTAGCCGTCGTTCGGCAGGAACCAGCCGAGCGGCATGTCGCTGTCCTCGTAGTCATCGATAACCTGCCGAGCAGAGAACTGGCGGTCGAAATCGGTCGCTTTCATGTTCTCGGTATCAACCGTAGGGCCCTCACCGTTGAGCGTCTCGGCCGCAAGTGTGCCGTCGAGCTTGTAGCCCGTCGACATGCCAGACTCGTACTTAACGTCGCCCTTCTCACTCGAGGACTTGCTGCCCTTGGTCTCCCACTTCTTTTGACCCGAGGTCGTTGACCAGCCATCACGGTTATAGGCATTAAGATGACCAAGGTAGAACCCGTACTCGGGCAGCAGTACCGGGTTACCGGTCACCTTGTAGTAGTCCTGCAGCATCTCAGTTGCCACGTTCGAAGCTCCCTCGTTGGTCGCCACGAAGTAGTAGGCATCAAACTCATTCTCGCTGTGCAAAGTCGTGACCGTCGATGAGTCCGTGGAACCGAAGTCGTAGGAACCCTCTGCAAACGTGTTTCGGAGCACGCCGTAGCCGTCACTCGTCCAATAAAACGGGTTGGGCGAGGCAACGCCGCCATCGGTCCAGTTGTTCGTGTTGGAGATGGCGATGGTCTGGTTGGTGTGCAGGAAGCGTCCGTTCTGGGTGCCGCCGCCAAAGAAGTTCTCGGACTTCTCCTTGGCGAGCGTCTGGACGGTACCCTTCTTATCAAGGTCGAGGGACGCGGACTCGGAAACCACGACACGGTCGCCTGACTTGATACTCATCTTGCCAGTCGCCTTGTCCAGGATCACGGTCGCCTTTCCGCCGGTGATCTCGATAGTGTCGCCCTTGTCGGCAACCGTCGCACTCGGCTTGCTGTAGGTGTCCGAGGTATCGGGCTGAGCCTGGATCTTAGCCGTGTGGGACTTACTGCGCGGCGTGGCGTACTCGGAAAACTCACCCTTGGGGTCGACGTTATAACGGAAAATACCGTCCTCGAGGAACGTAATACGGCCCTTGATGCCGTCAGCGAAATCGATGTCGACGACATTCGAGGCAGACTGGGACACGGTCGCCGAGTCGACGCCCTTGAGTGGCGTGGCAATCGCCTGCTGGGGATTGGCAAACACGAGCGTCGCTGCAGTGGCAACGAGGACCGCGCTTCCCTTCACCCACCGTTTCGTAAAAATGGAATTCCTGCGCACCTGGTCTCCTTTCTTCCGAGATGCTGAGGTGCCGAGGACGCCCCCCCCCCGGCAGCATGGGAAAACGTATCAAACGGGGATGTTCGGTACATTCCGCACAATGGGGCCACCCGTTACCAAGGGGCCAACTGGTAGTAACCAGATAGCCACCTACTAGGTCATATCAATATATGGGAGCACTTGCGCAACCAAGTTCGGAAGTCCACCAGCGGCAGTAAAATGAGCGTCAGCGGCAAGGTGGGCTTAATAAGCCATACCAATTGGTTCTTCAGTCAAATACCAATCTAGCAAAAATGTACTGTTTATCTGGTATTACACAGACCATACCTTTCCCTCGGGAACTGGGCTTCGCGAAGTTTCCCGAGGGAAAGGCTCAGCCGCCATCCTGCAACCTACCGGGGATTGCCATGACGTACGTTGGCTGATTTGGTTTGGAATGAGATGTTGACGGTGGCTGATGGGCACAACTGTCCCGGGTGCATTTCAAGATGCACCTAAATGTCTGTCTTTATCCTTATAGATTGTCCAGGTAGTCGTCGGCATCATAGGTAAGGCTGTAAGCTTTATTCAGGATGCGCACGAGCTCCTGGGCATCGTGCTCGCCGAGCGCTGAGAGTTGTTTCGAGAGCGATGCCACACTCTCGGCATTTTTTTTCGCCGCGAAATCACGGCCTTCCTCGGTAATGCTCACCAGCACACGCCGACGATCGTTTGGATCAGTCCTGCGCTGAACGTAACCCTTACTCTCGAGTGAATCCAAGATATGCGACATGCGCGCACGGGAGAATTTCAGCTTCTTGGCAATCTCGGAGGGAATGACATCACCGTCAATACCCGATAGATACTGTAAAACCGGTGCCTCGCCCACACTGGCGCCGCCGGCAGCACTCAAGGATCCCTTGGCAAGGGAACGTGAGTACACAATCAGTTTTCGAGCGACGTCATCGTAATCCACTGGGGATATTGTCCTTTGCAACTCTAGAAGGGCCATAAAACCGTCATTTGCCGTACATTAGTTAACATTCGCAACAATTATTTATGATACCCCAACGCGGAAGTCTATTGCTCGTCCTTCTTGCGTCGCATAAGCTCCTCAACGTCGACACCAGCGGCCTCGAGCATGCGCTCGACATTCTTTTTGGCGTTGGTCGTGCCGACCTTAAGCACGATCGAAAGCGGAGTGCCCACCACCAGGCACACGATGCCCACGGGGACACCCCAGCCGGGGCCGCCCTGCATACCCCACATCCCCATCAAAAAGCCAATCGCCACGAGCGAATAGCCCAGGCGCAGCCAAACATTGAGCCGCTGAATAGCATCGGTCTGCATCTTTGCCTCGCGAATCAAGTCGTCGCGCGAAAGGTCGTGTCCATGTTTCTCGTGCATATGGTCCTCCTCGTGCAAAGTGTGCATCATGCGCAAGTGCATCGTTTGTCGAATACGTCATCTTTCAAGAGCAATATAGCGGGTGTCGTGTAGGCGATGGAGGTCGCTGGCCATATTGCCCTTGAAGGGCGGCGCAAAATCAGAAGGCCGTGCGGTTGAGGCCGCACGGCCTTACAGGGGGCCAGGGGATGATGACTAGTAGCTCAGTGCCGGGTCGAAGAAGCCAATGAGAACGCCCACAAATGCGATCACAACGAGGATCAGCATCATAACGATGGGGTTGACCTTCTTCTTGGTCATCATGTACCAGCAGAAGATGATGAAGACCATGGGCAGCAGGTGCGGATAGATTCCGTCGAGCGTGTCCTGGAACTTACCGCCGCCGGGCAGCACCAGATTGGGGCTGCAGGTGATGGAGACCCAGGTAGCACCGACTGCACCGATGACCATGGTACCGACCATCACGATGGAATCACGCAGAGCCTTGGCCTTGGGGCCGACGAGGGCCTCGACTGCCTTGCCGCCGAGCTCATAGCCCTGGTTGTAGGCAAAGCGCATGCCGAGGTACATGAGCAGGTTCCACACGACGATATAGAAGATAGCGCCGAGCGGGGAGCCGCCGGTCGAGAGACCGAGGGCGATACCGAGCAGGATCGGGATCAGGGTACCGACGATCAGCGAGTCGCCAAGGCCGGCGAGCGGGCCCATGAGGCCGGCGCGGATGCCGTTGATGGCGTCGTCATCGATGGCCTCGCCGTTTGCGCGAGCCTCCTCGAGGCCGGCGGTGACGCCGACAATCATGGTGCCGATCTGCGGCTCGGTGTTGAAGAACGCGGAGTAGGTCTGGAGGGCCTGCTTCTGCTCCTCGGGCGTGTCGTAGAGCTCCTCGACGATCGGAAGCATGGCGCACAGGTAACCGAAGGTCTGCATGTGCTCCTGCGAGAAGCAAGTCAGGTTGCCATAGGACCAGTTACGGAACGACTTGGCAAGCGTTTTCTTAGAGAGTTTCTTCTTCTCTGCCATTATATGTCCTCCTCTTCCTCATCATCGGAGCCCGAGGCGATAGCTGCCTTGGGAGCGTTTGCGAGGTCGATCTTGAGCGAAGCGATCTCATAGTTGATCAGGGCGAAGAAGCAGCCGATGCCGGCAGCGGCAATCAGGTTGCATCCCATGACAGCGGACAGGGTGAAGCCGAAGAAGAACGTCAGGAAGTCCGTGGGCTTAGAGATGACCTGCTTGAGCAGGATGGCGATACCGACGGTAGGCAGCAGCGAGCCGACGGTGAACAGCGTCTTCATCGCGATGCCGTCCATGGGCATGTAGGTCTTCATGAGGTCGACCATGGCGGTGCCGCCCATGGTGATGATGAACGTCGGGAGGAACGAGCAGACGATGTGACCAATCCAAGGCAGAACGTTGTTGACCAGGTAGAGCTTGTGGAGATCGCCCTTCTCGAGCCACTTCCAGCCCATGCCCTGCCACACCAGGTTGATGGTGGCGGTGCCATAGAAGAGCACAGTGCCGAGCGTGCCGACGGCGGCACCGAGGGATGCGGCCATGCCGGCAGCCTCAGCGGAGGCGGGATCGATGCCCGAGTTCTTGATGGCGAGGATCGCCAGCGGGATACCGATATAGGACACGGCGCGGACGTCGGCGGAGACGGTTCCGCCGGGGGTCACGAGAGCGATGTAGACAACCTGGATGGCAGCGCCGACGAGGATGCCCGTCTGCATATCGCCCATGATGATGCCGACGATGAGGCCGGCGACCAGAGGACGACCCAGAGTGTAGTTGCCAATCGTCGTGCCGCCCATGCCAGGCAGTGATGCCAGGCAGGCGAACAGGCCGAACAGCGCGGCTTGGAATGCATTGATTGCCATGCTTTCCCCTTTCTTTATTCCTCAGCCCCTTTCACCAAGGGCTGTAGATACCAAAATGCGGCTGGCGCCTAACTAGAAGCCAAACTGACCGCGGAACTTGGGCCACTCACCGATGGACTTCTCCTTGATAAGGGCGAACTCGACCGTGTAGCCGGCGTTGGTGAGATCCTCGAGCGCCTGGGCCTCTTCCTGCGTAATCGACTGGTTGTTGCCGAGCTTGGTGGTGCCGGGACGATCGTTGCAGGGACCGACGATGATGCGGTCCATGCCGGGCTTAAAGCCAAAATCGACGAGAAGTTCCTTCATGTCGAGCGGGTTCTTGGTGATCAGGAAGTACTTGGTGTCGGACTTGAGAACCTTCTCGGAGACCTCCTTAAAGTGCTCCTTGGTCCACACGAACGTCTTCTTGCCCGAGGCACTCTTGTAGGCCTCCTTGAGCACGGGGTTGGACGCTGCAGCGTCGTTGACGGCGATAAGACCGTCGCAGGGATACTCGAGGGCCCAACGGGTAACGGTCTGTCCATGGATCATACGGTCGTCAATACGGATGAACGAAATCATGCGTTCTCCCTTTCTTTATCACCGGGGGTCTTTCCTCTTAACCTCCGCTCCATCACAAAAATTTGGGCGGATGCGCTGCCTAGATGTCGTCGTCCTCGTCATCGGCGTCATCGGTCGGGACAACGAGCTCGGACATACCGTTCTTGCCCTCCTGCAGCATCATCTGCTTGAGGGAATCCAGGTCCATGCTGGCAAGCCCCATCATGGCGGTCATAGCCATGGGCAGATTCATACCGCCGAAGGCAATGGTGTGGGCGAGCAGGCCCTTCTCGGCCAGCGTGTTCATGGCATTGGTGAGCGGCGATCCGCCCAGGATGTCACCAAGCAGGACAACCTCGTCATCGGCGGTAACGGGAGCGAGCATCGCCTTGACGTTCTCGACATACTCGTCAGCGCCCATGCCGTCCACGAGACTCGTCGACAAGATGTTCGGGGCGTCATTGCCGAGCATCTTGAGGACACTGTGCAGTCCGGGAGCGAGCGTTCCGTGACTGACCATTACCAGATACCGCATGCGGTCTCCTCTCGACCTGCCGTGTGTCGCACGGCTTTGCTTTTTGCTGAGATTATTGTTGCGCCGGGGCATGTTCGGTACAAGAAAATAGTTGCGAACGGCAACTATTCATCGGTTAACGGTAGCAACTATTTTTGTGCCTAAATTATTTTTTCTTCTAATTATTTTTAAAATAGCAGGTAGATTGTCTGATAAATGTTTTATGTTCCTTATGCACCATACATACCAGCAAGAATCGGGCCTGGCATCTCCGGTTTGCC
This sequence comes from uncultured Collinsella sp., assembly GCA_959605475.1. Lineage (GTDB taxonomy): Bacteria > Actinomycetota > Coriobacteriia > Coriobacteriales > Coriobacteriaceae > Collinsella. Next base: position 22,647 of record CAUHFS010000001.1, on the reverse strand, counting down.
CCGCAGTGTCAGACCATGTCACGTACGCCCACGACATGGAGGTACCCCATGGGTATGATCTCGTTTCTCGCCTCCGAACCCTTCGACCGCAGCGGTGATACGCCGCTCTATGTCCAACTTAAACATCGAATCGCCCTGCTTATCGCCAGCCAGGCGTTCGACACCAAGACGCCGCTGCCACGCGAGCTCGAAATCTGTGAGCGGCTAGAGTTATCGCGCGCGACCGTGCGCCGTTGCTTCCAAGATCTCGTCATCGAGGGGCGCGTGGTGCGCAAACGTGGGCAGGGCACGTTCATCAAACCCCAAACCTCAGCACCCGGCATCGACCTGGCCCTGAATTTCAGCGCGCGGATGCGCGAAGCGGGACGGGTTCCGAGCTCGCAGATTCTCGCCTTTTCAAGCATACCGGCCGTCCGCGGCATCGCCTCTGGGCTCAAAGTGCCCGAGGGGACACCCGTCTGGGAGATTCGCCGCCTGCGTCTCGCCAACGACAAACCCATGGAGCTCAACTACGTCTATATCCCCGTGTCACTTTGCCCCGAGCTCACACGCAAAGACGTGGATGGCTCGCTCTACGCCTATATCGCGGAAAAGACCGGCATCCTGCCCGCAAGCGTCGATGCCGTCTACGAGACGGTCAACCTCGACAAGCATGAGGCGCGCCTTTTGGGACAGAACACCGGTAAGGCGGCGATGCGCATCGTGCGTTCGACCTACGACAAGACGGGAACCCCGTTCGAGGTAGGCGTGCTCATCAGCTGCGACGGTCAGGCAAAGCTGCACGTGCACATCGCCGCCGACAAAACAACCTTCACCGCCACAGCCCAATAAATCCAAAACGTGGGCGCCGTCGTTCAAACGAACGACGGCGCCCACACTCACTTTATTTCTCAGCCCTAGTCATCGCGCAAAGCCCCTTCCGCAGCACACGGTGCACCCGAGTCACCGTAGGCCGGGGCAGAGGGGGCCGAGTTTCCCCCTTCGCTCCTCTGCTTGCAGCCGGAGCGAAGGGGGAAACTCGGCCCCCTCTGCCCCGGCCGGTCAGCTCAACCTACACCGTGTGCTGCGGCAGGTCCTGCAGGGCGATGACGTCCATGCCCATGTCGTTGGCGCTGCCGTGACCCTGCTGGTCCTCGCGCACGGCCTCGATGGCGCTCACGTACGTGTTGGCCGCGGACATCGCCGTCACACAGGTCACGCCACGACGGACGGCCTCGGTGCGCAGCAGGTAGCCATCGCCGCGCGAGCCCGGACCGTACGGCGTGTTGATGATTACCGCAATCTTGCCATCGGCGATGAGGTCGTCGATGTTGGGACGCTCGCCGTCGTGCGGGCCGCTGATCTTCTCCACGACTTCGCACGTCACGTTGCCGCCGCGCAGCACGCGCGCCGTACCCTCGGTGGAGCAGATGTCAAAGCCCAGGTAGCGCAGGATACGGGCGACCGAAAGGATGTGACGCTTGTCGCGGTCGCACACGCTGATGAATACCTTGCCGGCACTGGGGTCGGGCAGCTTGTAGTCGATCGCCAGCTGCGTCTTGGCATATGCCTCGGGATAGCTCTTGGCGATACCCATGACCTCGCCCGTCGACTTCATCTCGGGCCCCAGGATAACGTCAGCACCGGGGAAACGGCCCCAGGGCATGACGGCTTCCTTCATGCAGAACCAGTCCAGTTGACGCTCGTCGCTCGGCAGGCCCAGGCTCGCAATGGAATCGCCTGCCATGATACGTGCCGCGCACTTGGCCAGCGGCACGCCGGTGGCCTTGGAGATAAACGGCACGGTACGGCTTGCGCGCGGGTTGGCCTCGATCACGTAGACGGTCTCGCCCTTGATGGCGTACTGTACGTTGACCAGGCCGCGCACGCCCAGCGCCATCGCGATGCGGCGCGTGGTCTCGCGGAGCTTCGCCTGCAGGCTCTCGCTAAAGCTGAACGGCGGGATGCAGGTCGCAGAGTCGCCGGAGTGAATACCGGCCTCCTCGATATGCTCCAGGATACCGCCGATGTAGACCTCTTCGCCGTCGCACAGGGCGTCAACGTCGGACTCGATCGCACCCTCCAGGAAGCGGTCGAGATACACCGGGTAGTCGGGGCTAATGCGCGCAGCCTCGGCCATGTAATCGCGCAGATGCTCGGCATCGTAGGCGATCATCATGCCGCGGCCGCCCAGCACGTAGCTCGGACGCACCAGCAGCGGGTAGCCGATGTGCGCGGCCACGGCCTCGGCCTCCTCAAACGACGTGGCCTGGCCCGCCGGCGGATACATGATGCCCAGCTTGTCGAGCAGGGCGGCAAAGCGCTCGCGGTCCTCGGCAAAGTCGATGGCATCGGGCTTGGTGCCCATGATGTTCACGCCGCTCTCCTCGAGCATGCGCGCCAGCTTAAGCGGAGTCTGGCCGCCGAGCGTCACCACAACGCCGTCGGGACGCTCAACATCGATGACATCCATGACGTCCTCGTAGGTGAGCGGCTCAAAGTACAAGCGGTCCGAGGTGTCGTAGTCAGTCGAGACGGTCTCGGGGTTGCAGTTGACCATGATGGTCTCAAAGCCGCGGGCCGCCAGCGCGTAGCTCGCGTGCACGCAGCAGTAATCGAACTCGATACCCTGGCCAATGCGGTTGGGGCCGGCGCCCAGGATCATCGCCTTGGGCTTGTCCGCCGGCGTGGTCTCGTCGGGAGCCACGCACTTCTTGGCATCCGGGCTCGTTCGGTAGATGTTCTCGTACGTCTTGTAGTGGTACTCCGTGGCGCTCGAGAACTCCGCAGCGCAGGTATCGACCGTCTTCATGCTGGGAACCACACCCAGACCCTTGCGATAGGCGCGCACAAAGCGCTCGTCCGAGCCGGTCAGCGCGGCAATCTCGGCGTCGCTCGTGCCGTACTGCTTGAGCAGGCGCATCGCGTCAGCGTCAATGTCCTCCACACGCAGGCCGCGGATGCTCTCCTGAACCTGCACCATGTCGTTGATACGGTTGAGGTACCACGGGTCGATGCCGCAGATGGCATGGATGCGAGCGATGTCCCAGCCACGGCGCAGGGCCTCGACCACAAAGAAAATGCGGTGCTCGGTCGGCGTTGCCACGGCTTGAGCGAGCTCGTCGTCACTCAGCTTGTCGGCACCCTCCTTGCCACCGGCGCAAATGCCCTGATGGCCGTCCTCCAGCGAGCGCATGGCCTTGCCGAAGGCCTCCTCAAAGGTGCGGCCGATCGCCATGATCTCGCCTACGGCCTTCATGCGCGTGGTGAGCGTGGGGTCGGTACCCTTGAACTTCTCGAAGGCAAAGCGCGGCACCTTAACGACGCAGTAGTCGATCGTGGGCTCAAAGCAGGCGGGCGTGGCCTTGGTGATGTCGTTGACGATTTCGTCGAGCGTATAGCCCACAGCCAGGCGCGCGGCGGCCTTAGCGATGGGAAAACCCGTGGCCTTGGAGGCCAGCGCGGACGAACGGCTCACGCGCGGGTTCATCTCGATGACGATCAAGCGACCGGTGTTGGGGTTCACGGCAAACTGCACGTTGGAGCCACCGGTCTCGACGCCGATCTTCTCCAGAATGGCGAGCGAGGCCACGCGCATGCGCTGATACTCAAGGTCGGAGAGCGTCTGCGCCGGCGCCACGGTGATGGAGTCGCCGGTATGCACGCCCATGGGGTCGAGATTCTCGATGGAGCACACGATGATGCCGTTGCCGGCGTGGTCACGCATGACCTCCATCTCATACTCTTTCCAGCCCTCGATGGACTCCTCGACCAGCACCTCGTGGGCGGGCGAGAGCTCCAAGCCCTGGCTCACGATGGAGACGAGCTCCTCGTGGGTATGCGCGATGCCGCCACCGGCACCGCCCAAGGTAAAGCTCGGACGCAGCACGCAGGGATAGCCCACGCGCTCGGCGATAGCCTCGGCGTCGGTCACGCTGTAGGCATAGCCCGAGCGCGCGACCTCCAGGCCAATCTCGGCCATGGCCTCGTTAAAGAGCTTGCGGTCTTCGCCGCGCTCGATAGCGGCCAGGTCGCAGCCGATCATCTCGACGCCGTACTTGTCGAGCGTGCCGTCCTTTGCCAGCTCGACGGCGGCGTTCAGACCGGTCTGGCCGCCCAGCGTGGGCAGCAGCGCGTCCGGACGTTCCTTCTTGATCACGCGCTCAATGAACTCGGCGGTGATAGGCTCAACATAGGTGCGGTCGGCAAGACCCGGGTCGGTCATGATGGTTGCCGGATTGGAGTTGACTAGGATGACCTCAAAGCCATCCTCCTTGAGCACCTTGCAGGCCTGGGCGCCGGAGTAGTCGAACTCACAGGCCTGGCCAATAACGATGGGGCCCGAACCAATGACGAGGATGCGCTTGATGTCAGTACGTTTCGGCATGTTAGTTCTCCTCGGTCTCGGTCGCGGCGGTCTCGGCGAAATTCCAGCCCTGCAGACGGTCCTTCGCGGTGTCGATGTCCAGGTAGTTCTCCTCGCCGTCCATGAGTCGCGTAAAGGCGGTAAAGAGGTAGTGGGCATCGGTGGGGCCGGGCGAGGCCTCGGGGTGGTACTGGACCGAGAAGCACGGGGCGTCGAGCAGCTGGATGCCCTCGGCGGTGCCGTCGTTGAGGTTCACGTGCGTCAGGCGAATGCGGCCGAAGCGCTCGTTCATCACGACCGGTGCGATACCGCGACGCACCCAGGCGCGCAGGTCGCCGTCGGCCGCATGCTCGGTCTCGCCGCCGGAAAGCTCCGGGATCAGTTTGCCCAGGCTGGGGAACAGCAGGCCAAAGCCATGGTTTTGCGCGGTGATCTCCACGCGACGGCTCACCAGGTTCATAACCGGTTGGTTACCGCCACGGTGACCGAATTTAAGCTTTTCCATTTGGGCGCCGCACGCCAAGCTGATCATCTGGTGACCAAGGCAAATGCCAAAGACCGGCACCTTACCGATCAGCTGCTGCACCTGCTCGTAGGTCTCCACCACGGCATCGGGGTCGCCGGGGCCGTTGGATAAAAAGACACCGTCGGGATTCATGTCGAGGACCTGCTGGGCGGGCGTATCCCACGGCACGACAGTAAGGTCACAGCCGGCGCGGACCAGGCCCTCCAGAATGCCGCGCTTGACGCCGCAGTCGTAGGCGACCACTTTGTGGCGGGCGGGAGCGGCAGGGGCAAGCGCAAAGTCATGCGTAGCGGGCAGGTCGCTCGCGGCAAAAGCGTGGGGCTCAGGGCAACTCACGGTCTTGACCAGGTTCTCGCCCACCAGCGTCGGCGCTGCGGCCAGACGCTCGGCAAGCTTGACAACGTCAAAGATCTCAGTCGAGATAATACCCATCTTGGAACCGTTGTCGCGCAGGTGGCGCACAAGAGCGCGGGTGTCGACACCCTCGATAGCGACGATGCCGTGGGCACGCAGGTACTCCGGCACGCTGACGGCCGAGCGCCAGTTGGAAGGCGTGGCGCACATGTCGCGGACGATCATGCCGCGCATGGCGGGAGCGCTCGCGGGGCGGGTAGCATCACCGGGGAAGGCCGACTGGACGTCGGTCTCGTCGATGCCGTAGTTACCGATCTGCGGATAGGTCATGGTTACGATTTGGCCGGCATAGCTCGGGTCGGTCATGACCTCAAAGTAGCCCTCAAGCGAGGTGTTGAAGCAGACCTCGCCGGTCGCAGTGCCCTCGGCACCACATGCACGGCCATAAAAAACGGTCCCATCCTCAAGGTACAGGATGCAGGGACCGCAGGTGCCCTTGCTGGTTTTGGCCAGCATGCGCTGGCAAAGCTCGCTGGGCGCGAAGGTGCGGGCAGCAGTGCCCGCAGTATGGTTGTTCGCCATAATTCTCCTTCCCGGTCTCTCCGGACCGGCTTAAAGGTTGGTAGTTAGGCCTTGCGGTATTTTAACCGCAAGTATGCGCCATGGCGTTAATTTCATCGAAATGTTTACGAAATGATAATTATGACTTTCTATGCATAATGATTTTTCTGGAACGGGGATTGAAAAATCAGTCTGCCATGTATGCAGTTGGCGACAAAGTCCCGCTCTCAGAATGATTATTTAATCCCCGTCCCAGAAAAATCATCCCGCGCGGGCACTTGGCTCACGCGGGATGATGGCGTCTTATTTATCCTGCTCCAGCAGATCGGACGGCGCGCGGTCGGGCTTGCCACCGCGGAAGATCTCGCGACCGTGCAGGCGATGTTCCAAGTCGCGCTCGGCCTTTTCCTCGTCAATCTTGGTCTGGCTTACCGCCGGGTCCTCAATCAGTGACGACACCGAGTTCACCTGCTTTTGGATGCGCTCGGCAATCGTGTCGTCCATGCTCACGATACGCATCTTCCAGTCGATGCTCGTGGCATTTGAAGAGCTCTTGGTCCACACAAACGTCAAAATGGCGCTCTGATGGCCCCGTGCGGGAAACATGCCAAAGAAAGAGTCGTGCTGGATATTGCTGTCCTCATCGATATAGGCGTGCACGTTGTACACCACGCGGTCGATCTTATCATTGAGCAACGCGTTGGTCGCAAGTGCCGCAGCCTGAATCTGCCCGTTGGACAGCAGCTCGAGCTCGTTGGCAGACGACGTGTCCAACACCGTTACCTCGACCGTGCCCGTACGTTCATCGGCTTCATCGACGGTAAAGTCGAGCGGGAATTGCGTAAAGCCGTTGCCCCACTCAAGGCCGCCCTTCAGTGCCGTGGAAACGGTATCCACCGAAACACTCTCGGACAGGTTGGCAGTGTTCAGGCGGCGCATCACGCCGTAGCCAATCTGCATGCCCACGATCAGTACAAGGATGCCGATGACCACAGCCATAGCGGTCTTCGTAATAGTATGGCTCACCTGCGAGCCCGAAGGGTCGTCCTCGGACAGCGGGTCGATCTGTTTTGTCTGGCTTGCGCGATCTTCGCTGCGAAGCTGCGCCAGCGCCGCCTTGTCGCCGCGCTTGGCAGCAGCCTCTTTTTCGCGCATGCGCTCGGTGCGCTTTTTGGCAAGCGTCGGATCCAAAACGCCGGATGCGTCGATCTCGGAGAATAACTCCGTCACTTCTTCCGGAGTCAAAGGGTTCTTCTCAGCCATATACTTCCTGTCATATCAATCAGTCGAGCTCGTGCGCACGCGCACCTTCGAACTGCATTCGATAGTAACGGGCATAGGTGCCGCCACGGGCGAGAAGCTGCTCATGCGTGCCACGTTCCACAACGCGACCATGCTCGACGGTCGCAATCTCGTCGGCATGTTTAATGGTCGAGAGACGGTGGGCGATGATGATCGTGGTGCGACCGCGCGCCAGGCGCTCGAGCGACTCCTGCACTGCCTCCTCGCTCTCGTTATCCAAGGCGCTCGTCGCCTCGTCCAGAATCAGGATCTTGGGGTTCTTGAGAAACACGCGCGCAATGGCCACGCGCTGCTTCTGGCCGCCCGAAAGACGGCCGCCGCGCTCGCCCACGACCGTGTCGTAGCCCTGCGGCAGCGACTCAATAAAGGCATCGATATTGGCGCGGCGAGCGGCCTCGGCGACCTCTTCTGCCGTGGCGCCTGGCTTGCCGTAGGCGATGTTCTCGCCAATCGTACCGTCAAACAGATAGACATCCTGCTGCACCAGGCCAATGGCGCGGCGCAGACTCTGTTGCGTCACGTCGCGCACGTCCTGGCCGTCGATGCTGATGGATCCGTCCGCCACGTCATAAAAGCGCGGCAGCAGCGAACACGTTGTGGACTTGCCGCCGCCCGAGGGGCCAACCAACGCAATGGTCTGTCCGGGCTTGATGGACAGATCCATGTGGTCGATAACAGGGCGTCCGTCGGAGCCGCCCTCGCCCAGCTCAACATCCTCGTAGCTAAAGCACACGTCGCGATATTCAACCGCGCCAGCCGTCACCTGCAGGTCCGCGGCATCCGGCTTGTCCTGGATATCCGGGGCGGTCGAAAGCACCTCGTCCATGCGCTTAAAGCCGGCAATGGCCTTCTGATACGTCTCAGCCGAGTTCACAAGCGTCTCGAGCGGGGTGCAGAACAGCGAAATGTAGAGCGCGAAGGTTGCCATATCGACCGGCTGCAGTTGGCCTTGCGCCACCAGCCAACCACCCAGCAGCACCACGATCACGTACAACACGCCCGAGAGCAGGCCATACGTCGCAGTGTAGACGCCCATGGCGTGATACATATTCTCCTTGGACGAAAGATAGCGGTCGTTAGAGGCGCGGAACTTGGAACGCTCAGCTTCCTCGTTCGCAAAACTCTTGACCACGCGCATGCCTGCCAGCGAATCCTGCAGCTGAGCATTAATACCGCTGATCTTTTTGCGGTTGTCGCTGAAGACCTCGCGCATGCGCATGTTCTGCCAAAACATGATGACCGCAAAAGCCGCCGTCACCACGGCCATGGCAAGAGCCAGCGCCGGGGCAATAGCAAAGAGGATCACAAACGAGCCGACGATCTCGATGCCGCAGATGATAATCCACTCGGGCACGTGGTGTGCCGCCTCGCAGATATCGAACAGGTCGTTGACCACGCGGCTCATCATGTCACCCGAGCTGTTGCGATCGAAGTACGCAAAGCTAAAGCGCTCGTACTGATCGAACAGGTCTTCGCGCATCTTGGACTCCATGCGCGCGCCCATCACGTGGCCCCAATAGCTCACAAAGTAGCGGCAGGCACAGCGGACGGCATACATCAGTACCAGGCCAACCGCGATCATACCGAGCGCCTGCATAATGGCAGCCTGACCCTGGGTAAACAGTCCACCGGTCAGATTGCGCAGGATAATGGGAAACGCCAGGTCAATGGCGGCAAGCACCAGGGCGCAAACAGTATCGGCAATAAAAAGCCCCATCTGGGGCTTGTAATACGAAAGAAACCTCTTAAACATAATCACCTTACGCGGTTTTACCAAACCGCGTTTCGTCTCGACGCTGCAAGTGCTCCATTTGGACAATCTGGCCTTCAATCGTCGGTCGCGTATATCCATACGCTTCCCTCCTCTTTTAGGCCACCTTGTCTCAAATGGAGCACTTTCGCTGACTTATACAAACCTGCGGGATCATTCCCGCTCGTTAAAGCTCTGCCCCGCCTAGTCGGTGCGCGATGCTATCGCAGGCCAAGGCGCCCACGACGGTCTTGGCATCTTCGATCTTGCCGTCGAGCACAGCGTCGATTAGCTCGTGCAGCGGCACCAGATCCACGTTGACAAACTCGTCGTCATCGGGGTTGGGTGCATCGAACTCGAGCTTGGTGGCCAGGTAGATGTGAATGATCTCGTCACAGAAGCCGCAGGACGTGACAATCGACGTCAAAAAGCGAATGCGACCGGCCCTAAAGCCCGTCTCCTCGTGCAGCTCGCGCTTGGCGCAATCGAGCGGGTCCTCGCCTGGATCGAGCTTGCCGGCGGGAATCTCGACCGTCACGCGGTCGATGGCGGTGCGATACTGACGCACCAGCACGATCTTGCCGCTCTCGGTCAGTGCCACAACGGCCGCCGCACCCGGATGGCGAACGATATCGCGGGCGCTGCGGTGACCGTTGGGCAGCTCAACCTCAAGACGGTGGACGTCGAGGATCTTGCCCTTCCAGGCGCACTCCTCCGAAAGAATCTTCTCGTGCAGCTCGGCATCGTGCGGGTCGTCATCGCCCAGCACCAGCATCGGCTCGTCGACAACCTCGCCACCCGGCTCGCCCTCGGCGTGTCCGTACGCGCGGCTATCTTCTTCGACGATCTGCGCGTCCACGAGCTCTTCGTTCTTCTCGTCCATCCGTCTCATTCCTCTCGGACTTTAGGCATCCCAGGCGTCGCGGCCACGCAGCGCGCGCAGGCCGATGTCATGACGCAGAGTCTTGCCCTCAAAATCAATCTTCTCGCAGGCCTCGTAGGCAAGGTTGCGAGCGTTCTCGAACGTGTCGCCCAGCGCGGTCACGGCAAGCACGCGGCCGCCGTTGGTCACGAGCTGACCGTCCACCACGGCGGTGCCGGCATGGTACACGGTCACGTTCTCCATGGCCTCGGCGTCGGCAATGCCGGTGATGACTTTGCCCTTCTCGTAGCTGCCAGGATAGCCCGCGCTCGTCAGGACAACGGCCACGGCCCACTCGTCGCGCCAGTCGAGCTCAATCTGATCAAGCTCGCAGTTGGCGCAGGCGAGCATAACCTCGACCAGGTCGTTCTTGAGGCGCGGCAGCACGACCTGCGTCTCGGGGTCGCCAAAGCGGGCATTAAACTCCAGCACCTTGGGGCCGGCGGGCGTGAGCATAAAGCCGCCGTACAGGCAGCCGCGGTAGTCGATGCCCTCGGCGGCGAGCTCTGCCACGGTCTGCTCCATGACCGCCACCATGGTGGCGTGCTCCTCGTCGGTCACGATGGGCACCGGGCTGTAGACGCCCATGCCGCCGGTGTTGGGGCCCTTGTCGCCCTCAAGCGCGCGCTTGTGATCCTGCGAGGTGGCCATGGGACGCACGGTCTTGCCGTCGGTAAAGGCCAGCAGCGAGCACTCGGGGCCAACCAGCATCTCCTCAATGACAACGGTGTTGCCGGCATCACCAAAGGTACCGCCAAAGCACTCGCGCACAGCCTCCTCGGCCTGCGAAAGCTCGGTTGCCACAATAACGCCCTTGCCCGCGGCAAGGCCGTCGGCCTTGACGACCAGCGGAGCGCCCTGCTCGCGCACATAGGCGAGCGCCGAGGCCTCGTCGGTAAACGAGCCATAGGCGGCCGTCGGGATGTTCGCGCGCTCCATGAGCTGCTTGGAGAACAGCTTGGAGCCCTCCATCTGGGCACCCTCGGCACCCGGGCCAAAGCACGGGATGCCCGCCGCGCGCACGGCGTTGGCCACGCCCGCCACGAGCGGAGCCTCGGGGCCAATCACCACGAGTCCGCATCCATGGCTCTGGGCAAACGCCGCCACGGCCGCAGGATCGCAATCGTCGAGAACCACGTTCTCGCCGCAGCTCGCGGTGCCGCCGTTACCCGGCGCAATGTAGAGCTTGCCGGCGCGCGGTGATGCTGCGAGCTTAGCTGCCAAAGCGTGCTCGCGGCCGCCGCTGCCCAACAACAGGATGTCGATGGTTTGAGTGTCCGCCTTCAAGGGTGCCTCCTCTATGGATGAATGGCTCGCTCCGCGCGAGCCTTTTGCAAGCAAATATACCCCTCGGCCGCCCGCTTGGGCTGCAAAGGGGTATATCGCAATAACCGAATAGTGCCGATTACTTCCAGAATCGGTTGATGATCTGCTCGCGACCGGCGCCAACGCCAATAAACGTCACGCGGGTGTGTGCCAGATCCTCGATAAACGCCACATAGTCCTGAGCCTCTTGCGGCAGCTCGTCAAAGCTGCGGCAACCGGTAATGTCGCACTTCCAGCCGGGGAGCTCCTCGTAGATGGGCTTGGCGTGCTCAAAGCGCACCTGATGCTCGGGCACGCTCGTGTAGCGCTCGCCATCGACGTCGTAGGCCACGCACACCTTGATGGTGTCGAAGGCCGAAAGCACGTCGAGCTTGGTCACGGCGATGTCGGTGAGGCCGTTGACGCGCGAGGCATAGTTGGCGATAGGGCCGTCAAACCAGCCGCAACGACGACGGCGACCGGTGGTCACGCCGTACTCATAGCCTTCTTCGGTCAGCGTGTGGCCGGCCTCGGACTCATAGGAAAGCTCGGTGGGCATGGGGCCCGAACCGACGCGGGTGATATAGGCCTTCATGACGCCCAGCACGCGGTCGACGTTCTTCATGCCCACGCCGGAGCCGGTGATGGCGCCGCCGGCGGTGCAGTTGGAAGACGTCACGTACGGATAGGTGCCGTGGTCGATGTCGAGCAACGTTGCCTGGGCGCCCTCAAATAGCAGGTTCTTGCCCTCATCGATCATGTTGTTGAGCAGCAGGCTCGTCTCGGTGATGTAGGGGCGCAGGCGCTCGGCCATGGGCAGATACTCGTCGCAGATCTGGCCCACGGTGTAGGTGGGCAGGTGGTAGATGAGCTCGAGCTCGGGGTTCACGCGGGCGAGAGCGGTCTCCAGCTTGTCGCGGAACAGCGTCTCGTCCAGCATGTCCTGCATGCGCAGACCAATGCGGGCCATCTTGTCCTGATAGCACGGACCGATACCGCGCTTGGTGGTACCGATGTTCTTCTTGCCGAGCTTCTGCTCAAAGGCGCCATCCAGATCGATGTGGTACGGCATGATGACGTGCGCGTTGCCACTGATCTTGAGGTTCTTGGTGGTGATACCGTCGGCCTCGAACATGTCGATCTCCTCAAGGACAACCTTGGGGTTGACGACGCAGCCGTTACCGATCACCGACACATGGTCGGAATACATGATGCCGGAGGGCACCTGGTGCAGGCCGTACTTCTTGCCGTTGACGACGATGGTGTGGCCGGCGTTATTACCGCCCGAAAAGCGCACGACGGCATCGAAGTCGCCGGCGACCAGGTCGCAGATCTTACCCTTGCCCTCATCGCCCCACTGGGCACCGACCAAAACGGTTGACGGCATGTTTACTCCTTACATTCATGGACTGTCTGCGCGCCACGCCGGCACGCAGAAGCACAAAACATTCCCAGTATACCCGTGCAACGGGCGCCTGTCCTACTCCTCGGTATGCGCCCCATCAAGCTCATAGAACTTGGTGGATGCCGGCAGGAACATCAGGTCGACGTCACCGATCGGACCCGAACGGTTCTTGGCCACGACGATACGCGTAACGCCCTCGTCGGGTCGATCGTCACGCGAGGCCTCGGCCTCATCGGCGGAGCGGTCCAAGAACATAACGATGTCGGCGTCCTGCTCGATGGAGCCCGATTCACGCAGGTCGGACAGCTGCGGGCGCTTGCCGGTGCGGGATTCGACCTGACGCGAGAGCTGCGACAGCGCGATCAGCGGGATCTTGAGCTCCTTGGCCATGATCTTCAGACCACGCGACATCTCGGAGACCTCGACGGTACGGCTCTCGGAGCGACGCCCCGGCGGAGGACTCACCAGCTGCAGGTAGTCCAGAATGATGATGGCCTTCTCCTTGTTGTGGAGCATGCGGCGGCTCTTGGCGCGGATCTCGGTAACCGTGGTGCCGGGCGTATCGTCAATCAGAATGTCGAGCTTAGACAAGGTCTGCGTGGCCTCGTTGATATTGGCCCACTGCTCGGGGCTAATGCGGCCCATGCGAAAGTCACTGATCGAGATCATCGCATAGGCGCAAATCAGACGCTGGGCAATTTCCTTGCCCGACATCTCCAGCGAGAAGAAGCCGACGGTATAACCAGCGGCGGCAGCGTTGAGCGCCAGATTCAGGGCGAACGACGTCTTACCTACAGCAGGACGGGCGCCGATAATGATGAGCTGACCCTCGCGAAAACCCATGAGCATGCGGTCGAGCGACGGGAAGCCCGTGGGCACGCCCGCAGCCTGGCCACCGGCCTGGCACACTTCCTCAGCCTCGTTATAGGCCTCGACCATAAACTCGGTCAACGTCTTGTAGCTCGACTTGACCTCGCGCGCCGTGACCTTGAGCAGCTTGCTCTCGGCCAGCTCCACGACCTCCTTGGTGTCGGTAGGGGCGTTATAGGCCAGGGCGTTGATCTCGTTGGTGGCACCGATCAGCTCGCGCAGCATCGAGTCGCGACGGACGATGGCGGCATGGTGCTGCCAGTTCACGAGCGACAGGGTCTGACCCATCAGCTCCAAAATGTAGGCCTCGCCGCCCACGGCATCGAGCTTGTTGATGCTGCGCAGGTAATCGATCAGCGAGATAGAGTCGATGGGAATGCGGCTGTTGTACATATCGACCATCGCGGTGTAGATGGTCTTATGAATGGGCCGGTAGAAGTCATCGGGCTGCAGCTCGACCTGGGCCTCCTCGACCACCTCGGGCGACAGCAGCATGGCGGCCAGTACATTGGCCTCTGCATCTTGGTTTTGAGGGAGACCCAACTTGGAGCCACGGTCCTCGACCGTTAGCCCCGTCTCCCTTTCGTCATATGCCATGAGCATCCTCATTCATATCGCTTGCGAGCATCCATAGTATCAGCCACAGTCCCAAAACGGGCCGCGCCCCGGCAATCATCACCGAACGAAACGGATGAACGGTCCCGTGTATAGGACTTCACCACAACGCCTGCCATGGCGCTCGCCGAGCGTAGAAAACAAAAGGGCGCCCTGGTCTCCCAGAGCGCCCTTCTTAGAACAAGATTGTTGCGTTGCAGCAAATGCTACTCGGCAGCAGCCTCAGTCTCGACCTCGGCGGTCTCGGCCTCAGCGGCCTCCTCGACCTCAGCCTCGGCAGCGAGCTCCTCGGCGGTAACGCCAACGAGAACGACAACCTCGGCCTTGATCTCGCGGTACAGCGAGATGGCAACGGTGTGGGCACCGGCAACCTTGATGGGCTTACCGAGCTCGACGCGCTTGCGGTCGATGTCCATACCGAGCTGAGCCTTGATGGCGTCAGCGATCATAGCGGCGGTAACGGAGCCAAAGAGGATGCCCTCGTCGCCGACCTTGACGTCAACGGTGACCGTCTTGCCCTCGAAGGCAGCCTTGGTCTCGTTGGCGGTAGCCAGACGGACGGCCTCGCGCTTGGCGATGTTGTTGCGACGCTCGTCAAGCTGCTTGAGGTTGCCCTTGGTGGCGGCAACAGCGAGCTTCTTGGGGAACAGGAAGTTCTCAGCGTAACCCTGAGCGACCTCTACGACGTCACCCTCGCCGCCCTTGCCCTTGATCTCATCGAGAAGAATAACCTTCATGATGCGTCTCCCTTCTTAGCCGCGGTCGCGGTTGCCACGAGAGGAAACCACGGGGACGGTGTACGGCAGGAGAGCCATCTCGCGGGCGCGCTTGATGGCGTTGGCGATGTCATGCTGATGCTGCGTGCAAGCGCCAGTGACGCGACGGGGCTTGATCTTGCCACGGTCGGTCATGTACTTACGGAGAAGCTGAGTGTCCTTATAGTCGATGAACTCAGTGTTCTCCTTGCAGAACTGGCAGTACTTACGACGCGGCTGACGTGCAGAAAAATCATTAGCCATGTCAAAATACCTTTCGTTTGGCAACTTCGGCGAACCGAAGCCGCCTCTCACTCAAAAATAGGTGAACAGCCCTTAAAACGGGATGTCCTCATCGTAGACGTCGACCGCGGGCGGCGTAGCCACCGGTGCGGCAGGACGCGGTGCGGGCGCTGCAGGGGCTGCGGGGGCATAACCGCCCTGATCGTAGCCACCCTGGCCACCGCGGGAGCTCATAAACTCGATCTCATCGACGATGACTTCAAGCTTGCTCCGGCGCTGGCCGTCGCGCTCCCAAGAGCTGTAGCGCAGCTTGCCCTCGATCGCGACCTTGTTTCCCTTTGCCAGGAAACGGCTCACGGCCTCGGCGCGCGTGCCGAACATAGTGCAGTCGACAAAGTTGGGATAGTCCTCCCACTCGCCAGTCTGCGGGTTGCGGCGACGATCGTTCACGGCGACGCCAAAGGACAGAACCTGGGTTCCGCCAGCGGTGGCGCGCAGCTCGGGATCACGCGTGAGGTTACCGGTGATGTTCACTCGATTGATGCTCATAACTCACTACTTCCTCTTGGGGCACAAGCCCAGTCCAAAACGACAGTCTTACTCCTGGTCGTCGCGACGGACGATCATGTGGCGGACCACAGCGTCGGTGATGCGCAGGACGCGATCAAGCTCGGCGATCTGGGTAGGATCTGCGTGGAAGTTGATGAGGGTGTAGTCACCATCGGTGAGGTCGTTGATCTCGTAGGCGAGCTTGCGCTTGCCCCACTCGTCAACGGAGTCGACCTTGCCAGCGCCCTCGGCGATCGTGGTATCGATACGCTTCATAACAGCGAGACGAGTCTCGGGGTCGAGCGACGGGTCAACAAAGAACAGCAGTTCATAAGCCTTCATATTGTCACCTCCTCTGGGCAAATGTGGCTTCAGGTCGTGAAGGTGCGCCTGAAGCAGGAAAAGACTTGGTAATAATATCTTTCAACCTCCCAGGCTGCAAGAACATGCAGCTACAACCTCATGACCTCCACATATGTCCATACTCACACGGCACTTCATGCGTCTTCCAACCAAATGCTGACCAAATGCTTGACGAATCTGTGGACAAGCTACGGCGCTGCGGGGACAAACCAAATCAAACTGCAGGTCAGCAATTGCAGGGCCGTGATCGCGAAATGCATACCAGTGGTTCACAACACCGTTCAAATATTTTTAAAATTGCTGCCACGTCATCTATAAATACCAATTTTGAACAATTTACCGCATGCAGCCATGCTGGTCAGAGGTCGTTTTTGGCATCTTGGATCCCGTCACGAAGCTAAGCGTTTCAAAAAATGCCAACTTTTCTGTTTGCACTTTGCGATTCCTCGTGTATACTGACTTTCGCATTTAACGGAGAGTTGTCCGAGTGGCCGAAGGAGCACGATTGGAAATCGTGTAGGCGTCAAAAGCGTCTCCAGGGTTCAAATCCCTGACTCTCCGCCAGTTAATTCCAAAGCAGGCCTTCGAGCCTGCTTTGTTTTTACCCCACGCGGAGGGGTGGCAGAGTGGTTGAATGCGGCGGTCTCGAAAACCGTTTGGCCTGTATAAGGTCACGAGGGTTCGAATCCCTCCTCCTCCGCCTTTATTTGGTACCCGCCCCAGCATTGGGGCTTTTTTATTTTGGGCACATTACACAAACGCGCAGGAGGAGGGATTCGAACCCGACAGGGCGCGGAGCGTAAAGAAAACGCGCCAGCGGCGCGTTTTTAGCGCAGCGCGGTCGACGCCAGCCGACCGGATAAATTTTGAGCTTCGCTCAAAATTTGGACATCCCTCCTATTCAACCCGCGCCCGTATCACGTTCGATCCCGGCCCAAAATCACAAATGTGTACACCACCCTCCAAAACCGACATTTTTCGACATCTTTGGAGGCTGATGTACATGTTTGGGACCTATGAACGCGCCCAGTCCCGACCGTTTGCCGAGGAATGAGGGCGCGATGCCCGCCAACCATGTACTATGTACGGGCATTGTCTAAACTCGCAATCAGAAGGATTCCATCTTGCCCGTCGTCGCCGCTATGACCGTTACCTCACATGCCTCGGATGCCATGGTCGCTATCCCCTTTTGGCTCGAGATGTTCGCTGTTGTCGCGGCATCGATCTCGGGCGTGCTGGTCGCGCGCGAGCATAAGCTCGACCTGGTGGGCGCGGTCGCACTCGCCGTGGTCTGTGGCCTGGGCGGCGGTCTATTACGCGACATGACACTGCAAGTGGGCAACGTCTACATCCTCAACCAGCCGATGGCACTACCACTTTCCATTGCCACGGCGGCCATTATCTACATCTTCCCGGCAATCGTCGATAAACCCGAAAAACTCATTCCCCTGCTCGATATCATCTCGGTGGGTATTTATGCGGCAACCGGCGCAGACAAGGCGCTGGTCTACGGCTTTGCGCCCGCCGTATGCATCATGATGGGCTTCTTCACCGCAGTGGGCGGCGGTATGCTGCGCGACGGCTTTATGGGCGTGGTGCCGGGCATTTTCCAGCGTACGAACTTTTATGCCATCGCGGCCATCGCCGGATCGGCAAGCTATGTAAGCCTCGTCATGAGTGGCTTGGTCAGCAATGTCGCCGCGCTAGTCGTATGCGTTGTCGTGACCATGGGTCTGCGCTGGATCTCGCTGCGCTTTGACATCAAAAGCCCCACAGAGGAAGACATCGCGCGCTTCTTGCATCGCAAAAAGTAGACAGCACGGCACGACCCTTCGAAATGCAACCGAGAGGTTCTTTTAGAGCGCCCGCGCGTTGGGTACCCTGTTAGATACATGTCGAGTATCTAGCGAAGGATTCACTATGCCTTACAACCTAGCACCGTCGTCCCGGCACCGTAAAGTGCAGGCGCGCATCGCCCTCCTATTCGCACTGATTGCACTTGCGCTAATCGTACTTCCCACGACTTCATTCGCCGGCACAGATACCGCCGGAAACGTGCTCACGACCGAAGCTGACTCCACCCCGTCCGGGGTCGAAGGCGACCTGTACTGGGCCGGCCAAAGCCTCAACTTAGACGATGCCTCCATCGGCCGCGATATTATCGCGGCGGGCGAGAGCCTGTCGATTCGCGACTGCACCGTAGGCGGCGCCGTTCGCCTGGCGGCGCGTACCATCGATATCGCCAAAACCGCAATCGATGGCAGCGTGACGGTAGCCGGCCAGCACGTCGTCCTTAACACCGGTAGCACCGCCAACTGTTTTTACGCGGCAGGCGAGACGGTCGCCCTGCGCGGCTCCGCTAAATCGGCGGCGCTCGCCGGCGACACCGTTACCATCGATGGCACCGTCGATGGCGATGTTGAGGTCTGGGCCGACAAGCTCATCCTGGGCAAAAACGCCTGCATCACCGGCACGGTGAGCGCCCACGTCTCACAGGATCCCGAGCGGGCAGAGGGTGCCCAGGTCGGAGCCCTCAAGATCGACCGCACCGAGAACGAGAACACCTCTACGGTTAACGACACCATCGGCGGCATCGTCGCCGCAGCGCTTTCCACCGGCTTTGTCGCTATCCTGCTTGAGCTTGTCTTTCCGCGCGCAACCGCCAGTGCCGCCGGAATGCTCCACCAGCACCCCACGCCACTGTGGGTGAGCGGTCTTCTGGGTACGATTGCTGTCGTCCCCGCCGTCCTGCTGCTGATTATCTCTATCGCTGGTCTGTCGCTTGCCGGAACTCTCTTGTGCGGCGTTATCGGCATCGCGTTGGTATCGAGCGCCTTTGCGGGGTGCGCGATCGCCCGCATGGTCGGTCATAACCAGAAACGCTACGCCATGGCAGCCGTCGGCGGTGTGGCTGCAGGTGCCCTCACGGGACTTCCCCTCATCGGCGACTTCATCAGCGGCGTGGCCTTCGTCTTCACGCTCGGCTACGTCATCCAGATCATCTGGCGCAACGCCCACCTCAAGCCGCAGCAGCCGGCTAACACGCCAGGACTCCCCACCGCCTAACCACCAATCACCGCAAAGGGGACAGGCACCTTTGTGGTGGTGAAGGCCTTCTCAATCCCCGTGCACCAAAAAGGGCGCCGACCATTGCGGTCGACGCCCTTTCTTATTGGCAGTTATAAGCCCCAGCGCTTATTTGTTGACCTGGCCAGCGCGGACGGCTGCCTTCTTACGGTCGGTGGCGTTGAGCAGACGCTTACGCAGGCGGATGTTCTTGGGAGTGATCTCCACCAGCTCGTCGTCGGCGATGTACTCCAGCGCCTCCTCCAGAGAGAAGGTGCGAGGCGGCACCAGCTGCACGGAGATGTCGGAGGTCGAGGAACGCTGGTTACCCAGGTTCTTGGTGCGGGCGATGTTGACGACCATGTCGCCGGCCTTGCTGCGCTCGCCCACGATCATGCCCTCGTAGCACTCGGTACCCGGCTCAACAAACAGCTGACCGCGCTCCTGCAGCGTACCCAGAGCGTAGGCAACGGCCTTCTCGGTGGTCATGGAGATCATGGCGCCGTTCTGGCGGTTGCCGATCTCGCCAGCGTAGGGGCCATACTCCAGGAAGGTGTGGTAGAACACGCCCTCGCCGTGGGTGACGTTCATGATGCGGTTCTTAAGACCCATGATGCCGCGCGTCGGGATCTTGAACTCAAGGTGCGTCACGATGCCCGAGGTATCCATGCTCGTCATGATGCCGCCCGAGGTGCCAAAGACCTCAACGACCTTGCCCGAGTACTCGTCCGGGCACTCGACGACGGCCTGCTCGACAGGCTCCATCTTGTTGCCGTTCTCGTCCTTCTTAAACAGAACGCGGGGACGACCGACCTGGAACTCAAAGCCCTCGCGGCGCATGGACTCCATCAGAACGGACAGGTGCAGAATGCCGCGGCCAGAGACCTCGACGCCACTCTTGTCCTCGAGCTCCTCGATCTTCATGGTCACGTTGTTCTCGGCCTCGTTGAACAGGCGCTCCTTGAGCTGACGGGCACCCACGATGTCGCCATCGCGGCCGACGAGCGGGGAGGTCGAGGCCTCAAAGACGATGGACAGGGTCGGCGGGTCGATCTCAATGGGCTCGAGCTCGACGGGGTTCTCGGGGTCGGTGTAGACATCGCCGATATCGGTGCGGTCGATACCCACGACGGCGGCGATATCGCCGGCGCCGACTTCCTGGCACTCGGTACGGCCCAGGTAGTCGAAGGTAAAGAGCTGCTTGACGGTAGCGGTGGCGCTGGAGCCGTCGTTCTTCACAACCAGAATCTGGTCGCCCTGGTGAATGGTGCCGGAATACACACGACCGATGCCGATGCGGCCGACGAAGTTGGAGTGGTCGATGGTCACGCACTGCATGGCCAGCGGGGCGTTCTCGTCAACCTCGGGCGCGGGCATGCCGTCGATGATCATATCGAGCAGCGGATACATGTCCATGTTGCCGTCGTTGGGGTCAAGGCGCGCAAAGCCATTCATGGCGCTGGCGTAGACCACGTGCTCCATGGCGAACTCGAGCTGGTCGTCGGTGGCGCCCAGGTCGGCCATGAGGTCCAGGCAGTCGTTGTAGGCCTTCTCGGGGTTGGCGCCCGGACGGTCGATCTTGTTGATGACGATCATGATCTTGAGGCCGGTGTCGATAGCGTGACGCAGCACGAAGCGGGTCTGGGGCATGGGGCCCTCAAAGGCGTCGACCAGCAGCAGGGCGCCGTCGGCCATACGTAGCACGCGCTCGACCTCGCCGCCAAAGTCGGCGTGACCCGGGGTGTCGATGACGTTGATCTTGACGTCCTTGTACTCGATAGAGATGTTCTTGGCGAGAATCGTGATGCCGCGCTCGCGCTCCTGGTCGTTAGAGTCCAGGACGCGGTCCTCGACCTGCTGGTTGGCACGGAAGGCGTCCGTGGCACGCAGGAGCTTGTCGACCATCGTCGTCTTGCCGTGGTCGACGTGGGCGATGATGGCGATGTTCCTCAGATTGTCTACGCGCATGTAGTTCCCCTATCTTCTATCCATATACAAACGGCACGCGTATGCGGCCCGCCCAGCAATGCAACGCTCGGCGGGAATATTGAGCCTTTTACCGAAAACTCGTTTATTTTAGCGATTTTAGATGAGAGGGGTTTCCTCACCTGCAGGTTCAGGGTCGCTCCACATAAAACCATCGCCGGCACCCATGCCCTCATACAGCACATATGCCGAAAAACCGCTCTCGAGCGTCGTCTCAAAGAAACTCACGAGCAGAGCGTCGTGGTAGCCGCCGTCAATCTCGACACAGCCGGTATAGCCGATGGCATAGCGGGCGATACGGCCCAGGCCCTCGTCCTTAAGACCCATCTTGTGCTCGGAGATAAAGTTGGTGGCAGCCTCCAGGCATGCCTCCTCGCCATCCTCGTCGAGCGCGGCCAGATAGCGGTTGGAAGCAGCGTCCTCGATCGCCACAACCACGCCCGGATTCTCACCGGCGGCAAGGTCGTCCAAGAACGCACCAATCAGGTCACACACCATGGCGTCGAGCTCGGCGGAGACGTTACCGGCGTCCTGCATATCCTGTGCCATCTCTAGACCTTCCCATCGAATCCGGCGTCGTTACAGTTCTTGTGCCTCGGCAGCGGTCTTGGAGGCAGCGTCGCGGGCGCGCACCATATCCATCGCGCGCTTGTCGAGTACCTTGATCTGGTTGGTCAGCATGACCGCATCGACCACACCCCAGATTACCAAGCCTGTTGAAATCGAAAACCCAAGCGCACCAACTGTACCACGAAGGCGAGAACAGATTACCGCGACAAGGGCGGAGATGATAACCATCTTGATATAGGAGCCGCGGCGCTCGCGAAGCGTGCGGGCCTGCGTCACATAGGCGATGCGAGCCGCCTCGGATGCCTCCGAGCGCATCTGGGCTTCACGCGCGATGGCGGCCGCTTCAGCCGATACGCGGGTACCCATCAGCGACCTCTCCGCTCGCGTGCCAGACATTTAGAAATCATCGGGGGAGAGCGTATGGACGAACTCGTCGAACTTCTCGAACTCCTGCTCGTCGTCAACTTCCTCGGCATGGGCAGAAACGGTACCCAGGCGATTCATGATGTCGTCCTCCACAAACATGGGGGCATTACTGCGCACGGCAAGGGCGATGG
The DNA here is from genome assembly GCA_959605475.1 of uncultured Collinsella sp. GTDB lineage: Bacteria > Actinomycetota > Coriobacteriia > Coriobacteriales > Coriobacteriaceae > Collinsella. The sequence goes on along the minus strand of CAUHFS010000001.1, from coordinate 603 downwards.
CGTCGCTGGGGCGGGCGTCAATCTTGCGCTCGTCACCATCGACCAGCACAACAATCGTCGCATAGAACACCGGCGGCTCGGCACGAACGATCTCGATGCGCTCGAGCTTGGCTCCCAGGGCATCGACGGTGTCAAGCAGCAGGTCATGCGTTATCGGGCGCTCGGCGCGACCGCTATCGATGCCACAGCTAATTGCCGCGGCCTCAAACGAGCCGGTCTGAATGGAAAGCGAACGCAGCGGTGCCGTCGAATCCGACTTGCCGCAGCGCTCGCGAAGCACGATAAGCGATGGCACGGGACCGGCGGCCATGACGATGGTCTCTATGTCGACGCGAACCATGGAACACCTCCGGTACGTAGCGGTTAACACGCGGCAGGGTCGCCGCATTGAATAGCTATACTACCCAATCTTTCGCCCAGCACACAAAATCAAAGTAGTTAATTTGGGACGGGGCTATTTTGACTACTTAGTTGGATAAGAAAAAAGCCCCGAGGCAATGCCCCAGGGCTCTTAACGTTTTGATGGTGGACCTGACAAGATTCGAACTTGTGACCTCCCGGTTATCAGCCGGACGCTCTAACCAACTGAGCTACAGGTCCATC